>JBJEYH010000277.1:0-2864 GCA_051886675.1 Aristaeellaceae bacterium
AGCGGCACCGGCAGCCAGGACAATCCCTTCAGCCGCCCCGCGGGCAGCAGCCAGGCGAATTCCTTCGGCAGCACCACCGGCGCAGGCGCGAGCGGCAGCGGCAGCCAGGACAATCCCTTCAGCCGTCCGGCGGGCAGCAGCCAGGCGAATTCCTTCGGCAGCCCCACCGGCGCAGGCGCGAGCGGCACCGGCAGCCAGGACAATCCCTTCAGCCGCCCCGCGGGCAGCAGCCAGGACAATCCCTTCGGCAGCGCCACCGGGCAGGCGGAGTCCGGCAGCTTTACCGCCTCCTACCGCGATCCCCAGACGCCGCCCACCACGCAGCGTCAGGGCCGCAGGCAGTACCGCAGCCAGCAGAACCGCGCCCAGGACGCCTCCAATCCCGGCACGTCCAGGACGCCCCCGGCGACCAATGACGACTTCAAGTCCGACAGCAGCGCCGACGATTTCTCCTGATCCGTAGGGTATCCCCGGCGGCAGTCTCCATGACGAGGCTGCCGCCTTTTCTTCGCACGGAAGAAAAAAGGTTCACTTTTACACTATTGGGATGTTGACCTTCCACTCAGGATATGCTATGATGAAAGGTACAATACGATGGGCAGAAGGAGGTCCTGCATGAAGACGAATTTTTCTGAAATTACGGACTATATCACCCGCCTGGCGAATTTGTCCTGCAAGAACAACCATATTACGCCGGACATGTATGCAGAGCATCATGTGTTTCGCGGCCTGCGCGACAATGACGGCAACGGCGTCGTCACCGGCCTGACGGAGATTTCCCGCATTGTATCCAAGGTGAAGCACGAGGACGGCACGGTAACGCCCTGCGATGGCCAGCTTTATTACCGGGGCGTGAATATCCGCGACCTGGTCAACGGCTTTATGCGGGACGGCCGCTACGGCTTTGAGGAGACGGCCTATCTGCTGCTGTTCTCCCAGCTGCCCAACCAGGCGCAGCTGTCGCGCTTCCAGGAGGAGCTGGCGGACTTCCGCAGTCTGCCCACGTCCTTTGTCAGGGACATGATCCTCAAGGCCCCCGGCAAGGACATGATGAACATCCTCTCCCGGTGCGTGCTGGGCCTGTACGCCTACGACGAGAACCCGGACGATATTTCCGTGGCCAACGTGCTGCGCCAGTGCCTGCAGCTGATCGCGGTGTTCCCGCTGCTGGCGGTGTACAGCTACCAGAGCTTCCAGCATTATCATCAGGGCAAGAGCCTGTTCATCCATCTGCCCAAGGAGCAGTATTCCACGGCGGAAAACCTGCTCCACCTGCTGCGGGAGGACGGACAGTTCTCGCCCCTGGAGGCCAAGCTGCTGGATCTGGCGCTGGTGCTGCATGCCGAGCACGGCGGCGGCAACAACTCGTCCTTCACCACCCACGTGGTGTCCTCCTCCGGCACGGATACCTACTCCGTGGTGGCGGCGGCGCTGGGCTCCCTGAAGGGCCCCCGGCACGGCGGCGCGAACGTGAAGGTTGTCCATATGTTCGACGACATGCGCGCCCATGTGGACACCCACGACGAGGGCGCCATCCGCGACTATCTGGCCAAGCTGCTGGACAAGCAGGCCTTCGACCAGTCCGGCCTGATCTACGGCATGGGCCATGCGGTGTATTCCCTGTCCGACCCCCGCGCGGATATCCTGATGCAGTGCGCCAGGGATCTGTCGGTGGAGAAGGGCCGGGAGGAGGAATACGCCCTCTACGAAACCGTCGCCCGTCTGGCGCCGGAGATCATCTCCGAGAAGCGCAAGATCTACAAGGGCGTCAGCGCCAACGTGGACTTCTACTCCGGGCTGATCTACCGGATGCTGGACCTGCCCTGCGAGCTGTTCACGCCCATTTTCGCGGTCAGCCGCATCGCCGGGTGGAGCGCCCACCGCATCGAGGAAATCCAGAATGCCGGGAAGATCATCCGTCCGGCCTACATCAGCGTCAAGGAGCCTGTTCCCTACGTGCCCATGGATCAGCGCTGAACGCATGGAAAAAAGCCCTCCGCATGGAAAGCGGGGGGCTTTTTTGCGCTGCATGGCCGGGCGGTGCGCTCAGCGGTACACCGTGCGGGAGATGACGATGCTCCTGGGCCGCAGGAACTGCCGGTTCAGGAAGGCGTAGTAGGTGCCCGGGGTGACGATGCCCTGGGGATTCATCAGGTCCAGGCCGCTGGCGCCGCACAGAAGGTTGGCCAGGGCCACGCAGTTGGTCTTCATCACGTTGTAGGTTTTGAAGGGGCCGTGCTGGATCTTGTGGAAGGTGGCGTCCGCCGCGCTCTCGAAGAGCTTCTGCGGATCGCCCTCGGGGGGATACCAGGGCTTGCTGTCCCGCAGCAGATCCTCCGCGGCGCGGCGGACGGCGGCTTTCTGCTCCTCCGTCAGCGTCACGCCGAAGCTGATGAGCTTTTTCTGCTCCGTCTCCAGGCAGTAGGGGATGTACCTGTCCCGGTCGGCCATGACCAGCACGCCGTCGGACAGCGCGCCGAACAGCCGGCTGCTGCCCACGTCGTAGCAGCCGTAGGCGTACACGGTATCGCCCAGGGCGATGTCCACATGCCCCAGCCCTGCGGCGGTGTTCTTCGACAGGTGCAGGAAGATCTCCAGATCCTTCGTGGGATGCTCGATGGCGGTTTCCTGGCGGGTCCAGCGGGCGGTTTCCTCGGCCTCGTCCGGATCGTCCAGGGCGGAGAGCAGCCGCAGGGGAATCAGCGCGGTCAGCAGCACCGGGGGCGACAGGCGGATCCGCTGGCGGACGCGCTTGCCCCGCACGTCGGTGCCCAGCAGCTCCCGCAGCATATCGCTGAGCAGAAAGCAGGCGTTGAGCAGGCAGTACACGCCCAGGATCACCGCCAGGGACACCACGCCCTGCA
>JBJEYH010000278.1:0-48586 GCA_051886675.1 Aristaeellaceae bacterium
ATGCTGTCCACGCACCGGCGCAGATACTTCTCCGCATTGTATACCGGCACGATGACGCTCACCGTTACTCCCATGCCGATCCCTCCGTCCCGTCAATATGCTGATCCCCAGCAGTATACCATTGTGTCCCGCCGGGCGCAAGTGCTCCCGCCCGATCCCTCACGGGCTGTTCTCCCGGGCAAAGCGCCGCTTCGCCTCCAGAAAATCCTCCATCCGCAAAAGCGCGTAGTACAGCAGCGCCCGGCTCTCGAACTCCTCCCGGCTCTGCGGCAGAGGCTCGGTCTTCATGGCCCCGAGCAGCCTTGCCAGCTCCGCAAGCAGCTCGGCCACGTCGTTGTCCGTGCTGTACTCCTGCGCCACCTTCCGGAAGAATCCCTCCACCGCCTGCTGCTGCCGGGGCGCTGTCTGCGCCCTGTCCATGGCGGACAGGATCTGCGCGAGGATATCCCGCTGCCCGGCGCGCATCTCCACGTACCTGAGGTCGAACACCGGGCTGCGCAGGAGCCGGTTGTCCCTGTTCGCGATGGCCAGCTCCGTACCCCGGCGGAGCGCCTGGTTCAGCTGCCGCAGCTCGCTTTCCGCCTCCTGCCGCCGCTGGACGCGGGCATCCGGATCCGTCAGCAGCGAGCCCGTCAGCACCAGCAGCGACTTCATCCGCCCGTCCACCTCCCCGCGAAGGGCGCGCATGCCCATTTCGTCCGCCCGCAGGGTCAGGTTGATCAGGATCCCGCAGCCGCACCCCACCAGAAACAGCAGCGTCTCATTCAGCAGCATGGCGGGGGCCATCGTCCCCTCCGCCAGGAAGTGGGACATCAGCACCGATACCATGGCCAGCGCGTACATCCACCCCATCCGGCAGCAGATCACCGCGAACACCAGCAGATACGCCGCATAGCCCCACACCGTGAACCCCAGCAGACGATAGCTCACCGCCGCCACCGCCAGCGCGGTCAGGTAGGCCGCCAGCCGTCCCGCCGCAATGGTCAGCGTCTCCCGCTTGGTGCCCAGAATGCTCAGCAGCGTGATGATCCCCGCCGTGGCGCTGTAGCGCAGCGACAGCGCCCCCGCCAGCAGCATGGCCGCCAGCGCGCCGCCCGCCAGCTTCACCCCCTGCAGCAGATACCCCCGCCACAGCCGGCCGGTCTCCCTGTCACCCATGCATGCTCACCCCTTGTCCTGCGTGCCTTCCATGTACACCCGGGCGGCGGGCAGGGCGAAGCGGCACCCGGACGCCTGCACCGCCTCCATCACCCGCAGGTTCAGCCGGTTCTTCAGCGCGCGGAAATCCCCCAGAGGCAGCGCGGCCACGTAGCACCGCACGCTGACGATCACCCCCGCCGGATCGAAGCGCTCCACCGATGCCTGCACGCTCTCGGGCAGCACCTGGCCGTCCGCCTTCAGCACTTCCTCCACCGCCCGGGCCGCCGCCGACAGCTCCCCGGCGGTCATGCCGTCGTAGGCCAGGCTCAGGTCGAACTGCCACAGCCGGCTGGTGCGGCTGGTGCAGTTGTGGATGTATTCCCCGCAGACCCTGGCGTTCTCCACGGTGATGAGCACGTTGTCCGGCGTGCGCAGGCGGGTGGAGCGGAAGGAGATGTCCTCCACCGTGCCCTCCACCTCCCCCAGGGTCACGTAATCCCCGATGGCGAAGGGCCGCTCCAGCACCAGCGTCACCCCGGCGATCAGGTTGGACAGCGTGGACTGGGCCGCCAGGGAGATCGCCAGGCCGACAACCCCCGCGCCGGCGATCAGGCTGGCCACCGGCACGCCCACCAGATCCAGCACCGACAGCACCGCGAACAGCGCCACCACCGCCCGGTAGATGTTCTCGAAGAACCGGCCGATGGTCTTCCCGCTGGACAGCTCCATGCTGCCCTCCACGCTGTGCAGGAGCAGCTGGCACATGGGCGCGGCACGCCACAGGCCCCAGGCCATCAGCAGGATTCCCGCCGCCCGGCCCACCGCCGTCACCACCGCCATCGTCGCCGCCCGCTCCCAGGGCAGGGGCAAAAGCAGCGCCGCTGTGCACAGCAGCCCCGCCCGCACCGCCAGAATCAGCGGCTCGGTGAAGCCATGGCCCAGGATCCGCAGCCACCGGGGCGCCACGCCGCTCAGCCTTCCGCCCGCCCAGGCGCACAGGCGGCGCAGGGGCTTGCCGCACACAAGCGCCGCCAGCAGCGCCAGCGCCCCCAGCCCCAGGGACACAAAATCCACATCCGTCATCGTCCGATCCCTCCATGGGCCGCGGGAGCCCGTCCGGCATCCGCCGCCGCCAGCGCTTCCAGAAAACGGGCCAGCAGCGGATTGCCGTCATCCCGCCGCCACGCCGCAATGATTTCCACCGCCTCGCACTCCCCCGTCAGAGGAACGAAGGTCAGGTTCTCCGCGTTGACCAGCTTCCCCGTGACGAAGGAGGGCAGGATGGCCACGCCTTCCTCGGCGGCCACCATCATCAGGATGCTCTCCGCATCCCCCGAGCGGAACAGGATATCCGGCTGATACCCCGCCTGCTCGTACAGCTCCGCGTAGCGGCTGTCCCCCACGGAATCCCCCGTGCTGGACAGGTTCAGGAACAGAATCGGCTCCCCCCGCAGCTCGCTCCGGCTCACGTGCCGCCGCTGGGCCAGGGGATGGCTGTTGTACACCGCCAGCACCAGCGGGCTGCGCTCCACCACCCGGGTGATCACGTCGGCGTTCTTGCACAGCTCCGTGCTGTCCCAGGTGAAGATCACGTCGTACTCGCCCTTCAAAAGCCCCGAGGCCAGCTGATCCGTGCTGCCCCTGTGGCAGGACAGGAGTACATTGGGGAACGCCCCGTGGAAGCTCCCCAGCGTCCCCGACAGCCCTGACCGCTCGTACCCCTTGGTGTAGCCGATGTGCAGCGCGCCGCTCATGCCCACCGAGGCCTCCTGCACCCGGTCCACCGCCCGGTCGATGCGGGCCAGAATCGCCTTGGCCTCCACCAGGAAGGTGTGCCCCGCCGGGGTCAGGGCCACGGGACGGCTGTGGCGGTCGAACAATTGCACCTGCAGGGATTGCTCCAGCGCGCGGATCTGCTGGGTGATGGCCGTCTGGGTGATGAAGTGCGCCGCCGCCGCCCGGGTGAAGGATCGCCCCTCCGCCACGGAGACGAAGTAGCGCAGCTGATTGGTGTTCATGGCATGAGCCTCCGGCATGTATCAGTTTTTCTTATTTTATCATCGAAAATGCAGCCTTGCAAGGGGGGTATGACCCGGTGTATCATCATCCATAGCATGATTT
The DNA here is from genome assembly GCA_051886675.1 of Aristaeellaceae bacterium. Classification (GTDB taxonomy): domain Bacteria; phylum Bacillota; class Clostridia; order Christensenellales; family Aristaeellaceae; genus UBA11524. The sequence goes on from JBJEYH010000278.1 coordinate 3,262, forward strand.
TCCTTTTCACGGAGGATGCATCGTTATGAAACGAGACAGTTTCGGTTCCCGGCTGGGGTTCATCCTGGTCAGCGCGGGGTGCGCCATCGGCATCGGCAATGTGTGGAAGTTCCCCTACGTGGCCGGGCAGAACGGCGGCGGCATTTTCGTGGTGTTCTACCTGCTGTTCCTTCTGCTGATGGGCGTGCCCGTCCTGACCATGGAGCTGGCGGTGGGCCGCGCCGGCCGCTCCAGCGCCCGCAAGGCCTATCAGGCCCTGGAAAAGCCCGGGCACCGGTGGCATCTGCACGGCTGGGCCTGCATGGCGGGCTGCTATCTGCTGATGATGTACTACACCACCGTGGCCGGATGGATGGTCAGCTACTTCTTCAAGTTTCTCACCGGCGCCTTTGAAGGCGTGGGCAGCGAGGGCGTGGGCGGCGTGTTCAGCGACATGCTGGCCAACCCGCGGGAAATGGGCCTGTGGATGGCGGTAACGGTGCTGGCGGGCTTCGCGGTCTGCTCCTTCGGGCTGCAGAAGGGGCTGGAGCGCATTTCCAAGTGGATGATGCTGCTTCTGCTGGGGCTGATGATGGTACTGGCCGTCCACAGCCTGACCCTGCCCGGCGCGGGCGAGGGCGTGAGCTTCTACCTGCTGCCGAGCCTTGAGCGGGCCCGGGAGGCGGGCCTTGGCAAGGTGATCACCGCGGCGATGAACCAGGCCTTCTTCACGCTGAGCCTGGGCATCGGCGCGATGGAGATCTTCGGCAGCTACATGACGCGGGACAACACCCTGGCCGGGGAAAGCATGCGCATCTGCGCGCTGGACACCTTCGTGGCGCTGATGTCGGGGCTGATCATCTTCCCGGCGTGCTTCTCCTACGGCGTGGAGCCGGACGCGGGCCCCTCGCTGATCTTCATCACCCTGCCCAACGTGTTCGTCAACATGCACGGCGGACGGCTGTGGGGAACGCTGTTCTTCCTGTTCATGACCTTCGCCAGCTTCTCCACGGTGATCGCGGTGTTCGAGAACCTGCTGGCCGGCTGCATGGACAGCTTCGGGTGGAGCCGCCGCCGGGCGGTGATCATCAACTGCGCGGTGGTGCTCGCGGCCAGCCTGCCCTGCGTGCTGGGCTACAACGTGTGGAGCGGCCTGCGGCTCATCGGCGGCAGGGATGTGCTGGACAGCGAGGACTTCCTGGTGTCCAACCTGCTTTTGCCCCTGGGGAGCCTGATCTACCTGCTGTTCTGCGTGAGCCGGTGGGGCTGGGGCTACGACCGCTACCTGGAGGAGGCCAACACGGGCAAGGGCATGCGCCTGCCGGGCAGCCCCATCCTGAAGAATTACCTGCGCTTCGTGCTGCCGGTGCTGATTCTCATCATCCTGATTCAGGGGCTGATCTGACCGCGCCTTCCCCGCCATGACAAAACCGTTCACCGGTGTGAAAGCCGATGAACGGTTTTTTTGCGTACGGCGGGCTTACCAGGGGATCTCCCGCAGGAAGCCGTCCCGCATCACCAGCCGGTCCTCGTCGTTGTGGCAGGGCGGCTCGTCCGGATGCCAGGACAGCCGGGCCAGAATGTAGGCCGCGGCGCTCATGGGCGCGGCCGCGTCCTCCGCGGCATACCAGCGGAAGGTGAAGCCCTCCTTCCGCAGGCGGTTGAACAGCTCCCGGCCCATCAGGTTCAGCCCGGCCAGCGCCATGTGCCGGGCCATATCGCCCTCCTCCCGGGCGCGGCTGATGCTGGACTCCCGCTCCGTGATGCAGGCGATGCGCTTCATGCCGCCCTCCATCGCGGGCAGACAGGCTTCCACCACATTGGCGATGCCCTGCCCCATGTACGTCAGCTCCTCCAGCATGGCGTCGGTGTCGTGGCCGGCGCCGATGGGGCCGTCCCCCGTCATGGGCGGCACCCCCAGGATGAGGATGTCCACCGTCCCCAGGTCCGCCGTCAGCGCGCGGAGGCTCTGCGCGTCCAGCAGGTTCGCCGCGCGCACCTGCGCGCCGGGCAGCTCGAAGGCCTCCCGGGCAAGGATCACCACCCGGTCGCCCATGGCGGCGAATTCCTGCGCGGCCCCGCGCATGGCGGCGCGGCCCGTGTCGATCATCAGGATGGTACGCATGTATCGCTCCTCCTCACCAGGGCCACAGGTGGCCGCAAATATCGGTCATGACCAGCGCGTCCTCCCAGGGGCGATCCTCCGTGAACTGGCGGTAGGCGCTGGCGGCGGCCTCCTCCGGCTCGTAGCGGCCGCTGGTGTTCCTGACCCCCTGCATGTAGGAGCGCACCCACCCCGGATGGTACAGCCGGAAGGTGAAGCCCTGGGGCCGGAGGGTGCGGAACATCTGGCTGACGGCCATGTTCAGCATGGCCTTGGAGACGGTGTAGCCGTGGCCGCTGTCCCGGTGGGCCAGGGTGATCACCCCCGCCTCGCTGGATACGAAGGCCAGCCGCTTCATGCCCTGCCGCATCCACGGCAGGAAGGCCTCCACCATGCGGATGGCCCCCAGGGTATTGACCTGATAGGCCACGCGCACGCCGGCCTCGTCCTCGCCGCCAACCACGCCCGCGCACAGCACCAGCATGTCCAGCGGCCCTGTCTGCTCCGCCGCCGCGCGCACGGAGGATGTGCTGCCCACGTCCAGGGGCAGGATGGTCAGCGCGTCGGGATAGCGCGCCTTCAAGGCCGAAAGCCAGGGCCAGTCGGGCATGTACTGCCCGGCATACACCCGCCAGCCGCCCCGGAGGAATTCCTCCGCCAGGCAGTAGCCCACGCCCCGGTCGCAGCCGGTGATCAGCACGCTGCGCATGACGGATCCTCCTTCAGGCACCAGGCCATGGCGTTCATCAGCAGCCGCTGGAACATGGGATGCTCCCACACGTCCAGGGTATGCCCCGGGGTCAGGGCGCACAGGCGGCCCTCCCCTATCTGCCGGGTATAGCCCGCGCTCTGCACCCCGCCGCTGGCCGAGCGGCTGGTGAGGAAGGGCTTCTCCGGGCAGGTCATGCGGATCTGGTAATGCTCGTCCCGGCAGGTGAAGGCCTCCACGCCCCGCAGGATGGGATGCCCGGGCTGCTCGGGCTGCAGGAGCACCTCGCACCGGGGCGGATGCCCCACAAAGGCGCTGCCCGTCAGCCCGGTCATGGCCGGACATTGCTCCTCCCGGTAGGCCAGGCCCGAGTGTACCGCCAGAAAGCCGCCGCCCTCCCGCACCCAGGCTTCGAAGTCCTCCGGCATGACCTCCGTAACCCCCGCCTCAAACCAGGGCGCGTGATTGCCCTGGTTGATGCAGTCGCTCTTGCAGCACAGGATCAGCGGGTAGGCCCTCAGCCGCGCCGGGGTCAGGATGTCCTTGGCGGTCTTCACCACGTCGAAGGCATACTTCTCCTGGGGCAGCGCGGCCAGCCCCCGCTCGATCACCTCCGCCGGATGCCACAGATCGTCGCACAGGACAAGCACGGGAATACAGCTCATGCACGATCACCTCATTCTTATGATTTCACCATGGATACGCTGTAGGTATGCCCCGCCTCGGCCTGAAACGCCACGCACTCGCCGTTGGCGGTGTCCAGCGCGGCGGGAACGGTCTGCCCGGCGGTCTCGTCCGTCACCAGGACGGCGCAGCCGGGCCAGGGGTTCATCAGCCGGCAGGGAATGGAGCGCACGGCGGCAATGGTTACGGGGCCTTCCACGCCCCCGGCCGTGCGGGCCGCGCTGACCCGGAAGCCTCCCCGGGCCAGGAAGTCCCGGAAGGCGCACTCCGTCCACGCGGGCACCGCGGGGAACAGGTGAATCCGCCCCGAGCGGCTGTTCATCAGCCTCTCCGGCGCTTCCTCCAGCTCCCGCAGCAGCATGGCGTGGCTGGTGATTTTCTGCGCGCCATAGGCGTACTTGCGCGGAATTTCATCCCTGCACGCGCCCGTGAGGACGTAGGGCTCCCAGTTGCGGGCGCTGCCCAGCACGTCGGCGGTGCGGGTCATCATGTCCTTGAGCTCCTGCGGGCTGTCCAGGTTGATTTCATCGGCCATGTTCACCGGGAAATAGCCCGTGAACATGAAGTGGTCGCCCCGGGTGAAGCGCGGGAAGGCCATCTCGTTGGCGCCGATCACCTCGCCCGAGCCCACCCGGAAGGTCGGATACGGCGGCAGATGCTCCGCCACCTCCCGCCAGCCGGGAATCCTTTCCTCCTCCTCGCCCAGGTATTCCGCCGCATCGCAGGCCCGGTTCAGCACCCAGCGGAACATGGCGATGGTCCCCGTGCAGTTGCGGGTGTACTTCAGCTGATAGCTCACGCCGTAGCTTTCCGTCTCCACCGTGGGCTCCAGGTTGAACTGATGACCGTCCCAGCCCCGGCGGGCAAAGGCCTCGTAGAAGATGGCCAGATCCCGGAGGATGGGCCAGGCCCGGCGGCGCAGGAAGTCCTCGTCCCCGCCGTAGTCCCAGAAGTTCCAGATGCACTTCATGATCTGCCCGGGAACCTCCATGGTGAAGTCCAGGGCATTGTTTTCCATGTACCAGGGGCTCTGGGCGGCGGCGGGCAGATAGCCGTGGGCCATGCACATGCCCGGCAGGCCGAACTTCAGGCGCGCCTTTTCCTTCAGGGTCTCATGCCAGGTTTCGATCAGCTCGATCCACAGCAGCTTCGGCTCGGGCCGGTTGCGCAGGAAGTAGGGTCCCTCGGCGAAAATCTCGTTGTAGCAGGGCAGCGAATGCCAGGACTGGGTATCCACCTCGTAGCAGGCATAGCTGGCGCTGCCCTCCAGATGCGCCGGGCGCGGACGGCAGAAGCCCATGTGTCCGCTGGTCCAGGAGGCGAAGGCGTCCAGGGTCATCTGCCGGTCGCAGGCAGCCCGCTCCTCCTCCGTGGCGCCCAGCACCACGCGGCCCTCCTCCCGGCGGGCGTACAAGGCATTATACCACGTTTCGTTCTCCCTGGCCAGCCCGTCAAAGCCCATGGCCTCGGCCTCCAGAAGCAGCTCCCGGGCCCGGTTCATGTAGTCGGGGGTATCGTTGCAGGTGACCACCGCCACGTACAGCACGCTGTCGCCGGGCCGCGCCATCCGGGCGGATGCCGCCACGCCCGGCGCGCCCGCCACATAGGTGTAGTTGGTGGCCATGGTCTCGAACATCTCGGGGTGGGTGGCGGTGCGGATGCCCGGCACCTGCAGCATGCCCTGGGAATCCCGGCCGATAAAGGGCCTGGTGCCCAGACCGTGGGCCAGCGGATGCTCGCGGAGCTCCGCCTGCGGATCGCCGGCCATGGCCATCATCACATACCGGAAGCCCTCGGGGAAGGTCTTCTCCGCCGGGAACACCTGGTGGATCCAGAAGAACCGTCCGTCGCGCCCCGTGGTGGGCGGCTCGAACAGGCCGTTGATCTCCCTGTCCGCCTCGAAATCGTAGTAGCCCAGGGGCTCATCCGGATTGGCGGGACGGTAGACCACCGTGGGGATGTACTGTCCCCGCTCGTCCATGTAGCGGCGATGACCCTGATCCACATTGCGGTACAGCCGCACCTCCGGCGCCCGGGTCATGCCCTCGCAGTGCAGGCGAAGGGCCAGCACGTTCCGCTCCATGCCCATGACGTATTCCGCCGTCAGGGTCTTGTCATCCCGGCGGGCGGAGACGGTCACATGGCCGTCCCGCAGGTGATGGACGGCGGATGGCTGGGGCGCGCCCTTCATCTCCGGCGCGCGGACGATCACCTGGCCCACGCTTTTCTGGCAGGGGAAGGGATACACCTCCGACCACAGGGCGTGGTTGTAGCGGCCGCCCCGCTCGTCCAGCACGGCGAAGGGCGGACGGGTCATGCCGGCCATGGGCATATCGTTCAGATCCCTGTTGGCCTCGCTGAAGGCCCCGCGGATCAGGTCGTCCATGGTGAAGTGATCCCTGTCCACGTAGCGGCGGTCGATGACGTCGGTTTTCAGCAGGCTCAGGGTCATTTCGTCCATGCCGCCCCACAGCGCGGCCTTCATGGCCGGGGTGGTCAGGCGGGTGTAGGGGCCCATGAAGCTCCCGCCCATGCCGCCGGGATGGGTGCGGCAGATCTCCGTATCGTAGGTCATGTCCCGGGCCAGGGCCTGAAGGGGCGTGCGTTCCTGGGGATGAATGCCTCGGGCAGTCATGCTTGCTCAGCCTCCTTGAAGCAATCGCGGATCACGTCCTCGTCCCCGAAGCCGAAGGGGCAGGCGGGCGAGGGCCTGTTCGCGCTGTAATATCGGCGGAAGATGTGGGCGCAGCCCTGATCGTCCAGGGTGAAGGTCAGGAATTCCTGCCCGGCCACCCTGTCCAGCCAGGCGGTATCGGGCGAGGGCCAGACGTGTTCGATCCGCTCGGTGATCAGGCGGCGGGAGGGCATCTGCAGATAGCCGTGGGGATAGTTCCTGCGCAGCCAGCGGCTGGTATCGCGCAGGAAGGCGTGACGCCTGGCAGGGCTCTGCAGAGCGAACCAGGTGATCTCGTCATACCCCCAGGCGTAGTGGGAATCCAGCCGCGGCTCCCCGGAAAAGCGCGACGGGCCAAAGTTGTCCAGCTCCACCAGGAAGGGCATTTCCTCCGCGTACCAGCCGCTGGGCGATACGCCGCCCAGGCTGTGGCCGTAGATGCTGTTGTGGTAGCCCTCCTGGACGGTCACGTCCATGGGGCTGTCCACGACCTCCCTGAGGCGCAGCGGCCAGGCGTTGTAGTCAAAGAGCATGCGGCCGTCCACCGTGATGCCGTGGGTGTGGGCGTCGCACAGGACATAGTGGCGGCGGGCATGCTCCCGGGCGTAGGCCCGGATGCGGCCCAGGATTTCCGCCCAGCAGCGGAAGCCCTCGTCCGCCGCGCCGATGAGATGCACCTGCCCGAAGTGCAGGCTCTCGAACCCCGCGTCGATGTACCGCCGGGCCCGGTAGTACATGAACAGCTGCGTTTCCAGGCGGGTCACGTCCTGCACGGAGCGCTCCCGGCCCCAGTGGTTGACGTAGCGGCCGTCGGGGTTGAGCATGGCGTCGTAGGAGAAGCAGCGCCGCTCCACCGGCAGCCCGAAGGCCTCGAAAACCCAGGGCGGCACGGGCAGGCAATCCACCTGGCGCTTCTCGATATACTCAAAGATGCACCCCTGGAGAATGATGTCCGGATCGGCGCGGTGGATATCGTCCGCACGCTCCCGGCAGACGGCGAAATGCTCCTCCTCCTCCGTGCCCTCCCAGATCAGCCCCGCCCGGCCGACATACTTGGCGCCCTCGTGCAGGAGCATGCGCACGTCATCCCCGAAGGTCTGGCTGGGGGCGAAGTTGTCCATGCCCAGCCCCGTGTGGGTGACGGCATGGGCCAGGTAATGCTCCAGCACCTCCCGGGAAATGCTGCCGTCAAAGCGGTAGTCAGGCATGCGCATCCCCCTTCACCAGCATGTCCAGCGGCGCCGCGCCCGCCCTGCCCACGCTGACCGCGTCGGGCTGGGTTCCGCCCACATACAGGCGGATATCCCCGCCATGGTGGTGGAAGACGCCCGCGTCGTCGCACACGCGCAGTTCCTTCTCGGGGATGAACAGCTCCACCAGACGGGTTTCGCCGGGCTGCAGCGCGATCTTCTCCACCGCCGCCAGCTGACGGATGGGCATGGCGCTGGCAGGATGCACCCAGGAAACGTAGGCCTGCACGGTTTCCTCGCCGGGCATGGCGCCCTGACTGGTCACGCTGACCCGCGCCTTGATGCCCTCCTCGCCGCGGACAGCCTCCAGCCCCTCATAGGCATACCGGTTGTAGCTCAGGCCGAAGCCGAAGGGATACGCGCACGTCCCCTCAAAGTAGCGGTAGGTGCGCCCGGCCATGGCATAATCCTCAAAGGGCGGCAGCTGATCGGTGGAGGCATAGAAGGTGACGGGCAGCCGTCCGCTGGGGGCAAAGCGGCCCAGCAGCATTTCCGCCACCGCCAGCCCGCCCATCTGCCCGGGATACCAGGCCTGCACAATGGCCCCGAAGGCCTCCTCGCAGGGGAGCACGCAGGCCGAGCCGGTCATGTTCACCAGCGTCATGGGCTTGCCCAGGGTGCGCAGGGCCTCGATCAGATTGCGCTGGCTCTCGGGCAGCTCCAGATCCAGCTTGTCGCCGCTGCCGATGGCGTCGCTGCTGTCCTCGCTCTCCATTTCGCCATTCAGGCCCGTGACCACGATGATCGCATCCGCCAGGCTGGCCGCCTGCAGCGCTTCGGCGATACGGTAGGAATCCGGCTCGCCCCAGCCCGCCTCCACCGAGCCGCCGGCGATGGCGCAGCCCTCGGCGTAGTAGATGCGCTTGTCCGGCAGCAGCGCCTGCAGACCCTCCAGGATGGTGTAGGTTTTGCTGGGCGTGCCGGCATAGTTGCCCATCAGCGCCAGGCGGCTGTCTGCGTTGGGGCCGATGACGGCGATGGACCGGATGCGGCTCTCGTCCAGGGGGAGCAGGCCGTCGTTTTTCAGCAGCACCAGGGAGGCGCGGGCCATGGCCAGGGCCTTCGCGTGATGCTCAGGGCTGTCCACCAGGGCGTATTCCTCCGGGGTGACGGGCGGCTCGGGATCCAGCAGCCCCAGGCGGATGCGCGCCCGCATGAGCCGCTCCACGCTGCGGGTGATGGTCTCCTCGCTGATCAGCCCCCGCCTCACCGCCTCCAGCAAGTGGGGGAACACCCACCCGCAGCACAGGTCGCAGCCGTTGTTCACGGCCAGCGCGGCGGCTTCCGCCTCGTCGGCGGCAACCCGATGGTTCTTGTACAGATCCTCAATGGCGCCGCAGTCGCTGACCACATAGCCGTCAAAGCCCCATTCCCCGCGCAGCGTCCTTTCCAGCAGCGAGGGCGACGCGCAGGCCGCCTCGCCGTTGACGCGGTTGTACGCGCCCATGACGGCGTGCACATGCCCCTCCTCCACCGCGGCGCGGAAGGCGGGCAGATACGTCAGGGCCATGTCCTTGGGGGAGACCTCCGCGTCAAAGGTGTGGCGCAGGGCTTCCGGGCCCGAATGCACGGCGAAATGCTTGGCCGTGGCGTCGCACCGGGCCTGATCCCCCTCCTCCCCCTGCAGCCCCTGAATGAACGCCACGCCCATCCGGCTGGTCAGGAAGGGATCCTCGCCGTAGGTTTCATGCCCGCGGCCCCAGCGGGGATCGCGGAAGATGTTCACGTTGGGGGACCACATGGTCAGCCCCTTGTAGATGCTGCGATCCTCCCACATGGCGGCGGCGCGGTGCTTGACGCGGGCCTCCTGCCCGATCACGGCGGCCGTCTCCTTCATCAGGGGCACGTCGAAGGAGGCCGCCATGCCGATGGCCTGGGGAAACACGGTGGCGGTGCCCGCCCGGGCCACGCCGTGCAGGGCCTCGTTCCACCAGCTGTACTCGGGAATGCCGAAGCGGGACAGCGCGCTGGAAAAGTAGGTCATCTGGCTGACCTTCTCCTCCAGGGTCATCCGGGATACCAGCAGCTGCGCGCGCGTGGCGCTGTCCAGCGAAGGGTCTTTCCAATCCATCATTGCGTCCTCCATACTTACAGTTCGCCCTGACTCTCCATGGCCAGCAGCAGGTTGCGGATCCGCCGCTGAATGCAGGAGGTGCCGGTGTCCTTGATCTGCATCATCATCAGGATGGTCATCTCCTCGGCGGGGAAGTTGGCGAAGTATACCCCCAGCCAGCCGTCCCAGCCGTATTCCCCGGGCCGGATGAACATGGGCGCCTCCCCGGGCGCGACGGCCTGACGCATCAGCTTGCCGTAGGCATAGCCCTCGAAGCCGTGCCAGGGACGGAATTTCTCCTCATAGGGGTGCTGGGGCGTGGTCAGGAAGCGCACGCTCTGGGGCGAAAGAATCCGCCGGCCCTGCCATTGCCCCATGTCCAGCAGCATCCCCGCGAAGGCCATGTAATCGTCCGCGGTGCTGATCAGGCCGCCCCCGCCGGAGGCGAAGGCCGGTTCCTCCGTGGTGTCGTAAATGCCGGCGTTGACCGGGCTGCAGGGCCGCAGGCCATCCGCCGTGCGCTCGTAGCAGGCGCACAGCCGGGACAGCTTGTCCTCCGGCACGAAGAATCCCGTGTCCTGCATGCCCAGGGGCTCGAACAGCTCCTCCCGCAGGAACCGGCTGAAGGATCGGCCGTCCGCCACCTCGATCACCGCGCCCAGCACGTCGGCGCACAGGCTGTAGCGCATGCGCTCCCCGGGATGGAAGGCCAGCGGCAGCTCGCCGATGCGGTTGGCCAGCTCCACGGTGCCCATGGGATTCCCCGCCAGACGCCGCCTGTCCATTTCCGCCATCAGCCGCTCCGTGGCGCGCCCGGCCACGTCCTCCCCGCCGTAGGTCAGCCCGGCGGACATGCCCAGCAGATCCATCACCACCACCGGACGCTTCGCCGGAACAAGGCCTCCGCCCTCCGCCACCCGCTGATCCCGGAACCCCGGCAGATAGGTGGATACCGGCTCCATCAGGTCCAGGATGCCCCGCTCCACCAGCAGCATGGCCGCCGCGGCGGTGACGGGCTTGGTCTGGGAATACAGGCGGAAGAGCTGATCCCGGGCAATGGGCAGGCGCTTCTCCCGGTCGGCCCAGCCCGCCTGGGCGTAGAGCGCCTCCCGGCCGTGATGGCGCACCAGCACGCTGGCCCCCGCCATGCGCTCCTCCTGTTCAATCAGCCGAATCATGCATTGTTCAACGCGCTCCCTGGGAGACATATGGGATGAACCTCCTTTCACGCTGGCAGACGTAAAGCTTTTGTACATGCTGTATTCCCGCCCGCCATGGCCAACACCTTCCGCCCCGGATGCAAAAGGCCGGCAGGGGCGCGAATCCCCTGCCGGCAGGCTTGCCGTAGCCTCCGCCCTTGCTGTGCGCAGGAATGCGGATTGCGTTGCTTACTCAAACATGGGCATCTTCTCGGCGATGGTGGCGTTCACGTAGTCGTTCAGGTCGGCCATGCCGATGCGATCGGCCTTCTGCACATAGTCGGCGTAGACGGCGCGGCACTCCTCCTCGCTGCCGGCCAGGATCGCCTGAGCCTCGGCAGTCTTGAGCAGCTCCTTGATCTTGTCGAAGGCGATCTTCTCATCAGCCTCGCCCATGGGGTAGGAAGCCATGACCCAGGGCCAGTTGTCGAACCGCTCGCAGATCACCGCGTAGCAGTCCGCCACATACTTCGGATCGGTGGTGGCGCAGCGGGACACAGCCTCCACGATCTCGGAGCCGCCAAAGTAGAACCAGGTGTTGTACTTGGAGTTCTGCGCGTCGGAGCCCTCGGCAGCGGCGGCCTTCCACTCATCGGAGAACACGGGCAGGCCGTTCTCGTCCAGGGTGTACTCGATGCCCTCGCGGCCCATCTGGGTAGCGTACTGGCCTTCCTCGGAGAACATCCACTGCATCATCTTGATGGCCGCCTCAGGATCCTTGCAGCTCTTGGTGATGAACAGTGCGGACCAGCCGGTATCGGTGGTGATGTAGCTGGACTCGGGGAAGGGCACCATCTCGATGGCGTAGTAGCTGGGATCGATGCCCGCCAGGGTGGCGTTGGTGGAGGGCAGGGAGTTCTGCGTGCAGGCGCAGGAGGCGAACCACTTGTCATCGGGGATGGCAGTGGAGCCCTTGACGAAGTAGGGATCGTCAGCAATCAGGTAGCCGGCGCGGTAGCACTTGTTCAGCCACACCAGCATTTCCTCGTAGCGGGGATCCAGGGAGTAGTGCTCGTACACGCCGTCGTCCCCGGGGATGAAGTCCAGCTGGCTCATGCCGTTGAGGTAGCGGAAAACGATGGTGTTCCAGTTCTCGTTGAGCTTCAGGGGAACCATGTCGGGGTAGGCGGCCTTCACCTTGCCGAAGAGCTCGTACAATTCGTCAAAGGAGGTGGGCTGCTTTTCGCCCAGGGCGTCCAGGATATCGCCGCGCAGCAGCAGCGAGCCCACCATGGGCACCGCGCCGGTGATGCCTTCCCAGTCCGCCTTTTCGGAGTAGTGGTTCAGCAGGGTGTAGGCCACGCCGTCCTCGGAGAAGTTGCGGGCGATGCCCAGCTGCTTGGGGCTGACCTCCCAGTCGGGGCAGTACTGGGCGATCAGGTCCTCGTAGGAATAGGCCACCGCGGGATCGGAGCAGCGGTCGACCATGTTCTGGGTGTAGATCAGGTCGGGCAGATCGCCGGAGGCCAGCATCACGCCCAGCTGATTGGCATCCAGGGCGACGGTCACGTCCAGGGTGACGCCGGTCTTTTCGGTGATGTACTCAGGGATGATGCCCGTGAAGGATTCCACCGGGTACCAGCTGTGGTCGATGAAGATGGTCAGGGTGACGGGTTCTTCCTCGGCGGCGGCGAAGGAAGCCAGCGACAGCAGCATGCAGACGCTGAGAACCAGGGACAGGATACGCTTGCTCATGGGACAACCTCCTTGTTGAGTTTCTATTGCTGAGGCAGTCAGGTTCTGCTGCCCGGGGCACGAATGGGATCAGCCCTTGACCGAGCCGATGGTCAGGCCCGAGACAAAGTACCGCTGGAAGAAGGGATACACCACCAGGATGGGCGCCACTGCCACGATCATCGCGGCCAGCTGCACGGACATGTTGGTGACCGTTTCATTGGCCAGGGAGGCGGCGTAGGCATCCATGTTGCTGTTCTGGCCGAGGCTGGACTTGTTGATGACGGCCATCAGCTGATAGGCCATGGTGCGCAGGTTCTTGTCCTGGGTGAAGAAGGCCGTATCATACCAGTTGTTCCAGTGGCCCACGGCGGTGAAGATGGCGATGGTGGCCAGCAGCGGCAGGGAGATGGGCAGGACGATCTTCAGGAAGATCTGCAGCTCCGACGCGCCGTCCAGCCGGGCGGATTCGCCCAGCTCCTGGGGAATGTCCTGGAAGAACGATATGGACACCATCACATAGAACAGGCTGAGCATCCCGGGGATGATGTACACCCAGAAGGTGTTGATCAGATGCAGCTGACGCAGCACCATGTAGTAGGGGATCACGCCGCCGGACAGGTACATCGCCACGATGAACAGCGTCATGTACACCTTCCGGCCGATGAGGTTGCGGTGGCTCAGCCCGTAGCTGACAAAGGTGGTCATGAACACCGTCAGGATGGTGCCGGCCACCGTGCGGGCCACGCTCACGCCCAGGGCTTTGATCCAGGTGACGTCGGAGAACATCTTCCGGAAATTGTCCAGGGTGAAGCGCCGGGGCCAGAAGTAGATGCCCCCATAGGTGGCGTCCTTGCCCTCGTTGAAGGCCAGGACGATGGACAGCCAGAAGGGATAGAACGTCACCACGAACACCAGGATGCAGATCAGGTACACCACCGCGTCGACGATCTTGTCCTCGGTGGTGCGGCGGATCCTGTTGCGGGATCTGCGGGAAATCACCATGTGCTTCCCTCCTCTCTCAGAACAGCGAATTGCCCGATACCTTCCTGGAGATGAAGTTGGAGGTCATCACCAGGATGATGGATATGACGGACTGGAACAGGCCCACCGCGGCGGCGTAGGAATAGCGGCCGTTGGACAGGCCCACCTTCATGACGTAGGTCTGGATGATCTCCGAGGCGTCAATGTTGCCGGCGTTGCCCAGCAGGTAGGACTGCTCGAAGTTGGAGCCGCTCAGGCCGCCGCCCAGCAGATTGCCCATGGCCATGATCAGCACCACGGTGATGGTGCCCTTGATGCCCGGCAGCGTGATGTGCCAGATGCGCTTGAGCCGGCCGGCGCCATCGATTTCGGCGGCCTCGTAGAGGGTGGGGTCGATGCCGGTGATGGAGGCCAGGAACAGAATCGCCCACCAGCCCATGTCCTTCCAGCAGGCGGTGATCACCACAATGGGCAGGAAGTACTGCGGCGCCGTCAGGAAGGGTACGGAGTTTTCCCGGCCCAGGGCGATGAGGATGTTGTTGATCACGCCGTTGGACTGCAGGAAGATCTGGCAGAAGCCCGTCACGATCACCCAGGAGATGAAGTAGGGCAGATAGCTGGTGGTCTGCACCAGCTTCTTGAAGGGCAGGCACTTCACCTCGTTGAGCACCAGGGCCAGCAGGATGGGCAGCGGGAAGGTGAAGAGCATCTTCAGCAGGCTCATGACCAGGGTGTTCTTGAGGATGGAGAAGAAGTTGTAGTCCGTGACGAACTCCCTGAAATACTTCAGCCCCACCCACTCGCTGGTGAAGATCCCCGCGAAGCCCGAGGTGATCTTGTACTTCTTGAAGGCCATCAGCACGCCCACCATGGGCACATAGTTGAAGATCAGCAGATAGGCCACGCCCACCAGCGCAAAAACCTGCAGCGCGCGCTGATTCCACAGCCTGCGCCAGATGCTCTTGCGTTTCGGAGCCCCCCCGGGCGCGGGGACGGCGGTATTTTTCACGGTCATTGTTTCACGCTCCTTGCTTCGCCAGCGTTGAACTGGTTTTATTGTATGAGGGCGCAGGGCGTTTTGTACACTGTCATAACTTTGCAGGTTCTGTCGCATCGTGGCCGCGCAAATTGCCCCCGCCGCGGCGCGGCGCCTTGATTCGTCCGGGCTGCGGCGTCCCGCGCGGCATGGGACACAACAAAATCGGACATCCCGCCATAAGATTTGACGCTTGCCCCCGGCCCCCGCGCCCTTTTACAATGAAATCAAATGGGAATCCCATGCGACGCGCTGCGGGGGTATGCGGGAATGAAATCCATCCGTTTGACATTCAGAAAGCCGGATCAGGATGCGCTCAACGGCTACTGCATCATGCTGGAAGGGCTGTTCAACACCCTTGGCCACGATCTGATCGGCATGAACACCATCGTTCCCCTGTTTCTGGCGCACCTGGGCGCGAGCATGGAGGTCATCGGCTCCCTGAGCACGCTGCAGTCGGTGTTCGGGGCGATCATGCCGCTGCTGTGCGGCGGCTTTGTGGCCGCGGCCGCCAGCAAGAAGAAAATGTCCATGGCCATCAACGGCGTGGCGCGCACCGCCTATCTGCTGATTCCCCTGGGCATCGTGCTGGGGCTGTCCCCCGGGGCGGAGCTGGCGCTGTTCTTCGGGGTGATCATTCTCTCCAGCATGGGCCAGCCCGTCACCGGCATCACCTGGAACTACCTGCTGGGGGACTGCGTGCCTCCCCAGCGGCGCGGCAAGCTCCTGGGCACGCTCTATGCCCTCTCCGGCGTGATCACCTTTGTCTCCAGCGCGCTGATCAAGGCCATCCGCTCCTCCCCCGCCCTGAGCGAGGATTACCAGTACGCCGCCATCTTCGCCCTGGGCGGCGCGCTGATGGCCTGCTCGGTGCTGTGCTACATTCCCCTGCGGGAGCGCACCCACGGCGGCGCGGCGCGGGAGCAGCGCAATCCCCGCGGGTATATCCGCCAGCTGCTTGCCTGCTACCGCAACGGCCTGTTCCGCGGCGCGCTGAGGGCCAATGTGTTTTCCTCCATGGCCCTCAGCGTGAACGCCTTCTTCTTCGTCTATGCGCAGAATACCCTGCTCCTGTCCACGGATCAGGTGTCCAACCTGATCGTCATCCAGACCCTGGGGCTGATGCTGGGCGGCGTGGTCACCGGACGCATTTCCGAGCGGCTGGGGATCAAGCGCATGCTGCAGACCATCGAGGGCCTGGGGCTCCTGGTGCCCCTGATGGGCCTGACGGCCATGCGTGCCGGCACGCCGTTTGTCTTCGCGGCCCTGGCGGTGTTCATCATCGGCTTCACCAAGAGCGGCCTGATCGGCTACCAGGCGTACATCCTGGAAATCGTCCCCACGGAAACGAGCGTGTATCACATCGTGGCCCGCAGCCTGACGCTGCTGCCCTTCTCCTTCACGGGCATCGCCGTGGGCGCGCTGATCGCACGCTTCTCCAACACGCCGGCGTTCATCCTGCAGCTCATCCTGGGGATCCTGGCCTTCGCCAGCGCCTCCCGGCTGAAGCTGACGGTGTACAACAAAAAAGGCGCGGCCGCCTGAGCCGCGATGAAAGGAGACAGCACCATGCTCCATGAAAGCCAGCTGCCCCAGCTGCTGGGCAAGCTCCGGCGGTATGAGGACACCCTCGAGGCGCTGATCTTTGACCGGGTGGATGCCATCGGCGCCGTGGCGCTCGCCGAAACCCGCGACGACCTGTACGCCATTCCCCGGGACGGCTACCGTCCCATCGCCCCCGGCCAGCGGTGGGGCGGCGAAGGCGTGTACGGCTTTTTCCGGCTGGATTACACCGTGCCGGAGCGCCTGGCAGGTCAGACGCTGTTCCTCATGCCCCACACCCAGGGCTACGAATCCCTGCTGTGGGTGGACGGCCAGCCCTTCGGCACGTATGCCACCAAGATCGTGGTGACCACCCATGGCAATCACTACTGCGACATGATCCGCATGCATCCCGCGGCCGGCGAGACCATCGCCCTGTGCGTGGAGGTGTACTGCGGGCATTACGTCCGGGGCACCCAGCCCTTTGAGGACAGCAGCCGCAGGGATTTCACCGCCCTGTACACCGGCATGGACATCTGCGTGAAGAACCAGCTGGTCAGCGACTTCCTCTTCGACCTGAAGACCCTGAACGAGATGGTCGAGGCCCTCGACGTGACCAGCTACCGCCGGGCGGATATCCTCAACACCCTGGAGAAGGTTCATCGGATCATCTACTACGATCCCGCCTGCGTCAGCCGGGAGGAATTCGAGCGCGCGCTGCGGGAAGCCTCGCCCCTGCTCAGGGAGCAGCTGGCCCGGAAAAACGGCCCCACCGCGCCCTTCGCCGGGCTGACGGGCCACAGCCACATGGACACGGCCTGGCTGTGGCATGTGGGCGAGACGATCAAGAAGTGCGCCCGCACCTATGCCAACCAGCTGTCGCTGATGGAGCAGTATCCGGAGCACCGGTTCATGCAGTCCAGCGCCTTCCACGGCGAGATGCTGCTGGAGCATTATCCCGAGCTGTTCCGGCGCATCCGGGCCCGGGTGCTGGAGGGCCGCTGGGAACCCAACGGCGCGGTGTATGTGGAGTGCGACTGCAACATCACCGGCGGCGAAAGCATGGTGCGTCAGTTTCTGTGGGGGCAGCGCTTCACCCGGGAGCACTACGGCTACACCTCCGACACCTTCTGGCTGCCGGACACCTTCGGCTACAGCGCGGCGATTCCGCAGATCATGCGGCAGTGCGGGGTGAAGTACTTCGTCACCACCAAGATGTCCTGGAACGATACCACGGACTTCCCCTATGATTCCTTCCTCTGGGCGGGGCTGGACGGCACCCGGGTGCTGACCCACTTCCCGAAGACCCACGACTTCCCCTGTCCGAAGACCCTTGCGCATTTCATGTTCACCCGCAGCCGCCATGGCGACGTGGTGAAGGACAAGCGCCTGAGCCAGATGAAGCTGATCGGCTACGGCTATGGCGACGGCGGCGGCGGCCCGCAGTTTGAGCAGCTGGAGATGGCACGCCGCCTCGGCGACCTGGAGGGCATGCCCCGCACGCGCTTCATGAGCGTGAGCGACTTCATGCGGCAGCTGGAAGCCTCCATGCCCGAGCCGCCGGTGTACGCGGGCGAACTGTACCTGGAGTATCACCGGGGCACGCTGACCAACCAGCACGAGATCAAGCGCAACAACCGCAAGGCGGAAATCGCCCTGCACGACCTGGAGCTGCTGACGGTCAGCCGCGCCGTGGCCCGCGGAGCCATGGCCGACGGCCGGCCGATCCATCCCCTGACGCGGCTGCTGCTGATCAACCAGTTCCACGACATTCTGCCGGGCACGGGGCTGCCCCGGGTGAATCAGGAGTGCCGGGAGCAGGTGGGCGGCGTGATCGCCCGGGCGGAGGAGATGACCGGCGGGCTGCTGACCGGCCTCAGCGGGGAAAACAGCATCAGCGTCACCAACACCCTGTCCTTCCCCCGCAGCGACACCCTGTACCTGGACGTGCCGGAGGGCATGATCGTGGAGGGCGGCTACCGGCAGCAGCGGGTCGCCGGCGTGGACGGCAGGATGCTCCTGGCGGTGGCGGGCATCAGCCTCGAGGCCATGGAAACCCGGGCGCTGACCCTGATCCCCGGCGCCTGCGGCGGAGAGACGCCCTTCCGCCTGGAGGGCGCGGAGCTGACCACGCCCTTTGCGCGGGTGCGCTTCACGGAGCAGGGCGCCATCGATTCCCTCGTGGATCTGCGCATGGATCGGGAAATGCGGGGCGGGGGCTATCCGCTCAACACCTTCCTCCTGGCGGAGGACGTTTCCCTGAAGTGGGACAGCTGGGACATCGACGCGGATCTTCTGCCGAAGCTGAAGCCCTCCGCCCGACTGCTGGAGCGGCGGGTGGTCTCCTGCGGCCCCGTGGAAATCCGCATCGAGAGCCGTTACCGCCTGACGGACAAATCCACCCTCACCCAGCAGATGATCTTCTCCGCCGATACGCCCCTGGTGCGCTTCGACACCATCATCCACTGGCAGGATGATCACCGCTTCCTCAAGGCGGCCTTCGACACCTCCGTCTTTGCCACGGAGAGCCGGGAGGAAATCCAGTTCGGCTGCGTCCTGCGCCCCACCCACGACAACAATCCCCAGGACGCCGCCCGGTTCGAGGTCAGCTGCCACAAGTACGCCGACCTGTCCGAGAGCCGCTGCGGCGCGGCCATCCTCAACGACTGCAAGTACGGCATCCACGCCAAGGGCTCCTCGCTGCACCTGTCGCTGCACAAGGGCGGCTGCAACCCCGACTTCACCGGCGACAAGGGCGATCACCGGGTGACCTACGCCTTCCTGCCCCACGACACGGGCTTTGGCGCGCAGAGCGTCATCCGCCCCGCCTACCTGCTCAACTATCCCGTCCTGCAGGGCCGCGCCGCGCCGGAAGCCCTGCCGCGCCTCCTCTCCATCGACGCGGACAATGTGATCTGCGAGACGGTCAAGCCCTGCGAGGATACGCAGCATGCCTACATCGTCCGCCTGTACGAGGCCGAGGGCACCACCTGCCGCGCCCGCATGACCATCCATCATCCGGTGCGGGGCGTGTTCGAAACCAGCATGCTGGAGGAGAATCTTCGCTCCCTGGGCGCGGGGCAGGACATCGACATGGTATTCCGTCCCTTTGAGATCAAAACGTTCAGGATTCAGTATGAAGGAGGTGCGGCGCAATGAGCGGCATCATGCGCTACATCAGCGCGGCCGACGTATGGAACGACGCGCTGCCCATGGGCAACGGGCGTCTGGGCGCGATGGTCTACGGCCATGCGTGCATCGACCGCATTCAGCTCAACGAGGACAGCCTGTTCTACGGCAAGTTCATCGACCGCAACAACCGCGCTACCCTGGGCAAGCTGCCGGAGATCCGCCGCCTGATCCTGGACGGCCGGATCGCCGAGGCCGAGGATCTGATGAACCAGTACATGATCGGCGCGCCCATGACCATGCGGCACTACGAATCCCTGGGGGAACTGGACATCGCCATCGGGCAGCACACGCCCTTCAAAATGGGCTGGCTGCCCAACAGCGACGGCGCCACGGACTACGACTGCCAACTGGATCTGATGCGGGGCCTGCACACGCTGACCTTCACGCTGGAGGGCGTGACCTACACCCGGCGGATGTTCGTCAGCTATCCCGATCAGGTGCTGGCCGTGCAGATCGCCGCCAGCGTCCCCGGCACGCTGAACCTGGACGCGCAGCTGGACCGCTGCCGCATCTTCGACGAGAAGGTGCCGGATCATCGCCGGCCGGGGAAGTTCTCCCGGGGCGGCGGCTGGGCGGGCATGCTGCTGGACGAGAACCACACCGTCAATCCCACCACGCTGCTGGCCCGGGGCCATGCGGCGGAAACGGGCTTCGCCATGGCGCTGCGCATGGTGACCGACGGCGCGGTGGACGATCCCTATACGCAGCTGCTCACCCGGGGGGCCACCTGCGTCACCCTGCTGCTGGCCGCCGATACGGACAACCGGGAGGCGGATAACGTGTCCTCCGTCCTCGCCCGGCTGGACGCGGCGGAAGCGCTGGGCTTCGAGCGGCTGCTCCAGCGGCACACGGCGGACTTCGAGGCCCGCATGAGCCGCTGCACCCTGGATCTGGGGCCCGCCCCGGATCTGCCCCTGGACGCGCGGCTGGACGCCGCCCGCCACGGCCGGCAGGACAACGATCTGGCCGCGACCTATTTCACCTTCGGCCGGTACCTGATGGTTTCCGGCGGCAGGCCCAACTCCACCGCGCTGAACCTGCAGGGCATCTGGTGCAAGGATTTCCTCCCCCCATGGGACAGCAAGTATACCATCAACATCAACACCCAGATGAACTACTGGCCCGCCGAGGTGTGCAACCTGTCCGAGGAGCATCTGTCCATGTTCGACCTGATCCGCCGCATGTGGGAGCGGGGCCGGGATACCGCCCGCATCATGTACGGCTGCCGGGGCGCGGTATGCCATCACAACACCGACATCTACGGCGACTGCGCCCCCCAGGACGTCTACATGGCGGCCACACCCTGGGTCATGGGCGGCGCGTGGATGGCGCTGCACATCTGGGAGCACTACCTGTTCACGCTGGATCGGGCGTTCCTGAAGGAATACTACCCCATCCTGCGGGACTTCGCGGTGTTCTTCCTGGACTTCCTGGTGGAGGACGGCAGCGGCCAGCTGGTGACCTGCCCCTCCATCTCCCCCGAGAACCGCTACATCCTGCCCGACGGCCACGATACCCCCGTCTGCACCGGCGCCACCATGGACAACCAGATCCTCCGCGCGCTGTTCGACGCCTGCATCAGCGCCAGCGGCATCCTGGGCGAGGAGGATCCCCTGTGCGCGGAATTCGCCGCCGCCCGGGCGAAGCTCCCGCCCAACAGGATCGGCTCCAGGGGCCAGCTGCTGGAATGGCAGGAGGAATATCCCGAAATGACCCCCGGCATGGGCCACATCTCCCACCTGTGGGGCGCGTACCCCGGCACGGAGATCAACTGGAAGGATACCCCCGACCTGCTGGAGGCGGTGCGCACATCCCTCCGGCTGCGCATGGACAACGGCGCGGGCCGGGGCGGATGGCCGCTGGCCTGGTACATCTGCCAGCACGCCCGCATGCTGGACGCGCAGAAAACCGGCGACAACATCCGCACCATGGTGACGGCCTCCCGCACGCGCAACTTCATGAACGGGTTCACCGTCTTCCAGATTGACGGCAACCTGGGCGCCACCGCGGGCATTGCCGAGGCGCTTCTGCAGAGCCACACGGGCATGCTTCACCTGCTGCCCGCGCTGCCGCCGGACTGGCGGGAGGGCGAGGCGAAGGGCCTGCGCGCCCGGGGCGACGTGACGGTCTCCCTGCGCTGGGCGGACGGCGCGCTGACGGAGGCGTGCCTGGAGCCCGGCCACAGCGGCCCCGTGACCCTGGCCGGCCCCGCGCTGCAGGTGTTCTGCGGCGGGCGGACCGTTCCCACCGAGCCGACGCCCCATGGCTTCCGCTTTGCCG
Source organism: Aristaeellaceae bacterium (assembly GCA_051886675.1). Taxonomy (GTDB): domain Bacteria; phylum Bacillota; class Clostridia; order Christensenellales; family Aristaeellaceae; genus UBA11524. Next base: position 24,622 of record JBJEYH010000278.1, read on the forward strand.
CCAGGGCCGGACAGACCTATCTGCTCAGACCCTGACGCTCCCCCCTCACCCGCCATGGCGCGGGTGGGGGCGTTGTGCTGTTTTCAGCCGGGCGCAAAAGGGTTGTGCCCACTGTGATTTTTCAGTATACTGTTATCATCAATTGCACATCTGCCGCCCGGAAAGGAGAGCGCCCATGTACCGACGTACCGCACCCTTTGTCCGCCTTGTCTGTCTGCTGGCCGCCATCGTCCTGACGCTGTGCGGCGCGCCCCGTGCTGCCCGCGCCCAGGAAACCCGGGTGGTGAGCGTGTTCATCAACCATCCCTGGTTCCCCGTGCAGGACTTCACCGGCATCATCCCGGAGGAGATCACCCGCGTCACCGGCGTAACCCTGGAGATCACCGTGGCCCAGGACATGCAGCATCTCAGCCGCCTGATCGCCCAGGACAGGCTCCCCGACATCGTCTACACCTCCACCATGCTGGAAAGGATGAACAACCCCGCCCTGTGCTACAGCTACGACGAGCTGCTGGAGCGCTACGACATTGACTGGGACATTCCCGCCCAGCTGCGGGCCAACGCCCTGACCTATTCCCCCGACGGCAGAATCTACGGCCTGCTGAACAACTACGCCAGCAACGAGGACTGGCAGCACACCACCGCCGTCCCCATGACCGCCTCGCTGATGATCCGTCAGGATATCCTGGACGCCATGGGCATCACGCAGATCCGCACCGTGGACGAGCTGAAGGACGTCTACCTGCGGGTCAAGGAGGAATATCCGCACCTGGTGCCGCTGACCTTTGACAAGACCCATCGGTTCAACTTTTTCCGCTGCTGCTTCGGGCTGGGGCTGCTGCCCTTCCAGGAGCAGGAGGACGGCTCCTGGATCTACTACGCCCGGGACGAACGCTACCTGGCCATGCTCGCCTGGCTCAACGAGCTCTACCGCGCCGGCTGCATGATCCCCGACAGCTTTGCCGCCACCGACGGCAATGCCTCCCGGCTGTACAAGACGGACCGTTCCTTTTCCTTCTCCGCCTGCACCCAGAACACCAACCTCTACCTGCACAACGATCTGATTCAGCTGGACGAAAGCTACTGCTCCGTGGAGCTGTATCCCCTGGACGGCGCCTGCTACGATACCCAGGGGCTGGGCTGGTCGGCGTCCTTCATCACCCGCAACGCCCGCGATCCCGAAACCTGCATGGAGCTGCTGCGCTGGATGTATTCCGACGAGGGGCAGCATCTGACCGAATGGGGCCGGGAGGGCGTCGACTACGTCCTGGACGAAAACGGTCTGCCGGTCTTTTCCGACGGGGTGATGGAATCCATCGCCAGCGACAGCTACAACCAGACCTACAACCCCTGGTTCTACTTCGGCACCTCCGCCATCGTGGAGGCCGAGGGCCGCTGCGCCCTGCAGGAGAATCAGCTTTCCGCCGATGCCTACGACGAGATCCGCCGGCGATACCGCATTCTCCCCTGGGTCACCGCGGCCCTGGCGCAGATGCCCGAGGACTGCCGCCTGATCTACGACCGCATCTCCTCCTCCATCGACGACTACGAGGCCAAGATCATCCTCTCGGCGGATGAGGCGGCCTTCCAGCGCAACCTCAACGAAATGCTGGTCTATCTGGACGCGCTGCAGATGGACGTCCTGGAAGCCCACCTGAGCCAAAGCATCCCCGAGCAGTACGCCCAGTATCAGCAGCGCATGAAGGAGATGGATCTGCCATGAAACGGATTCTGGCCTGCATCCGGGCCTGCATGCAGAAAACCACCGTCCGCTTCATGCTGTTCTATCTGGTGCTGGTGCTGATGCCCGCCATCCTCTTCATCAACGTGTACGCGGGCAACCTGCATCGCCAGGCCCTGCGGGAGCAGCGCTACGAAAAGCAGGAGGCGCTGCGGCTGTCGTCGCAGTACTTCTCCCGCGCGCTGGAGGAAATCACCCTGGCCGCCGATACCCTGCAGTCCTCCACCCCCCTGCTGACGCTGCTGTCCGGAGGCTACCCTTCCGCGGCAGATGAGCTGTATGCCTATTCCGCCTACATCCAGCCCCTGTTCGATTCCGTGTCCTCCATTCACCCCGCCCTGGACGGCCTGTACCTTTACCGGCTGTATCCCTCCTTCATCGGCAACAACGGCCTGGTGCACAATCTGTGCGATTACAGCGAGCTGACCTACCCCCGCGCCGCCGAGGGTGACTGCGCCTTTCTGGCCGTATCGCCGGAGCAGTACCGTCACCGGGCGGACGATAACCCCACGGGCGCGCGGTATATCCGCCTGTGCAGCCTGTACTCCAGCGATTACACGCAGATCGTGGCGGTGCTGGAATTGCAGCTGCGGCTGGACGACATCCTGCAGAGCGTGTTCCCCGTCAGCGGCGGCGGGCAGCTCTACCTGGGCTACGAGGGCACGTACTACCCCATCGTGCAGGCGGGCGACGCCTATCACCTGGACGTGGAGCATCCCCTGGCCAGCAAGCCCGAGGCCTCCGACGAGACGCTGCTGCTGGAGGAAAGCGCGGCGGAGCTGTCGCTGCTCTGGGAGCTGCCGCTGATCGGCTCCTATGGCGAGGTGACGAATTCCTTCCTGCTGATGGTCATGCTGATGCTGTTCTCCCTGGCGGTGTTCTGGCTGTACATCCTGTACTACACCCGGTCGATCTCCCGCTTCAGCAGGCACATCCACGCCACCGGCGCCGGGATGCCCAAGCCCTATGAGGGCGCCATCCGCCGGGATGAATTCGGCGACGTGGTGCGGGAATACAACGACATGACCCGCACCATCGAGGAGCTGATCGCCTCGGTGCAGGAGGCCGAACGCCTCAAGAACGCCGCCAACTATTACGCCATGACCAGCCAGGTCAATCCGCACTTCATGTTCAACACCCTGGAGAACATCCGCATGCACATCGAGCTGGAGAAGTATGACGACGCCAGCCAGATGCTCTTCACCCTGAGCCGCTTCCTGCGCTACAACATCTCCCTCCGGGAGGAGAGCAGCCTGGAGGAGGAATTCGAGCATGCCCGGCACTATGTGCTGATTTACCAGTACCGCATCCACCACATGATCAGCTTCCACATCCGCCGGGATGCGGACGTGCCCAGCATCCGCTGTCCGGTGCGGATTCTCCAGCCCATTGTGGAGAACAGCCTGCAGCACGGCATCACCGGGCAGAACCATCCCATCCATGTGGACGTGCATGCCTGGCGCGGGGAGGACGGCGTATACATCGACGTGACGGACGACGGCTGCGGCATGAGCGACGAGGCCATGGCCGCGCTGAACGCCCGCATGGAAACCGCGAACCTTCGCCGGCAGGATCAGGCGGAGGAGCACGTGGGGCTGGACAACGTCAACGCCCGCATCAAGTATTTCTACGGCGCGGCCTACGGGCTGCACTTCACCCATGCCAGTCCGCAGGGCGTCGTCTGCCGGATGCACGTCGGCCTGGCGAAGCTGCCTGCGCTGAAAGGAGGTCGCAGCACATGAAGGTTCTGATTGTGGATGACGAGGAGATCATCGTGCAGGGGGTGCTCAAGCACATCTCCCGGCTGACGGACATGGACATCACCGCCGTGGGCGCATACTCCGGCCCGGAGGCGCTGACGACCATGGAGCTCTTCCGGCCCGACCTGCTGATCACCGACATCCAGATGCCCGGCATGAACGGCCTGGATCTGATCCAGCAGGTGCAGGCGCGGAACCTGTGTCCCCGCTGCATCGTCCTGACGGCCTACGAGGAATTCGCCTACGCCCGCCGCGCGCTGGAAATGGGCGTGATGGGCTACATGGTCAAGCCCATCGACTGGGACGAGCTGGATACCCGGCTGCGCCAGCTCAGTCAGGGGGCCCGCAGCCGCCTGCAGACCGACGAGATCCTCCGCCGCTACGAAAGTCTCTACGCCCACACCCTGCTGAAGCATCTCTCCCCCACCCTGAAGAAGATCACCCGCCACGTGCAGAAGAATTACGCCCAGGAGCTGTCCCTGCTGCAGCTGTCCTGCCAGACCGGGCTGACGGAAAGCTACATCTGCACCCTGTTCAAGAAGGAAATGGGCATCACCTTCCTGGACTACGTCAACGAGCTGCGGCTGTACCAGGCCATGCGTGCGCTGGTGGAATCCCCGCGGCTGCCGGTGCGGGACGTGGCCGCCATGGTGGGCTACGGCTCGGAGCGGCAGCTGTTCCGCCTGTTCAACGCCCGCCTGGGCATGACCCCCCAGCAGTTCCGGGAGCAAAACGCCGAATGACCTCCCGCCTTCGACCCGGAAAACCCTGGCGGCACAAAACGCCCCTCCCCGCGCTCTGGGGGAGGGGCGTTTGGTATGGGGGCTTCCTGCCGGGGGCATCGTCCCCGAGGGCAGCGCCCCTGTTCAACGCACGCCCGTGCATGACGCTCCGGCCGTTCCGGGCGCCAAACGCCCGCCTTCGACCCGGAAATTCGCAGGCACCACAAAACGCCCCTCCCCGCGCTCTGGGGAGGGGCGTTTGGCATGGGGGCTTCCTGCCGGGGCATCGTCCCCGAAGGCAGCGCGCCTGTTCAACGCACGCCCATGCATGACGCTCCGGCCGTTCCGGGCGCCAAACGCCCGCCTTCGACCCGGAAATTCGCAGGCACCACAAAACGCCCCTCCCCGCGCTCTGGGGGAGGGGCGTTTGGCATGGGGGCTTCCTGCCGGGGCATCGTCCCCGAGGGCGGCGCGCCCTGTCCGCTGAGCGGCTTACTCGCCGCTCTGGGGGAGGGGCGTTTGGCATGGGGGCTTCCTGCCGGGGCAACGCTCCGATGGCGGCGCGCCCTGTCCGCTGAGCGGCTTACTCGCCGCTCTGGCTCTGGGGCGCGACCCGGGCGGCGTTGTCCCGCAGGTAGGTGAAGATCTGCCCGGCAATGGGCGCCGCGGTGCTGCCGCCGCCCTCGCCATCATCGATGGATTCCACCACCACCGCCACCGCATAGGGCAGGGCCGCGTCGTCAATGAAGCCCACAAACCAGCCGTGGGTCACGTCCTTGCCGTCCAGGCTGCTTTCCGCCGAGCCGGTCTTGCCGCAGATGGTCAGGCCGCTCACGGCAGCCCTGGTGCCCGTGCCGCTGGTGACCACCGCCCGCATGTATTCCGTCAGGGTGGCGGCGTTGGCGGCAGTGGTGGCGGTGCGGTAGGTGCGGGGCTTGAAGGTCTCCCGGTTCACGCCCTCGGCGCTGTCCACCCGCAGCAGCAGCGCAGGCTCCATCATCACGCCGCCGTTGGCGATGGCCGCAGCCACCATGCACATGTGCATGGGCGATGCCGCGATGGCGCTCTGCCCGATGCCGGAGGTGGCGATTTCAAACTGATTCCTGTTCTCCGTGGGATAGGAGCTGTTCTCCACCACCAGATCCCGGAAAAGGAAATTGTCGTTAAAGCCGAAGCTCTCGGCAGTCTGGCGGAGCTTTTCGTCCCCCATGGTCAGGGCCAGGAGGGCGTAGGCGTTGTTGCAGCTGACGGTGAAGGCCTTCTTCAGCGTGAGCATGCCGTGCTTGGCCCCGCCGTAGTCCCGGATGGCCTGGTTCATCACCGACAGGCCGCCGTTGCACTCGATATCGGCCCGGGTGGCTGCGCTGTCCACATGGTTCAGGGCCGCCACGGTGGTGATGATCTTGAAGGAGCTCCCCGGCGGATATACCGACTGGGTCGCCCTGTTCCAGAAGGGCCGGCCGGGATCGGAGAGGGTGGCGTCCGTGATGTTCTTGGGGTCGAAGCCCGGCAGACTCACCATGGCGATCACCTCGCCCGTCATGTAATTCATCACCACCGCCGCGCCGTAGTGATCCCTGGTGGTTTTCTGCGCGGCAAAGTAGCGGGGAATCTCCGTACACAGACGGCTGTCCACGGTGAGGGTCACGTTGTCGCCCTTCCGCGCGCCGCCGGAAAGCAGCCCCTGCACCAGCTCCAGGAAGGGCGTGCGGAAGCCGTAGAGGTAGCTGGTCTGGAAGGTTTCCACACCGTTGGAGACCTGCCCCTGCTCATCCCCGAGCAGGTGGACGATGGCGCATCTCGCCTCCGCGTCCTCCTGATACTGCCGCTCGCCATCCGCGGTGGTGGCCAGCACAATATCGTTGCGGTCCAGGATATCCCCGGCGATGACCAGCTCCTTCTGGGCGCGGACGCGGGGATTGCGCACGGAGGCGAACCAGCGGTTGCCGTAGGTGACGATGCTGTAGCCGCCGTACACCGCCAGCAGCAGGAACAGCCCGAACATGATCAGCGCCAGGAGCTTGAACTGCAGTCGCTGCTTCTTCACGGCTCCACCTCCCCCGGAACGTCCATGGTGGCCAGGCGGGTGTCCTCGTCCAGGTCGTCCTCATTCAGGCTGGCCACGCCCTGCAAAAGCCCCGCCAGGCACAGGCTGGATACCAGCGACGTGCCGCCGTAGCTGACAAAGGGCATCGTCACGCCGGTGAGGGGGATCAGCTTGATCACCCCGCCGATGATCACGAAGGTCTGCAGGCCCAGCATCAGCGTGCAGCCCATGGCCAGCAGGCCGTGGAAGCTGCGCCTTGCCGCCATGGCGATGGTGGCGCCGCGCCAGATGATCGCCACGTACATCAGCAGCACAAACAGCCCGAAGATCACCCCGAACTGCTCGCAGATGACCGCGAAAATGAAGTCCGTATGATACACGGGAATGGTGCGGGGCGAGCCCAGTCCCAGGCCCACGCCCACCAGGCCGCCGCTGGCGATGGCCATCAGCCCCTGGACGATCTGGTAGCCGGAGTTGTCATAGTCGCTCCAGGGATTGCGCCAGATGGCCACGCGCTTTTTCACATGGGCGAACATCTTGTAGCCGACCATGGCCGCGCCCGCGCCGCCCAGCAGGCCGATTCCCGTCATCAGCAGGTTGCTGGAGGAGGCGTAGTACAGCATGAGCGTCACGCCGTAGTACAGCAGCGCCGTGCCCAGATCCTTCTGCAGCATCAGCAGCAGCAGGCAGCATCCGGCAAAGCCCAGCCAGATAAAGAATTTCCGCCGGCTCATGTAGTAGCTGATGATGATCAGCAGGCTCAGCTTGACGATCTCGCTGGGCTGCACGGACAGCCCGCCGATGTAGAACCAGTTTTTCGCGCCGTTGGTCTCCTTGCCGATGAGCAGCGGCAGCGCCAGCAGCGCCAGGGACACGGGGATCAGCAGCGCGGCGGGCACGCTCCAGGTGCGGATCAGCCGCACCAGGTAGATGCACACCACCATGCACACCAGCCCCACGCCATAGTACAGCGCCTGCTGATAGGCATAGGACGGGTTGGTATCGTAGAGCACCAGCACCCCCAGCGCGCACAGGAAATTCACCAGCGACAACAGCAGCTTGTCCGCCGGAAACAGCCGCGGCAGGAAGGCCGTGCCCAGGTGGATCATCACCGGCACCGCCACCGCCAGCAGCAGTCCCTGCCAGGCGAAGTCCTTCAGCCACAGAAGCAGGAACGCGCTGAAATAAAACAGCTTCACCACGCCGATGAGCATCCTGCCCGGATCCCGGCGGGATGTGCGGGGCTTATTCTTCATGGCGATTCCTCCTTCCCAGGAGGGAATGGCGCACCCGGGGCCGGGGCTGCCCGAAGTCCTCCGCGGAATCCGCGGGGGCATGGGCCTCCTCCTCCGGCGCGTCCGCAAGCCCGTCGCCGGCCGGCGGCAGGTACGTCACGGGCCGCTGACCGCCCTGGGGATAGCCGCTGTCCAGCCAGTCCTGCCGCGGCGCATAGGGTGTCTGATACGGCAGCTGACCGGCCTGCGGGTCATAGGGCGCCTGATACGGCAGCTGACCGGCCTGCGGGTCATAGGGCGTCTGATACGGCAGCTGACCGGCCTGCGGGTCATAGGGCGTCTGATAGGCCTGCGGATACGGCGGCTGACAGGGCGGCTGCTCCATGGGCGCATAGGGCGGCTGCTGGCCGTCCAGGGGCGTCATGCGGCCGGTATCCACCCAGGCGGCGGGATGCTGATGATAGATATAGGGCGTATCCTGCCAGGCGGTGACGGGCGTCTGCTCCGTCTCCGGCGCATCCGGGGCGAAGGCGGGATGCGCGGAGGTTTCCAGCCCCGCGAACAGCCGCAGCCTAAGCACCGCGTCCCCCACGAACAGCCGCGAGCCGTGATGCATGGGATAGTGGGCGGCCTTGCTGCGATGGGTCAGCTCATCGGCGTCCACCTGACAGCTTTGGCCCCGCCAGGGGGTGATCAGCAGGCCCTTGCCATCCTGGAAGGTGAAATCCAGGTGATGCCCCGCCACGCCGGGCACCGGCACCACCACGTCGCACGTGCGCAGGAACCCCAGCACGCCCTCCCGGGGGACGGGTATGGCCGTGCCCTCCGGCAGCTCGTCGGAGCCTACCAGCACCACCAGTTCGCCGATCATGCCCGCGTCGGGCAGCTGGCGCAGACGGCGGTGCTTCTCCCGGCGGTCCTTGCGCAGCCAGCGGAAGGATCGCCATACGATCAGCGCGCCCAGCAGAAGAAACCAGTAGCGCATCCCCAGGGCGAGAATCTCATACAAATCGTCGGGCATGGAACATCCTTTCTGCGGGCCCGGGCAGGGGCTCGGGCCGGAGAGTCGCGGGATTGGCAGGGGGCGTCCCCTGAGTGGGCTGCGGAGCCTGCCGCTGCGGTGGCTGGTGCGGCTTCAGATGGAACGGGGGCGTCACCTGGCGGGCTGCGGAGCCTGCCGCTGCGATGGCTGGTGCGGCTTCAGATGGAACGTGGGGCGTCCCCTGGGCGAGCTGCGGAGCCCGGCGTTGCGATGGCTGGTGCGGCTTCAGATGGAACGCGGGGGCATCCCCGGGGCGGGCTGCGGAGCCTGCCGCTGCGATGGCTGGTGCGGCTTCAGATGGAACGCGGGGGCATCCCCGGGGCGGGCTGCGGAGCCTGCCGCTGCAATGGCTGGTGCGGCTTCAGCTGGAACGTGGGGGCGTCCCCTGGGCGGGCACGGAATCTGCCGTTTCCGACGCGGGCGAACTGACGTCGCCTGCTTGGAAACTCCGGCTTCTTTGCGTTCCCTTTTTGATTTTTCTTTGTGTTGCGCCTGGGCTGCCACGACATCCCTGCGCAGGGGCTAACGCCGCCCCTGCTGCCAAGGCAAGAGGCATCGCCCCTTGACCCTTTTTCGCTGCCGCGTTTCCTGGAGGTCAGGCGAGAAGGGCGCGCAGTTCGGTCAGCAGGGGCTTCAGGTTCTTGGGCGTCTGGGCGGGATCACGCTGGATCGAGATCGTCAGGTTCTCCGGCCGGAATACGCTCTGCGCCGCGTCCAGCAGATCCTCGCAGGTCAGATCGTCGTACATCTGCGCCTGCGCGTCCAGATCGCAGCGGGACAGATCGCCGGCCATCCAGCTCCAGCCCATCAGGTCGGCAAGGCCCGACACGTCGTCCAGATAAAACTGCAGATTGTCCGTGAACTGCATCCTCGTCTGATTCAGCCGCACCGGACGGATGTACATCTTCAGCCTCGTCAGCAGGGCGAACACCTGCCGGAGGCTGTCCACCAGGCACTCCTGCCGCACGTCGTAGCGGATCACCAGACGACGGAACATGCCCATCTCCTCCGTGGAGGAATCGATCTCCGCCACCAGGGCCTTTTCCTCCCTCAGGGTCTGGAACAGCAGGGAATCGCTGTTCCCGGCGGTGATGGCATTGAGCACCTCGCCCGCCAGGGGGAAGACCCGGTCGTCGTCCAGGTCGAAGGCCAGATGCACCTTGGCCTGTCCGCCCTCCTCGTCCAGGATCAGGTCGCTGCGGCTGTCCCGCATGCAGAAGCCCAGCGGCACCGTCTGCGCAAAGGGCGGCTCGGCGCTCCGGGCGGGGAGCTCCGCAAAGGCGTCGCAGGCAGCCTGCTCCATGCCCTCGGAGATGTTGCCCGCGATGCACAGGCAGGCATTCCCCGGCTGGAACAGCAGCCGCTGCCAGCGGCGGATGGTGGCCACGGACATGGCGCGAACGCCCTCCGCCGTGCCCATCATGGAGAAGGCGCCGGCGGCGGTGCGGCGGTAGCGGCGGGAGACCTCCTCGTCGAAGTCCACGTCCTCCTGCTCGATCTGCCGGATGACCACTTCCTTCTCCAGGTCGATCATTTCCTGGGTCCAGGGGGTATCGGCGAAGAAGGCCAGGAACAGCGAAAGCACCTCGTCAAAGAAGCGGGGGTGGGTCTTGAGGCGGAACACCACGCCCTCCGGATAGGTGGCGCCGTCCAGCTCCGCACCGAAGCGGGCCATCAGCCGGTTCAGGCCCTCGGCGTCCCACTGGCCCAGGCCCCGGAAGCACAGATGCTCCAGCAGATGGCAGATGCCCTGGTTCTGCCGGTTCTCGTACAGGGCGCCGCCCTTGAGAAAGAGGCTGAACTCCATGGCGTGGAGATGGTTCTGGCGGCTGCAAAGGACGGTCATGCCATTGGGCAGGCTGTGTTCATGAACGGCGGACATAGGCATCCTCCTCGGTGTGGCTTTGCCCCTATTATAATCAAAAACGCGCCCGAGCGCAACGCCCGGGCGGCACAAACCCATGCTTCCGATGGGAAATGGCTTACTTCCCCTCCATGATCAGGCCCTTGATGTCATTGACGACGCTGGCCATGCTGGGGGTTTCGCGGATGCTGGCCTCCACCTGCTTGCAGGCGTGCAGCACCGTGGAGTGATCCCTGTTGCCGAACACCTGGCCGATCTGCGGCAGGGACATGTTGGTCAGCTCCCGCGTCAGGTACATGGCGATCTGCCGGGGCACGGTGATTTCCCGGCGGCGGGTGGGCTTGATCATGTCGTCCACGGTCACGCCGTAGTAGTCGCTGACCGTCTGCATGACCACCTGGGCGGTGATCTGCCGGGTCTTGGGGGTGGCCAGCACCTCCCGCAGCGCCTCCTGGCACAGTTCCACCGTGATGGGCTGATTCACCAGCTGGGCGTAGGCATTCAGGCGGATGAGGCTCCCCTCCAGCTCGCGGATGTTGCTGGACACATGGGCGCCGATGAGCTCCAGCACCTCGCCGGGGATGTTCATGTGCTCCTGCCGGGCCTTCTCCCGCAGGATGGCGATGCGGGTTTCGATGTCGGGCTTCTTGATGTCGGCAATCAGGCCCCAGGCGAAGCGGCTCTTCAGCCTTTCCTCCAGCTTGGCGATCTCCTGGGGGGGACGGTCGCTGGTGAGGATGATCTGCTTGCCGGCGGTGTGCAGGGTGTTGAAGGTGTGGAAGAATTCCTCCTGGGTGGAATCCCGCCCGGCGATGAACTGGATATCGTCCACCATGAGGATATCCACGTTGCGGAAGCGGTAGCGGAATTCCATGTTCCGGCCCTGCTGGATGGCGGAAATCAGATCGTTGGTGAAGTTCTCGCTGGTGATGTAGAGCAGGCGCTTCTCCGGGTACTGCTGCTGCACATAATGGCCGATGGCGTGCATCAGATGGGTCTTGCCCAGGCCCACGCCGCCGTGGATGAACAGCGGGTTGTACGTATCCGCCGGGGACTCCGCCACCGCCAGCGCCGCCGCGTGGGCGAAGCGGTTGCCGCTGCCCACCACGAAGGTGTCGAAGGTGTACTTGGGGTTGAGCTGCACGGTGCCCGCGTCCATGGCGGTATCGGCCTTGCGGGTGTCCTTGTTCTCATACTCCGCCTTGGTGAGGATCTCCACGCTCATGGGCTGTCCCGCCACCTGGGACAGGCATGTGGCAATCAGCGGCGCGTAGCGGTTGGTGATCATCACCTTCATATTTTCCAGGGCGATGATCAGCGTCAGCACATTGCCCTCCAGGGCCTTGGGGGTCAGGTTCGTCTCGATCCAGGTCTGGTAGGAGGCCCTGTTCAGCTCCGCCTTGAGCTTCTCGCAGGTTTTGTCCCACAATTCATGCATGTCCATGCCCTTCATCCTCCGCGTCGCACGGTCGCCCGGCGTGTATACAATGGGTGAAAAAAGCATACGGCCGCAAGCGGACGCATGCTGTGGATAACCTTCCTGTGGAAAACTTTCCATCCCGTTTTCCAACCTCCGCTATCATAGCATGAAAAGCCCCGTCAGGTCAAGTACCACGCCAAAAATGCCGCTATGCATAGAGCGCCTGGCCTGTTGATAACTTTTTTCGCAAGGGCTTGTGGACGAACAGGTTTTCACCACAACATTTCGGTTGCGGGGAACCGAGCATGCACTGCGCTGCATATTTATTCGCCATTGAAGCCCCCTGCGGCCCTCCCCCGCCGGAAAAAATTCTTTGTCCGCGCTCCCGCACCTTTTTTCCCGCGGGAAGGCCGGGCCGCAAGGAATTGCCCTCCGCGCCGTCGAATGAATACAGACACCGGAAATGCATGCGGAGGAGGCGCGGGGAATGCCTGCAATCATCAGAACCTCGGATGTGCGTCGAGCGCTGGCGCCCCGCCTGGGCTCGGACATGGTGGACGGCACGGACATCGCGGAGCAGGCGGCGCAGGTGCTGCGGGGCTACGCGTCCTACCGGGATACCCTCGAGCAGCTGGCCGAACGGCTGGCCAACACGCTCTTCAACGCGCTGTACAACATCCTCGGCCCCTCCATGACCGTCCGGCTGGACGACGGTACCTTCACCCGCATCCGCCTCAGCGACCTGCCGGAAATCGCCGACGACGCGCTCTACGCCCTGTTCATCCAGCTGACGGTGTATTCCGTCAACTACGAAACCCTCAAGGACTATTCCCTCCGGGCGGAATCCCTCAGCGCCATGCGGGTGCTCTACGAAAAGTACGACGATTTCCAGTCCCCGGAGGAAAAGGCCCTCATGGCCCGGATCATCCGCACCGGCTATCCCCCCGCCCGCTACGAAGCCTGGCTCCCCCGGGAAGCCTGACTGCTCCCGCCATGCAGGGAATGCCGCGGGTGATTCGTTCCTATGCATGGCCCGGAAACTTCATCATACAAGGAAAGGATACCTCATGCTGAAACTCAAACGGATTGTCTGCATTCTGCTGGCGCTGCTGGCATTGCCCGCCGCCTCCCTGGCGGAGACGGTGGTCACCTCCTTCTACCCCATCTACCTGTTCACCCTGAACCTGACCGACGGCATCGAGGGCGTGGAGGTGCACAACCTGGCCGCCCCCGGCACCGGCTGCCTGCACGATTACCAGCTGCAGACCGGCGACATGAAGAAGCTGGCCCAGGCGGATGTGTTCCTGATCAACGGCGCGGGCATGGAGAGCTTCCTGCCCGGGGTGACGGACGCCTTCCCCAACCTTCCTGTGGTGAACGCCTCCGAGGGCATTGACCTGCTGGACGCGGAGGTGGAGGGCGTGGTCATTGACGCCCACGACGGCCACGACGAGGATCACGACCATGACGACGGCAGCTACAACGCGCACATCTGGCTGGACGCGGCCAACGCGCAGATCATGGTCAGCAACCTGGCCGATGGCCTGATGGCCGCGCTGCCGGAGCAGGCGGACGCCATCGCCGCCAACCGCGACGCCTACCTGGCCCGTCTTTCCGCCCTGGACGAGGAGCTGACCGCCGCCCTGGCTGAGCTGCCCAACCGGGACATCATCACCTTCCACGAGGCGTTCCCCTACTTTGCCCAGGCCTACGGGCTGAACGTGGCCGCCGTGGTGAACCGGGAGCCCGGGGACGCGCTGTCGCCCGCCCGGCTGGCGGAGCTGGTGCAGGTGGTGCGGGATCTGGGCGCGCCGCCGCTGTTCGTGGAGCCCCAGTATGACGACATGGCCGCCCGCACCCTGTCCGCCGAGACCGGCGCGCCGGTGTACCAGCTGGATCCGGTGGTCACCGGCCCGGAGGAGGATATCCCCCTGACCTACTACGAGGATATCATGCGCCAGAACATGACCGTGCTGCAGGAAGCCCTGCGCTAAACAAGGGAACGCGAAGCGAAAAAGGGTCAAGGGGCGATGCCCCTTGCGCGGGTGCAGGGGCGGCGTTAGCCCCTGCGCAGGTCTGGGCGGCAGCCCAGGCGCAACACAAAGAAAAAGAAAAAAAGGAGCGCAAAGAAGCCAGAGTTTCCCAGCAGGCGACGAAGTCCGCCCGCGCCGGAAACGGCAGGTTCGAGGTGCCGCATCGCAGGAGCCCCATCCCCCGGGACAGGAGAGCCGCAAGGGGAACGCCCTCATCCGCCCCCACTGCGCCTACCGCCTTCCCCCGCGAAGAAGGCTGCCTGCCATTCCGCCGTCCGTCGCGGAAACAGCAGCATCGCCCCAAATTCCAGTGGAACCATCCCAACCGCCAACAAAAGCCGCCTGCCGGGAAGCAATCCTCCCGCAGGCGGCTTTTTCTGTGCCTGTTACCCGTACACCCCAATGAACTTCACCGTGGGCGCAACCCTTGCCTCCAGCACGCGGATGCGCAGCGCGTCCGTCCGCACCCCGCCCAGCACGGCGATCCGCTTGTACCCGATCACCGTGCCCCGGGCAGTTTCCCGCCACGCCCCGTCCAGCCACGCGTCGATGGCAAAGCCCTCCACCCGCTGGCTCAGGAGAATCTGCTCCTTCAGCACCACCCGGCGGATGCACCGGGGTTGCTGCCAGCGCAGGATGATCTCCGCCGTGCCGTCCTCCTTCGCGGGGATGTAGCAGCTGTCGTCATCCCGGCGGACGCAATCGATGCCATGGCCCTCCGCCGCCGCGTCCGCCATCAGGGCCGCGCCCTCCAGCAGATTCTCGCCGTAGCTGGCGCGGATGTAATCCCCCAGCTCGCGGAGCCGCTGCACGTCGTGGGCGTGGAACAGCCCCTCGCGGGTGGGCGGAATGTTCAGCAGGAAGGTGGCGTTGCCGCCCACGGCCTTCTCGTAGATGTCGATGAGCCTGTCCAGCGGACGCACCTGATCGTCCTCGGCGGCGTGCCAGAACCAGCCCGGCCGGATGGAGGTGTTCACCTCCGCCGGATACCAGATCAGCTCGGGCTCATCCGCGAGCACCGCCCGGCTGCCCAGATCCCTGTCCTGGGCGCGGATGGCACGCCGGCGGAAGGCGCTGTCGTCAGCCTGCTGGCTGGCGGAGGCAACCTTCTCCGTGTCGGCGGCGCGGCGGGGTACCACGCTCCATTCCGCCTCCCGGGTGTCGCCGGCCTCGTTGCCGCACCAGCGGATATCCGGCCCGCAGACGTGGATGCACGCTCCCGGCTGCAGATGGCGGATCACCCGGTAGTAGCGCTCCCAGTCGTAATGCTGCCTGCGGCCGTTGGGGCCCTCGCCGCAGGCCCCGTCGAACCATACGGCGAATATGTCCCCGTACCCGGTGAGCAGCTCCGTCAGCTGGGCCACGAAGTAATCGTCATAGGGCCTGCCCGTGCCGTACAGGGGCTGGTTCCGGTCCCACGGGGACAGGTACACCCCGAAGCGGATCCCGCCCCGACGGCAGGCCTCCGCCACCTCGCCCACAATGTCGCCCTTGCCGCCCCTGTAGGGGCTGGCGGCCACCGTATGCCCCGTGAAGCGGCTGGGCCACAGGCAGAAGCCGTCGTGATGCTTGCAGGTGAGGATCAGCCCCTTCATGCCCGCCGCCTTCACCGCGTCCACCCACTGGTTCGCGTCGAAGGCCGTGGGGTTGAAGATCGCCGGATCCTCCGTGCCGTCGCCCCACTCCCTGTCGGTGAAGGTGTTCACCGTGAAGTGGACGAAGGCGTAGAACTCCAGCTGCTGCAGGGCTATCTGCCGCGGTGACGGCGTCACCTGAATCAGCCTGCGCGCCAGCTCGCTCATGCCCCCACTCCCTTACGCCCGTCTGTCCGGCCAGCCCAGCGGCGTCAGCACGTTCTCCGCCAGATGCGCCAGATCCTCGACTTCCGCCCGGCCCAGGCGGATCATCAGCCATTTCCAGGGCCGCCTGTACCACTTCTCCAGCGACAGGCACCGCCGGATTGCCGCCCGGCGCAGCGCCCGCTCCACCTCCGGCTCATGCAGCAGCGTGGTCAGGACGCTCTTGGCGGTGTCCTCCCGCAGGATCAGCGAGAATTTCTCATGCAGGCCCTCGTAGCGGTCCCGCTCCAGCCGCTGGATCTTCCGCGCCGCGCTGTGCGCCGTCTCCAGCAGCCGCGCCGACCGCCACGCCTGGGCTTCCCCCGGAGGGACGATGGGCAGCGGCATGGCCTCCGCCCGGCGCAGGCCCTCCGCCACCGCCTGCCGCAGGGTTTCCCTCCAGCGGCGCACCTGGGGCGGATTCTCCCACGCGATCCGGAATTTCCCGGCCTTCGCCTCCGCCAGGAAGGCTTCCACCGGCTGCACGCGCACCATGTCGCTCATGGGGGCGAAACGGGTCACGTCCTCGTAATCCGCGTGGTAGAGCAGCAGCACCGGCGTGCCGATGGCCAGGCAGGCCATGGCGCAGTGCAGCCGCCGGGTGATCACGCACTTCGCCCCCGCGTAGCGCGCAAGCATGGCCCGGGCAACCTCCATCCGCTGCGCAAAGTCCTGGGGCGCATCGTCCATCTGATGGGTGACGGACTGCACGTCCATGGTGGGCGCGGCGTTTTCCACCGCGCGCAGCACGTCCTCCGGCACGTCGCAGCACAGGACGCAGGGCTTCTCCGGCGGCGTGACTGCCGGACGCTCCAGCGTCAGGGTCAGGCAGGCGGTCAGATGACAGGGCAGACCCATCTCCTCCAGCAGCGCCACGGACGCCTGATCCCGGCAGCCCACCGGCCCCATCGCCCGCAGATAGGCCAGACCCGCGCCATCCAGGGCGGTCATGGGAATGCCCCACACGTCCTCCCGGGAAAAGTGCGCGCCCACCGCTGCCGGCGCGATGTGCCGCTCCGGCGGCCAGTGGATGGGCTGGGTCAGCACCTTGCCGCACAGTAGCGTCACCAGGCGATCCTCCGGCTCCAGGTCGGGCAGGGGGGCGTCCAGCCTGTCGGCATCCAGGGTCATGTCCACCCGGGGCAGAAGGCTCGTGGCCGCCAGGGTCAGCAGATCGTCGCCCAGGTTGTCGCTCCGGGGCCGCCAGGTCACAGCGTAGCGGGTCATTGTCCTTCCCCCTCCGTATCAGTAGCCGTACTTTTCCAGATACTCCTCCAGGCACAGGTTCTCGTCCCGCATGATCAGCGAGTGCTCCACGCCCACGTAGCGGAAATGCCAGGGCTCCGCCAGGAAGCCCGTGATGGACTCCTTGTCCTCCGTATAGCGGAGGATGAAGCCGTACTCCCAGCAGTGCTCAGCCATCCAGTTGGCCTGCTTCGTGCCCTTGAAGGCCACGCCCGGCACCGTGATGTCGAAGGCCAGGCCCAGGTGATGCTCGCTGGAGCCGGGATCCGCCACGGTCTTGCGGGTGGCGGATTTGGCGTTCTCCCGGGAGAGGCCGTTCTGCATGTATTCGTACACCTGATTGTCGAACAGCTGCTGCTGATAGGCCACCGTCCGGTAGCCCGCGCTGACCTGCCACGGGCTGATGCCATCGGCGATGGCGGCGCGGAACATGGTCATCAGCGCGTCCACCGCGATGCGCTCGCCCTCGATGCCGTTGCCCTTGATGGTTACCACGCTCTTGTCGCAGTAATCGTACATGTTGATCAGGTCCACGGTCTGGTAATCGTCCGGCAGGAGGTTGTCCCGGTTGACCAGGATGGGCATGCCGTTGTCGGTCAGGCCGGGCGTCACGGGCTCGGTGGGGGCGGGGGTATCGGTGGGGGCGGGCGTGGCGGTGACAATCAGGGGATGCGCGTCGGTGGAATACAGCATGGTGCGGGTAGCCTCGCCCACCACGCCGTCGGCGTCCAGGCCGTGCTGCTCCTGGAAGAGGATCACCGCCGCCCGGGTGCCGTTGCCGAACTGCCCGTCGATCTCCCCGTCATAATAGCCCAGGGTCTGCAGACGGGCCTGCAGCTCCTTGACCTCGTCGCCCTGCGCGCCATGGCGGATCACCGGCGCGGGCGTGGGCTCGTTGGGGTCGATGGTCACGGCCATCACATTGCCGTAGCCGGGCTCGGGCGTAGGGGTCCGGCTCATTTCCACCTGGGTCAGATCCACCAGGCGCGCCACGCGCACCGTCATCACCACCGCGGTGACCAGCAGCACTGCCGCAGCCATCAGCCCGATGACCTTCTTCGGATTCATGCCGCTCCGGCGGCGGGGAGGGCGCTGATTCATCATTTTTACCTCTGACAAAGTTTCTGAAGTCCCTGCTTCCTATTCAGTATACGACATTCTTCGGGGTCTTGCAAGGGGCGCGGGCCGCGGAGGATTTCCGCCTTGCATCCCGGGCGCGCCTGTGCTATCATCCAGCGTGGAAGGAGTTGATCCCATGCCCTGGAGCCTCGACGAAGCCCTGCCCGCCCTCGCTGCCCGGGATCCCCGCATGGCCGCCGCCATCCGCGAGATCGGCGGCGTGACCCGCATGCCCATGGGCGGCGTGTTCGTGACCCTCGTGCAGTCCATCCTCGGGCAGCAGGTGTCCATCAAGGCCGCGGACACCGTCTGGCGGCGCATGGAGGACGCCCTGGGCCAGGTCACCCCCGACACCGTCTGCGCCTGCGGCGTCGACAGCCTCCGCGCCTTCGGCATGAGCCAGCGCAAGGCCGAATACATCCTCGGCGCGGCCCGGGCCGCCGTGCAGGGCGACATTGACTACGACGCCCTCGCCCATCTGGACGACGAGGCCTGCATCGCCGCCCTGACCCGCCTGCGGGGCGTGGGCCGCTGGACTGCCGAAATGCTGCTCATCTTTTCCCTGCAGCGGCAGAACGTCATGTCCTTCGGGGACTACGGGCTGCGCAGCGGGCTGTGCATGCTCTATCACCACCGGGATATGCCCGAGGAACGCTTCCGCCGCTATCAGCGACGCTTCAGCCCCTACGGCACCGCCGCGTCCCTGGTGCTCTGGGCCGTGGCCGGCGGCAAGGCCCCGCAGGCCTGCGCCATGCCCCTGCGCCCCGCACGGCAAAGGAAGCTCCCGGAATCATAACGCTCCCATAAGAAAAAATCCTGCCCTGCGGCAGGATTTTTTCTGTTGCGCGGCGACCATGCGGCCGTCACGCCATCCGGTAGAACACCAGCGCCAGGATCACGGACACCGCCAGGCATGCCAGCCCCACATGGAGCATCACCCACTTGACGGAGGACTTGCCCTTCTCCGCCTGCCTGGCCTTTTTCTCCGTGCAGTAGGTGAAGTAATCCTTGCGGTCCTCGAAGCGCTCCTTGCGGGGGGAGAACACCCGCACCAGCGTATACCCCAGATACTGCAGGCCGTAGAAGTTCCCCGCCTCCGAAATGAAGGTCAGCAGCCCGCAGCCGACGTACATGACCGCCGCCAGGAAGAACCCGTCGCTGAAGTAGGACACCGTCAGCGCCGCGTCCGTCCCGCCGTTTTCGCGCTCCATGGACACGCACAGAAGCACGATCACCACCGCCAGCGCCGTGGCGATCAGATAGGCCAGCCAACGCCTTTTCATGCCTGCGCCAGCCTTCCGCGGTAGCGCTCGAGCTCCGCCGTGTTGCAGCTGACGAAATGCCCCGGCGCAACCTCCCGCAATGTGGGCTGCTCCTGGCTGTAGTCGTGCGCCTCGGCAGGCACGTACAGCATGCGCTTGCGCTGCTTCTCGTAGTGGGGATCGGGCAGGGGGATGGCCGAAAGCAGCGAGCAGGTGTAGGGATGCAGCGGATGGGCGAACAGCTCGTCCGCGTCGGCGATCTCCACGATCTTGCCGAAGTACATGACGATGATCCTGTCGGAGAAGTACTTGACCACCGACAGATCATGGGCGATGAAGAGAATGGACAGCCCCATTTCCTCCCGCAGCTCGTTGAGCAGGTTGATCACCTGGGCCTGGATGGACACGTCCAGCGCGGAAACCGGCTCGTCGGCAATGATCAGCTCGGGGTTCATGATGATGGCCCGGGCGATGCCGATGCGCTGCCGCTGGCCGCCGGAGAACTCGTGGGGATAGCGGGAGGCATGCTCCTTCACCAGGCCCACGCGCTCGAGCATCTCATAGACCTTCTGGTCGATGTACTTCTGATCCCGGATCCCCTGGATGATCAGGCCCTCGGCAATGGTCTCCCGCACGGTCATGCGGGGATCCAGCGAGGCGATGGGATCCTGGAAGATCATCTGGATCTTGGTGACGATGTTTTCCTTGGCGGCCTCCCGCAGTTTGGCCTGCCGCTCCTCCGACAGGGCGCGCAGCTGCGCAGCGTCGCCGGCGGCCTCCCGCTCCCTGCGGTCGTATTCCTCGTTGATTTCCTTTTCCCGGCGCAGGCGGTACAGCGCCACGCAGTTGCGGTGATCGTTCTTCGCGGCGCGGATCTGCGCCTTCTGCTCATCCACGAAGGCCCGCAGCTTCTCCTTCTCGGCCTTCACGCCCGCGGCGTCGCCGTCGCTGCGCAGCTGATCCATCCGGGCCTTGGATTCCTTCCGGGCCTGGGCGATGGCGTCGGTATAGGAGCGGGTGCCGGCCACAATCCGCTGACCCTTGAAGTACACGTCGCCGGAGGTGGCGTTGTTCAGGCGGATGATGGAGCGGCCCGTGGTGGTCTTGCCGCAGCCGCTCTCGCCCACGATGCCCACAACCTCGCCCTTGCGCACCGTGAAGCTGACGTCGTCCACGGCCTTGAAGTCATGCTTGCCGAAATACTGCTTCAGGTGCCTGACCTCGAGGATATTTTCAGCTTCCTGCATGGCCCAGCGCCTCCATTTCTCTCATCGCTTGAATCCTGTCGGTCACGCTCCTGGGCGGATCGATCTTCGGGGCGTCCGGATGCAGCAGCCACGTCGCCGCCCAGTGGGTGTCCGACACCTGGAAGAAGGGCGGTTCCTCCTCGAAGTCGATCTGCATGGCGTAGCGGTTCCGCTCGGCAAAGGCGTCGCCCTTGGGGGGATAGATCATGTTCGGCGGCGTGCCGGGGATGGCCTCCAGCTTGTCCTTGGTGTCCAGGGAGGGCATGGAGGACAGCAGCGCCCAGGTGTAGGGATGCTTCGGATCGTAGAAGATGTCATCCACCGTGCCGTATTCCACAATCTTCCCGGCGTACATGACCGCTACCTTGTCGGCCATGTTCGCCACCACACCCAGGTCGTGGGTGATGAAGAGGACGGAAATGTTGCGCTTCTTCTTGATGTCGTTGATCAGCTCCAGGATCTGCGCCTGAATGGTCACGTCCAGGGCGGTGGTGGGCTCGTCGCACAGGAGGATGCGGGGGTTGGCCGCGATGGCGATGGCGATGACGATGCGCTGCCGCATGCCGCCCGAAAACTCGTGGGGATACTGGTTGAAGCGCTTCTCCGGCTCCTTGATGCCCACGTCCGTCATGATCTGGATGGCCTTGTCGTAGGCCTCCTTCTTGGTGACCTTCGTGGCGGCTTCCTTTTCCTTTTCCGCCATGTAGGCCAGCAGCTTGTCGGCCTGGGCCAGTTCATCCACGCCCTCCCGGGCGTCCTCGGCGCGGCAGGCGGCCAGCAGCTCCGTCAGCGTCCGGCGCAGGTTGTCCGCCGCCAGCTCCAGATCCACCAGGTTGGCGGGACGCACCTTGGCCGCATGCTTCTTTGCCAGCAGGATCTTTTCCCGGCGGGCGGTTTCGCGGGCGACGCGGCGCTCCTCCCTGGGGTTGTTGGTCACGCCGGTGAAGTAGCGGTCCATGTTCATGTTCATGGAGGTGACGAAGGTATACGCGCCGCTTGAGCGCTGCAGCGCCAGGGGATCAATGGTGGCCTTCACGGGAGCGGTGAGCCGCTTCACCGCCGCGCGGACTTCCTTCTCGACCAGCGTTTCCCGCTGGAACACGGGCAGCTCCCGCTCGATGGCCTCCGCCGCGGCCTTGCGCGCCTGACAGGCTTCCTCCGCGGAGCACTGCATGGCCCGGGCCACGTTCTCCCGGTTGACCTCCCCCTCCGGACAGCCCGCCTTGCGCATATAGGTCTTCAGCGCCGCGCTCAGCGTCTTCAGCTCAGCCCTGGCGTTCTTGCGCTTGGTGCGGTTGTTCAGCAGGGTGGCCTCGGTCATCTGCTTGCCGACCTTCATGATCGGGTCCAGAGAGGACAGGGGATCCTGGAACACCATGGTCAGGTCGTTGCCGCGGATGCGGTTGAACTCCTTCTCGGTGTACTTGAGCAGATCCTCGCCCTTGTAGATGATCTCGCCGCCCTCCACGATGGTGTTGGCAGCGTTGATGCCAATGATGGACTTGGCCGTCACGGACTTGCCCGAGCCGCTCTCGCCCACGATGGCCAGGGTTTCGCCCTCGTTCAGGTCAAAGCTGATGCCGCGCACCGCCTTGACGTTGCCGTTGTTGGTGCGGAAGGACACCCGCAGGTCCTTCACCTCTAATACCTTGCTCATGGCTCTCTCCTTTACTCGTCCGCACCGCGCAGCGAGGGATTGAAGGCATCCCGCAATCCGTTGCCGAAAATGTTGAAGCAGATCAGCAGCAGCGCCAGGAAAATCGCCGGGAAGAACACGCAGTGGGGATAGGTGGACAGGGTCTGCTGTCCGTTCTCCAGCATGGAGCCGAGGCTGGTCATCGTCTTGGAATTCAGGTTCACGATGCCCAGGTAGGAGTAGGTGGCCTCGGAGAAGATGGTATAGGGGATGGACAGCACGCAGGCCGTGATGATAAAGCCCGACGCGTTGGGCAGGATGTGCTTGAAGATCAGCCGGCTGTCCTTGGCGCCCAGGGTGCGGGCGGCCATGACGTACTCCTGGCCCTTGAAGCGGTAGAACTGCGCGCGCACCGTGGACGACGTGCTGATCCACCCGAAGAAGATGAAGCAGAAGAACATGGCGAACATGGAGCCCATCTTCCGGGCGAAGTAGATCTGGAACAGGGTCATGAACACCAGGGAAGGAATCTCGTAGAGGATGTCCTTGACGCGCTCCATCACCAGGTCGAAGGTGCCGCCGTAGTAGCCCTCCAGCGCGCCGATGATCACGCCCAGGATCAGGTTGATCACGGCGGCCAGCACCGACACCGTCAGCGACAGCCTCGCGCCGGAGGCCATGCGCACGCAGATGTCATAGCCGTACTCGTCCGCGCCGAAGATGAAGCAGGCTTCCTTGCCGTTCTGGTAGGCGTACCAGCTGGAATACAGCGTGCGGATCTGGTAGGAGGAGCCGTTCATCTTGGACAGGTAGTAGGCATAGCCGTCCTCGGTGGAATCGTCGGTGAGGTAGATGTTCTGCAGCTCGCCGTTTTCATCGCGCTCGGCCACGCCCTTGGCGTTGGTCAGGTACCAGGCGTTGGGGTCGCTCTTGTAGGTGACGCACTTGACCTTTTTCTCATTGATCATGGGGTAGAGCAGCTGCACGCCGCTCTCCTCCTGATACCGGAGGGCCTGCTGGAACTCCGCGGCCGTCAGGTTCACATACACGTAGCCCACCTGGGCGTAGGAATCCAGGGAGATGTTGTACATGGTCTGCAGGCGGTTGGCGACGTTCTTCTCCTCCGTGCCGTAGAACTCGTTGATGGCGTCGGGGATGGCGGAATAATAGTCGTAGGTCTGCTGGTTGACCTGCTTGTCGGTGCAGCCGTTCCAGAAGCCCAGGTCGAACTTCGTGCTGAGCTTGGGCAGGGCATAGGCGTAGTAGCCGTCCTTTTCGGACACGGCGTAGTTGGACACCATGGGCGTGATGATGGCGAAGAGCACCATCACCAGCAGAATGAAGGAGCACACCACCGAGCCCTTGTTGCGGGCGAAGCGGATGAGCGCGTCCTGAAGAAAGCCGATCGGTTTGGTTTCCAGCTCCTTGTCATGGAGGCGCTTGTCCATCTGGACAAATTCGAATTTCTCCTTGGGGATGTGCCGGAGCTGTTCGTTATCCTGATTACAACTCATTGGTCTTGTTCCCTCCCATGCGGATTCTGGGGTCGATGAGGCCGTAGCTCAGGTCGAAGAGAATGCCCGCCGCCAGGCCGATGACCACATAGAACATGCTGATGGCCAGGAATACGCTGTAGTCGCGCATGTTGATGGAGGCCAGATACGTTTTGCCGATGCCGGGCACGGCGAAGATCTGCTCGATGATCAGCGAGCCGGAAATGACGTAGATCACCTGGGACAGGAGCGAGGGCATCA
>JBJEYH010000279.1:0-2836 GCA_051886675.1 Aristaeellaceae bacterium
AGGATATTGTATTCTGTCATGGGGATATGCCTCCTTGCCGGTCAGACTTGCTGAAACCATTATACCATATTTCCGCGCTGATGTACACCCGGCGAGGCTTTCCTTGCGCGAAGCGCCGGTTGATGGTATAATGCATGCTGGTGAAATATCCATCCCCCGATTCTGTACCTGTCATTATGAAGGGAGTCGCCCCATGAAAGAACTGAAACCCTGCCGTCTGATGCGCTGGATGATGGATCGCGGTCTGCCCGCCCACAGGGCCCATGACGCGCTGGGCTGGATGGGCGGCGGCAGCTTCTGGCTGATGATCCTGCTGTGCATCCTCATCGACAAGCTGGATTCCTCCGGCATGCCGGAGCTGCTGGCGCTGGTCATGCTGACGGCGATGATCGCGCTGCTGGCCTTCAGCGGCTACTGCCTGTGGCACGCCAACGTCCTGTGGATCATGCTGCTGCTCTTCGGCGCGGGCGATGTGGTGATGGGCCTGGCCATCAGCCTGGGCAGCACCTGGCGGATCATCTTCTGCGGGCTGGGCCTGATCCTGCTGGCGCTGGGGATCTTCCTGGCCCCCCGGCAGCTGCGCAGATCCAGGGCCTGGAAGCCCCAGCTGGAGCAGTCCCGGACGGACTGGCAGCGCCAGCGCCGGGAGAAGTCTGCCGAAGCCCTCGTGGTGACGGAAGGCACGGTAGGCCCCGCGCTGCCCACGCCGCCCGTCGCTGACCCCGCGGAGGAGCCCCAGCCCGCTGAGCCTGCCGTTCCCGCTGCGGAGGATCCCCGGCCCGAGTCCCCATCCGTTCCCGCTGCGCAGGATCCCCGACCCGAGTCCCCCGCTGTTCCCGCCGCGCAGGAGCCCCGGCCCGCTGAGCCCGCCGTTCCCGCTGCGCAGGATCCCCGGCCCGAGTCCCCATCCGTTCCCGCTGCGGAGCAGCCCCGGCCTCCGCTGAACCTGCTGGAGCAGCCCGTATTGTGGTCGCTGTCCTGCTGCATGCCTGACGCCGACCCGGTCTATCTGGACGCGGGCTGCGCGGAGGTGTTCACCCAGGGCCTCCTGGCCTCGGTGCGCCGGGATTCGCTGTCCTCCTCCCTGGGGATTCAGACGGGCATCCGCCGCTACGGCACCCCGGAGGATATCCGGGCCTTCCTGACCGGGTGCGTCCACAGCGGCATCAGCACCCTGCGGGTCAACAGCGGCAGCCCAGACATGCAGGAAATCCCCCTCGCCCAGGTGCTGGAATGCCGGGAGGAGCATCTCGTCGACGACAGGAACCGTTTCCTGCGCTGCCAGCTGCTCCTGGCGAAGGAGTCCGCCTGGACGCTGAGCAAGCAGCAGGACAAAAAGAACCTCCACGCCCGCAAGATTGCCGAAGCCATGCTGACCGCGCGTCTGAACGGCTACCGCGCCCTGGGCAACGCCCTCCTGTACGCGCTGGTGGGCGACATGCCCGCGGATGACCTGTGCGCCACCCGGGCCGCGCTGGATCAGCTGGCCGCATGGGCGCCCGGCTCCGGCTTTGAGGATGATCCTGCCCTGCAGGCCCCGGTGATCAGCGTGCCGCTGACCCTGGGCTTCGTGAACCATCCCGGCGAGGAGGGCGACGCCGGCAAGGGCTGCCTGTGCGTCTATACCGACCTGGCCCAGGCCCGCAAGGGGCAAGGCATCTTCCGCGAGCACGGCATGGACTTCGCCGTGGCCATCGTGACCTATGAGGAAATGATGGGCCAGGCGGCCCAGTGCGCGGGCATCCTGGTGGACATTGGCGCCATCGGTCTGGAGATTCCCAGGGCCGATTACGGCCAGGTGGAAACTGTCCGCAAGCTGAAGGGGCCCATCGTGGCCAGCATCAAGGATGCGGAGAAGCCCGCCGCGCCTCCGGAGGAAGCCCCCGAGACGCAGCCCGTCCCGGCGGAGGACAAGGCCGAGGATCAGCCCCAGCCCGGCCCGCAGCTGATGCAAACCGCCACGGGTGGCCCCTGGAAGCAGCTCGACTACCGCTGGCCCCACCGCTTCGGGTACGACTTCATGCTCCAAAGCGCCCAGTGGCTCATGGATCACGGCCTGCCCGCCAAAACGCTGACCACCGCGGCCATCACCGGCGCGCCGGAAACGGAGCACGCCCAGCAGCTGCAGGAGGGCCTCAGCCTGAAGGAATGCGCCGGGCGTGAAGCGGGCGTGCTGAGTCTGGGCGGCTTCAGCGAGAGCGCGCACGGCATGCTGAAAATCGTCTGGTTCAACCAGACCGACCTGGTGCGGGTGTTCATCATGGACAGCGCGGAGCAGGCCTCGGCGGACGCCTTCGTCAGCAGGCTGTGGGAGGCGGAGCAGAAGGGCTTCGCCTGATCAGCCTTTCCCGATTTGTTCACCCAGCCGTCATGGCGCGTTCTCCCGGATCGGCTATCATACCGGCAGGCACGGTTCCCCGCCATCCCGGGAGGATCTGCCGGAAACAGGAGGAACAAACCATGAAACGCATTTTCACGCTGCTGCTGGCGATGCTGCTGTTCGCCCTGCCCGCCCTGGCGGAGGACGCGGAAGCTCCGGCCCAGGAGGGTGAGCGTCCCGCCATGGGCGAGCGCGATGCCGGCCAGCGTCCCGACGGCGGCGAGCGCGGCGACTTTGGCGGTCAGGGCGGCCGCGGCGGCAATGGCGGCAACGGCGGCGGCATGGCCGTCAGTGCCGAGCCGGATGAGGAGCTGCTGGCCATTCTGGATGAGGTGCAGGACAAGTACCAGCTGCTCACCTACACGGATGATGCCAGCGGCATCACCCTGCAGTACTACCTTTACACCCCCGAGGGCTATCAGGAGGATACCGAGTACCCGCTGATCATGTTCATCC
>JBJEYH010000280.1:0-2831 GCA_051886675.1 Aristaeellaceae bacterium
CCGCGGTACAAAAAAACCTGCCGTCTGAAAGTCAGACCGCAGGCTGTACGTCATGGTATTCCGGAGGCGCGGCGGAGGTGGGCGACGGCCCGCCTCAGCATCCGCCACCCTGTCACGCATGGCATTGCCGGGCATAACTTTCAGACACGCTCCCGTACGTAAGCAGTCGTACAAGAGCGAGGCTAATCAGTAGACCCAGAATGCCAAGCACGTACATTGCAGCGAACATCCGTCAATCTCCATCCTGTATCGTTCGTCATTTGCACCGGATTCGATGAACAGCATAGCACATCCGCAGGGCGATGTCAACGCCTGCGTCCGGATGCGGCTGTCTTTTTTGTGTACAGGATTGTCTAAAGCAGCCCGTCCATGGACAGCTGTGCGTCCCGCCAGGAGGCCTGGCGCGGGGTATGGATCACGTCCCCGGGGAGGCTCCCGCCGATGAGAAAGGGCGAGGCCGGGTCGTGACGGCGCATGGTTTCCCGAACGATGGCGGGGCTTTCGTTGGCGTAGCAGTAGCGGCAGAAGTGCCCGCAGCTGTTGTACGCGCCGATGTCGCAGGTCAGGTGGCAGGCGCACTGGCCCTGCCTGCCGGACGTCACGCGGGGCGCGCGCAGGCGGCAGCCCAGGGCCCGCTCGTAGGTGGCGACGGTCATGCAGCCGGCGCAGTCCACGCCGCAGGGCGCCAGCTCCGTTCCCTCGGCGCAGGCCTTCAGCGTCATGCCGTGGCGATGGGCGATCTCCGCCATGGACGCACCCAGACGCAGCCTGTCCTCCCGGGACACCTCCCGGGCCTCGGGGAAGTTCCGCCGCACCTTCCTGTACAGGTCGATGAAGCTGATCACGCAGGTATCCGTCGCGCCCTCCAGGGCCGACGCCATCTCCGCGAAGGCCGCCAGGTGCCTTTCCACCGTCCATTCGCCCCACAGGAGGATGGGGTCGTACCGCCAGCCCATGGCCTGCGGCCCCACTGCCCGGGACAGCGCGCGGAAATCCGCCGTCACCTGCTCCCGGGGCGGCACATGCGGCTCCAGCTCCCGCCCGTAGGGGGTGATGGTCACGAACCAGTACTGCCCGTAGTCCTTAAGGGCGTCCAGGTGGGGGAGCATGGGGCGGGGGTTCTTCGTGCAGAAGGCGATCAGATCCACCACCGCGGGCGACAGGCTGTAGCGCGTGACGCTGGAGGGGTTGAAGGGGTTGCGCACCAGCACGTAGCCCTCCCGCAGGCGGTTGAGCAGCCAGGGGGTGTAGAAGGCGGGGATGTCCGTGCGCAGACCCGTGTGGATGATCATTCGCCGTCCTCCGCATCGTCCCCGAGGGTCTCCACCGCGCCCAGCCGCTTCTGGATGGCCCGGGTGCGGGTGAAGGCCGTGTCGATGGATTCGCTGGCCTGCTGAAGCTTCTGCCGGGTTTTGTCGAGGGTGTCGGCAAAACGGCCGAAGTCGCTCTTCACCTGGCCCAGCAGCTTCCACACCTCGCCGGAGCGCTGCTCGATGGCCAGGGTGCGGAAGCCCATCTGCAACGCGTTGAGCAGCGCGGAAAAGGTGCTGGGGCCTGCCGCCACCACCCGGTATTCCCGCTGGATGGCTTCCGTCAGGCCGGGAATCTGCACCACCTCGGCGTACAGGCCCTCCACCGGCAGGAACATCACCGCGAAGTCCGTGGTGTGGGGCGGGGCGATGTACTTGGAGCTGATGCGCCGGGCCTCCTGCTTCATGCGCTGGGCGAGGGCCTTGCGGGCCTCCTCCACGGCCTCCCGGTCGGCGGCCTGGCTGGCCTCGGTCAGGCGGAGGTAATCCTCCTGGGGGAACTTGCTGTCGATGGGCAGGAAGGTGATCTCCCCGTCCCGCCCCGGCAGACGCAGGGCGAACTCCACCCGCTCGGCGGAGCCGGGCACCACCGCCACGTTCTCGTCGTACTGGCCGGGGGCCATCAGCTGCGTGAGCAGCGCAGACAGCTGCATCTCGCCCCAGTTGCCCCGGGTCTTCACCCCGGAGAGCACCTTCTTCAGGTCGCCCACGCCGCTGGCCAGGGTCTGCATCTCGCCCAGCCCCTTGTACACCTGCTCCAGCCGCTGGCTCACCTGGGCGAAGGAGTCGTTCAGCCGCTTGTCCAGGGACTGGGTCAGCTTCTCGTCCACAGTGCGGCGCATCTCGGTGAGCTGGCGGTCGTTGTCCTGGCGGAGGGTGCTCAGGCTCTGCTGCACGCTCTGGCGCAGCTGCTCCAGCTGGGCATCCAGCCGGGTCAGGGCCTGATGCAGGCTCTCCTGCTGATTCCGGGCCGACTGGTACTGCTGCCGCTGCATGCCCTCCAGCAGGGTGGACTGGCTCTGCCCGATGGCGCTGACCGCGCTGACCATCTGCCCGGAGGCCTCCTGCAGGGCGCCGGAAATATCCTCCCACTGCTGATCCAGCCCCCGCAGGATCTCCTCCCGCAGCGCGGCGGTGCGCCGCTTCTGCTCCCGGGCAAACCGGCCCTGCCGCACCATCAGCACCATCAGCAGCAGCACCGTCAGCGCCAGCAGCCCTGCCGTCGCCCAGGGCAGTATCTGAGACCAAGCCATACCTTGCCTCCTTTGCACAGGGGACGTCCCCCGGAACGAAGCAGGCGGCAGCCCGTGAGCCGCCGCCTGCGTGCATGATGAAACGTTGCGCCGTCACATGTCCCTGCGGCCCTCCAGGGCCTTCGACAGGGTTACCTCGTCGGCGTATTCCAGGTCGGAGCCCACCGGCACGCCGTGGGCGATGCGCGTCACCCGCACGCCCAGGGGCTTGATCAGCCGGGCGATGTAGGTGGCCGTGGCCTCGCCCTCGATGTCCGGGTTGGTGGCG
>JBJEYH010000281.1:0-2830 GCA_051886675.1 Aristaeellaceae bacterium
CATGTCCACCAGCTCGATGTCCGGCTTGCCCTTGGCGGTGGAGTCGCACAGGCTGCTGACCCAGATGGCGTCGAACTGCCGGCGGCCCTTCTCCGTTTCCACCACGGTCTTTTCCACAATCAGGCCGGTGATGCCGTTGTGGGCCTCCAGCACCGACAGGCAGGGCTTGTAGCGCAGGAGCTTGCGCAGGCGGCTGCGGCGGGTTTCCGGCAGGGACAGCAGCTGATCCAGCGTGGAGAGCGTCTCCTCGGTGGGGGTGTGGGTGTAGGGGAATTCCACCAGCTCGCCGCCCCACTCCCCGAGCACCTCGATCACCCGGCTGCGGATGTCCGCCTGATAGCCGCTGTGCCAGTCGTCCCCGTGGACGACGATGTCCGGCTTCAGCCGGCGCAGGATGTCCGTGTAATCGAGGGATTCCTGCACCACCACCCGGCTGACGCCCTTCAGGCTCTCGAACATCTGGATCCGCTCCTCCAGGGGGATCAGCGGATAATGCTTGTAGGAGGCCACCGCCTCGTCCGTCAGAAGGCCCACTGTCACCTCGCCCAGCGCCGCGGCCTTGCGGATGATCGCCATGTGCCCGTTATGGATGATATCCGTGGAAAAACAGATGTAGACCTGCTTCATGCTTATCTCCTCACCGCCCGGAGGAACTGGCCGCACACCCGCGCCTGATCCTCGGGATTGTCGATTTCCGCGCACAGCCGCCCGCCCACGTCCAGCGGGTACAGGGGGATCTCCGTCCACGCGGCGTTGAAGGCGTTCTCCGCGTAGCAGGTGCGCTCGCCCTTCTCAACAAACCGGCGGATTTCCGCCATCCACCGCTGAAAATCCTTCCGCAGGAACTTGTACGCCGGCTGGGAGGCCACGCAGTCCTCCCCGAACACGTTCACGCCGATGGCGCTGACCCGTCCGCCGGTCAGCCGGGCCTTGAAGTCCTTCTCCGGCAGGGGCAGGGACGCGTCCACCGCCACGCTGCTCACAGGCGCGGCGGCCAGCATGTCCATGACCTCCGGTGCCAGCACCAGATCGCCGTGGAGGGAGAGCACGTCATCCGCCTCGAGCAGCGCCCGGGCGTTGTCCATGCTGACGATGTAGTTGGTGGTCATATAATCCGGATTGGGCACATAATGGAAGGTGATCCCGGAATCCAGCGATTCCAGGTGCTCCCGCAGCATGTCCTCGAAGGGCCCCGTGGTCACCACGGCTTCCTTCACCCCCGCCCGGCGCAAAAGCTTCACCTGCCAGGAAATGATGGTGTCCTCCTCGTCCAGGCGGCACATGCACTTGGGATGCTCCTTCGTTTCCGCGCCCATGCGGGTGCCCCGGCCCGAATTCAGCAGCAGCGCAATCATGCTCAGCCCTCCCGGATGAAGCGCATCAGCGCGTCGCGGTTCTCCCGGGGCGTGGTGGTGGGCCGGCCCAGATCCGCCCGCGCGCCGCCCGCGCACATGACCTCCACCAGCGACAGGCTTCCGCAGGTCTGCGCGGCACGCAGCGCTTCCGCCAGCCCTTCCGGCGAGTCCGCCCGGTAGATCGCCGGATATCCCGCCGCCTTCGCCGCCGCGGACACGTCCAGCCCGCCCTCGCACACCGGCATGCCGCCCACCGTCTCGTGGGCCGCGTTGTTGATCACCACGTGCAGCAGGTTCACGGGCCTGCGCTGGCCGATCACCTGCATCGCGCCCAGGTGCATCAGCGCCGCGCCGTCCCCGTCCAGGCACCAGACCCGGCGGTCGGGCTTCGCCAGGGCGATGGCCAGGGCAATGCTGCTGGCATGGCCCATGCTGCCCACGGTGAGGAAGTCCTTCTCATGCCCCTGGCCCAGCCGCTCCCGGATCTCGAACAGCTCCCGGCTCAGCTTGCCCGTGGTGGACACGAAGATATCCCGCGCCCCCGCTTCCCGGACGATCACCTCCGCCGCCGTCTCCCGCGCCATGGCCCGGCCGTTGCCGTAGTCGGGCTTGGCGGAACAGGTCAGCGCGCCCTTGCGCACCACCACCGCCGCCACGCGCCCCTGCGCCATGGCTTCCGTCAGGCATGCGAACTGCGCCCGGAAGGCCGCTTCGTCCATGGCCTTGTCCAAGATGAAGTACGGAATGTCCATCAGCTCCAGCTGGCCCAGGGTAATCTCCCCCTGCTTGACGTGCTGGGGCTCGTCATGGACGCCGGGCTCCCCCCGCCAGCCGATCACCAGCAGGCAGGGCAGGCCGTAGACCTTGCCGTCCATCAGGGAGGCCAGGGGGTTCACGGCATTGCCCAGGCCGCTGTTCTGCATGTAGCACAGGGCGGGCCTTCCCGTGGCCAGGTAGTGCCCCGCGCACAGCCCGATGGCGTTGCCCTCGTTGGCCGCGACGATATG
Organism: Aristaeellaceae bacterium; assembly: GCA_051886675.1. Classification (GTDB taxonomy): domain Bacteria; phylum Bacillota; class Clostridia; order Christensenellales; family Aristaeellaceae; genus UBA11524. The sequence continues at coordinate 2,363 of JBJEYH010000281.1, forward strand.
CTCCGTCCCCTTCACGCCGTAGCGCGCGTACAGCGTGTCGCACAGGCCCTTGAGCTGGGAATCCGGCACGCCGGTGTAAAAGTCGATGCCTGCCCCCTTGCAGGCGTCAAGCAGCATGGCTGCGTCCATCGTGCATCCTCCTTACAACCATTCGGCCTTCATTATACCACGCTTTCCCCCGTCGGACAAGGCGCAGCGCAAACAAAGGCCCCTCGGGCGCAAAAGCGCCGCGCATCCATGGCGGAAGGCGCGGCGCTGAAGAAAAGCTTACCAGTCCAGGGGATATTCCGACACGGCGTACTCCAGCTTCCTGCCGTTCTCCTTGAGGGTGGTCAGCACGCTGTCGATGGCGGTGTCCTTGGTCAGGGGGGTGGGGGCGAAGTCGTTGTAGTCCGTGCGGGAGGAGATGCGGATCGGGATGATCCGGAAGCCCTCGTTGCTCACCACGCCGTCCTTGACGCGGAAGCG
>JBJEYH010000282.1:0-12722 GCA_051886675.1 Aristaeellaceae bacterium
GTCCGTTCAGCCAGTCATCCACCTGTTCAGAGAAGGATTTGGAATAGTCGTAATAACCTGTCTCCGCCTCCTTCAGCGACAGCCTCGTATCCCCTCCCGTCTCCGCCGTTCCTGCCCCGCTCTCCCTGGCCTCGTTGGCCATGGCCCTCGTCCGTCCGGAGCCGTCCCCGCTCACATCCCTGTCCGAGAACCAGAAGCCCACCTGCGCCGTCCTGATCGTCGCCTCTTCGAAGGTGTTCCCCTTCGTGTTGCTCCCCAGCCTGCCCCGGTCGAACACGCTGAAGTCCTCGTCCGTGGCATGGTACACCACCTTCGGGCTTCCGTCCTCGTTCACCACCTGGCTGTCTCCGAACCACCGCCGGAACGCTTCCGTCTCTGTCTGGTCCCGGAGGGAAAATTTCTCCCCGGAAGGGTTGTTTTTTTCTGCGGAGTCGGATATACTGCTATTAAGAGCTGTACCGCGAGTCGCTTTGGGCGTATTGACAGAGGCTTGATCATCTGTCGCCGTGGCAAGGCTCTTATTTTTTTGCGCAGAATACATCGTCTGCACTCTCAAATCCATATGCTTCCCCGACGCATATGTTACCGCCGTCATCTTTCCATCAATCATTTTTGAGAAAACGATGACAGGATTCCCAAAGTAATCGTTCTCGGATCTTTCAATCATATCAGCATCCTGCACTATTTGCATGATCTTCCCAAAGTCGGCAGGTGATATTGCTTTCTGTCCTCTAAGCGCTTCTTTCTCTTGTCCATGATTCTTGATGATTTTGCGGACTTCATCAGAGTGAAGCGTCAGATTCATACCTTCCGTTTTGATTCCTGTTGCATTGAGAATGACTTCCGCCAGCCTTTCATCCACCTGTCCAAAGTACATCTTGCCCCTGAACGACGGGTCGCTAAGCGAGCGGTCAATAAACGCCCGAAGCTGCTGATCGCTTTCATAGATGTGAATCAGTTTGCTGTTTTTCCAGTTTTCTTTCTGATGTTCCGTGTAGGGCTTCAGCTGGTACTTGTAGCCTTCATTCCCCTCGGCTGTACTGCCCTCGCTCTCCCTGCCCTCGTTGGCCATGGCCATCAGCCTGTCGAACCTGTCGGCGATCTCCCGGATCGTGTCGGCGTCCTGCTGCATCATGGCCTCGATGTCCGGGTTGCCCTTCGCGATGCTGCGGATGGCGTTCCGCATGGTTTTCACGGCGCGCCTGTGATCACGTCCGGTGGATCCCTTCGCGCACAGGAAGCCTTCCTGCCACCCCTGTCCATCGGCCAGCCCTCCCCGCCTCCGTTCCACGCCCGCTCCATGTTGAAATATCATTGCACTTATTGTACAAAAACGGGATGGTTTGCTATGCTGTCCGCGTTGCATCTCACGGGAGGTTATTGCTATGACATCATACTTTTCATCACACGGTGCGCGTTACCCGCAGCGCTGGTGGCTCAGGTCGCTGCTCCGGTACGCAGGCCTCACGCTGGGCCTGACTTTCGTATTCTGCCTGCTGCTCTATGTCACCGGCCTTGGCGGCGGCCGGATTCAGCAGCACATCAATGACCATGTTCTCCAGTCCGTGGGCCAGTTCAAGGAGGAAGGCGTCTATCTGCGCCCGTTCAACGATGGCGACTACTCCTATCAGCTGGACAACTTTACCGATATCGCCATCCTGCAGGCCTGCACGCTGTCCAACACCAGCCGGGATCCTCTGACCATCTTCAGCAATCCCATGCTGAGCCTGTCCTATCAGGATGATACCTTTGACCCGCACATCCTGAATCTGCAGGAGGCTGCCGTCACCAACGAGAGCAACTGGGGCTACACCTACTACTGGATCGGCATCCGGACGATCATCCGGCCGCTGCTGGTGTTCATGAACTACCAGACCATCCGCGGCGTGATCGCGATGGGCTTTTTCGCGCTGTGGATCATGGCGATCCTCGCCGTTGAGAAAAGCGCGGGTTTGCGCTACGCCATCGCGTTCCTGCTGGCCGTCGCATGCATGAACCTCCCGGTGGTCGCCTCGGAAATCCAGTTCATCCCCTGCTTTTGCGTGATGTTCATCAGCGTGTCCGTCCTTTCCCTCCTGAAGGACAGGGAGCGTTATGCGCCGCTGCTGTTCTTTGTCACCGGCGCCTGCACGCAGTTCTTCGACTTCTACACCTACCCGCTGATCACCCTGGGTTTCCCGCTGATTCTGCTCATCACCCTGACCCGGGGCGAGACTTCCCGCAAGCGTCTTGCGCTGCTGGGCAAATGCCTCCTGGCCTGGTTTGCCGCCTATGGTCTGTTCTGGCTGATCCGCCTGCTGCTGGTCTGGATCTTCACGGGGGATAACGCTGCCGCCATCGCCTTCGACCGGGTGAAAACCTGGACCGGCAGTCAGGCAAACGAGATGTACGATGCGTTCACACCCATGCGTGCCCTGAGCCTGGTCTTTGAGATGCTCTTCCAGAAGCACAACGTCTTCTGCTTCACCCTGCTGGGCATCGCCTATGCCGTCGTGCTGATCGTGGCCATCCTGCGCAGGCAGGCCCGTGTGCCGTCCTTCCTCTACCTGGCGGTGGCCGTCATGCCCCTACTGTGGACGCTGGTAGCCTCCCGCGCAACGGGCAATCACTTCTGGTTCCAGTACCGGCTGCTGGCGGTGCTCGTCTTCGCAATCATGACCTTCCTGGCCGATGCCCTGCAGCCCCGGGACATCCGCTGCCCATCGCGGGAGCAGCCCGGCTGATCCTCCGCGACCTATCCCTCGGGCGTGAGTGCGATCCGCGGCTTGTCTGCGGCGGCCTGCCGCGCATGGCGGAGGCTGCGGATGCATTCCGCCCGGCCGGGGCCTGTCCATCAAAAAAAGCCACCATGCCGGATGCTTCCAGCATGGTGGTTTGTTTATGGGATTGTGTTTACCGGATGAAGCAGGGAATGCCGTGCTGCTCAGCAAAGCCCTGGGCCGTGCTGCCCTCGCCGCACAGGATCATCACGCTGCCGCAGCCCTCGAAGGCGTCCTCCGCGATGCTGGTGAGCGAGTCAGGCAGGATCACGAGGAGCAGGCTGTCGCAGGCCGCGAAGGCCCGGCTGCCGATGGTCAGCGCGCCCTCAGGCACCTCGATCTGCTGGGCGTTGATGCCCGTCAGGGCCTCGGCATCCAGCGTCGTGAGCGACGCGGGCAGGCGCACGATGCGGCTGCTGCTGATGGCGACGCTTTCCACCAGGCATTCGCCGCAGCGCTCGCAGCTCACCTCGATGGTGTGGCCGTCCGCATCGGCGGTGGCGGCGACGGGTTCCCCGGTGATGGCCTCGATGTGCCCAAGGGCCGGCGTGACGGTGTTCTTCTCAAACACGTCGCCGCAGACCTCGCAGTAGCTGCCGCCGGAGTTGCCATTCTCCGTGCAGGTGGCTTCGCTGGGGGTAATGGTCACCACCGTATGCTCCGGATGGTAGAAGCACTCAATGGTGATCGTGGCCGTGACGCCGCTGCCGTCGGCCGCGGTCAGGCGCACATGGGCCGTGCCGTCGCCCAGATAGGTCATGTGGCCGGTCTCGTCAACCTCCAGCAGCTCGGGCATGTCCACCGCGAAGGTCACGTTGGGGTTGGTGGCGTTCTCCGGCTCCACCCGCCAGGCCAGCTGCATGGGATTGTCCGCGCTGCGGGTGGGCAGGATCTTCTCCACCGGGATGCCATCCCAGTACAGCACACAGGAGCCCTGCACGCCGCTGCCGTCGGTGGCGGTGGCGGTCACCAGGGCCGAGCCCGCTTCCTTCCAGGTGACCAGGCCGTTCTCGTCAATGGTGGCCCGCTCCACGGTGCCGGTAAAGATCGACCAGGTCACCTGCTGGAAGGACGCATCCTCGGGGGTCAGGACGGCGGTCAGCTGCTGGGTGAAGGTGTCGGGATCCAGCTCGCCCGCGGTAATGCTGATGGCCGTCACCGGGCTGTCAACGCAGTTCACGGTGCATTGCGCCTGGGTGCCGCTGCCGTCCACCGCGCAGCAGCTGATGATCGCCGTGCCGGTGGATATCCCGATGACCGTGCCATCCTCCGACACATCCGCGATGTTGTAGTCGCTGCTGATCCAGACCACGTCGCCGCCATCGGGGGTGGTTGTGGCGGTCAGGGTCCGGGTGTCGCCGGGCACCAGGGCGATGGCCTCGTCGCTGAGGGTAATCTTGCTGATCAGGTTGCCGCCGGGCCAGTCGCTGACGTGGGTCTCGGGATAGGTGATGACGGTGGTGTATTCGTCATAGACGGTGACGTAGCGATAGTAGGTGTTGCCGTTCTCATCGGTGACGAGGACGACCTCCTGCCTGGGCGTGCCCACGCCCACCTGGGTGGCCTTCTGGGTCATCTGGAACTTGGCGGTGGCCGTATCGGACTCGCCGGAGGCGTCGGTGACCGTCACGTAGACGTAGACGGTCTGCACCTTGTTGACGGCCACCGTGCCCGCAGCCGTCAGGGTGACCTCGCCATCCGTCGCGGCGACGTTGGTCTTGACGATATCGCTGGACAGCGCGGTGGAGCTGACCCGGAAGGTATAGGGCGGCGTGCCGCCTATCGCGCCGTAGGTGATGTTCAGGGTGGTGCCGGAGCGGCTGGTCTTGGCCCGGGCGAACACCTTGGAAGCGGTCAGGTCCGTGACGGTGACGGTGATGGTCGCGTTGATGAAGGGATCCTGCACGCTCTTGACATAAACCCTGGTCGTGCCGGGCTTGCGGCCCTTGACCAGACCCTGGTCATCCACATAGGCGATGGTCGGATCCGCCGAGGTAAAGGTCAGCGCGCCGCCGTCGACCCTGGTGTAATCCACCGCGGGGGTGAGGGTGATCGGAATCATGGCGGATTCGCCGTAGATGATGTCGACATCCTCGGCGGACAGGGCGGTGGGCATGTAGCCGATGATGCGGTAGTCGATGCCGTTGGTCAGGGCGAAGCTCTCGCCCAGGGAGTTCTGCGTCACCTTCAGGATGAGGTTGGGACAGTTGTCAAAGGCAGTGTCGCTGATGGAGGTGAGGGAATCCGGCAGGGTCACGCTGGTCAGGGCGGTATCGTTGCTGAAAGCGTAGGAGGAGATGGTGGACAGGGAATCCGGCAGGGTGATGGTGGTCAGGGCGGTATCGCCGCTGAAGGCCTGATAATAGATGGTGGTCAGGGTGCTGGGCAGGGTGACGTCGGTCAGGGCGGTCGCCTTGGAGAAGGCACATTCGCCAATGGTGGCGACGCCCTCCGGCAGAACCACCCGGGTCAGCCCCTTGCAGCCGGACAGGAGACCTGGCGGGACGCTGGTCATATAATCGGGCAGCTCGAAGCCGGTCAGGCCGTCGCAGTTGGCGAAGGCGTATTCGCCCAGCGTTTCAAGCTGGCCGGGCAGCCTGATCTCCTTCAGGGAATCGCAGTTGTAGAAGGAATCGGCGCCGATGGTCTTCAGCCCCTCGGGGAAGTCGATGCTGCTCAGGCCGGCGCTTCCAAAGGCGCGAAATCCGATGGTCTCCAGCGATTCGGGCAGGCTGATGGCTCTCAGGCTTTTGCATTCGTAGAACGCGTCCTCGCCAATGTCCGTCAGGCCCTCGGGCAGCTGGACGGAGGCCAGGTTTCTGCAGCTGCTGAACAGGCCCGTCGGAAGGGACGTTATGCCTGCGGGCAGCGACACCGACGTCAGCGCTGAGCAGTTGGCGAACATATAGTTCGAAAGCGGAATGACATTCTCCGGGAACTGAACGTCATGCAGGCCATAGCATCCGCTGAATACGCTGCTGCCGATGCTGGTCAGCGTGGAGGGCAGGGTGATGGACATCAGCGTCCGATCGCCCGAGAAGGCCTCCTGGCCGATGCTTTCCAGCCCCTCAGGCAGCGCCACCTCCTCCAGGAGGATGCATCCGGCAAAGGCGCTTTTGCCGATGCTGGTCAGCGTGGAGGGCAGGGTAATCAGGGTGATGTCGTCATTGGCGAAGTTTGCGTCGGCAAAGGCGCTGTCGCCGATGGCGGTCACGGTATAGCCGTCAATGGTTTCGGGGATGTTCAGGGTACTGACGGTATCCGAGGAGATGTAGCCGGTGATGCAGCAGGTTTTGGCGGTCTCGTCCAGGACGGTATACTGGAACTGCGGCCGCAGCTTGTAGGTCAGCGAATTCTCCACGGCAAAGGTATAGGCCGGGGAATCGAGGTAGACGTTCAGCACACAGGTGGAGGGGAAGGAATCGGTGAACATCACGGAGACGGACGCCGGAATATCGACGCTCTCCAGCGGGCAGTTGTAGAAGGCCTTGTTCTGGATCCTCCACAGGCCCTCCTCCAGCGTGACGCTGGACAGGGAGGTGCAGCCGGAAAACGCGCTGCCGTCGATGGTGCCCACACCGGCACGAACGGTCACCTGCTTGAGCGCAGTGCAGTCGGAGAACGCGCCGCCGCTGACCGTCGTGACGGTGGAGGGAATGGTGACCTCCTCCAGGGCGGTGCACCCCATGAACGCGTATTGCCCGATGATTTTCATGCCTTCGGGCAGAATGAGCTCGGTCAGCGCCTTGCAGGAGGAGAAGGCGTAGATCTGCATCGTGCTCAGCCTGGCCGACAGGCGAACCGTCGTCAGAGCGGAGCAGGCATTGAAGGCAGCACGGTTGATGTACAGGATGCTGTCGGGCAGATAGATTTTCTTCAGGGTCGAGTTCCCCTGGAAGGTATTCATTTCGACGACGGAGAGCGCGCTGCCTTCCTCGAAATACACCTCTTCCACCGCGCCGTTTTTGATGGCGCCGTAGGGGAACGCCGTGACGGAGGCGGGCACCGTCAGCGAGCGGATCACACCCGCGGGCAGGGCGGCGGAATCAATCTGCACCACGGAAAAGACCTGCGTGGGATCCTCCGGGTTGGTGATGGCCGAGGGCAGGACGAGGGTATCCGATGTGAAATCCTCGGTGAGGCCCGTGACCTTGTAGGTCGTGCCCGTACTGCTGACAGGTTCATAGATCACGCCATCCAGGGTAATGGTAGGATTCGCAGCCAGCGCAACCCGGGTGATGCCCAGCAGGAGCATCGCCATCATACAGCCGGCGAGACAACGTAGGAACCTTTTCATAAAGCCTGTACCTCTCGTTCACATAATCGCCATATTCATTATACACGCCTGGCCTGTAGAGAGCAATACACAATTGATCCAATGCGCAACTTATCCGCAGACGATTCCGCGGCAGACGGCTGGCTGACCTGCCCCGGACAGGCAAAGGCACCAGCCCTGATCGGGACTGACGCCTTGCTGCTGCCGGGATGCCGGGCGGATCGCCATCATCTGCTGTAGCCGCAGATGATCTGCTTGTTCCGGAGCTTCATGAACAGGAACATCCTGGTCATATCCTCCTGGGAGCACCGCATGGGTAGCTTGCAGAGGATCCGTGTGATCCCCTCCTTGTCCACAATGCGCAGCTCATGCGTATCCACGCCGCCGTTGGTCTTGTGGACGTATTCATAGACACGGGTGATCTCCTCATAGCGGTACATGATCACGCCGCGTTTGCCCGCAACATACCGCTCGCCCATCCGCAGCGAGTCGTTGAGCAGCTGCGCGCCTTCCTCGAAGTCCTTCAGCATCTGCTCGGCGTCCGTGCTTGTCTGCAATGCCTGCATGAATTTCTTCCAGCGCTTCAGCTCAAGCACGGTCTGCCGCGAAATCAGCGCGCCCATTCCCACGCAAAGCAGCAGGGCCGCCGAAGCAATCAGCAGGCTCCTGACGTCAAAGCCTTTCTGCATCATGCCTTCAATGCCCACATGCAGGCACATCAGCCCCGCAAGCACAAAGCCTGCGAAAGGAATCAGGTTCCCCATCCGGGGCCGCAGGTATTTCTTCATTGCTGACAAACGCCACGTATCCATTTGTATGCAGATCTCCTTTCATCTCTGTCCCTGTCCCCAAAACCTCCAATGGAAAAGTAGCATACTTCCGCAGCATTGTCAAATGATCCGCTGCCATCGGCCTGAATTTTCCTTTTACGGACGCGGGCTGTTCCAGCGGCGTACCGAGGCATGCACGCAAAAAGGCCAGCCCCTTTCGGGACTGACCTTGTGAAACCCCTTGGCATTCCTTGCCGAAGTACCGCTTCAGCAGGCCAGCGAAGCCTTGCAGGATTGAACACTTTATGATTGCAGATGCTCACTGCTTTTCGCGTCATTTTTTGACTTCATCAGGCGAAACAGGAACAAATATTGAGTCTCCGCATGCCATGTGCCCCCAACTCCCCCACATGATTTCTCGGTACAGCTGTCCTGTCCGGGAGTCTGAAACAACCTGGTCAACAAGTTTATACGGGTCAACCTTCAAAGTGAACTGTACTTCGCGGGCGGAATAGGGAAAATCAGAGTGTCGCAGGCATCCGGTATGGATTTTAGAAAGCAGCTCGACAAACGCTCCATCATCAATGTATTGATACGCGTCTCCCGTCCGGATATAGGGATGGGCTCCGCCATCTTCAATGACAATGCAAAAGAAAGTGTTGTCACCCGGAGCGTTCTGATACGTGAACAAAAGGCCAGCCCCATACAGGACTGACCCTTCAAAACCCTTTGGAATTACTTGAAGTACCGCTTCAGCAGGCCCTCGAACGCCTTGCCGTGGCGGGCCTCGTCGCGGGCCATCTCGTGCACGGTGTCATGGATGGCGTCCAGGCCCAGCTCCTTGGCCTTCTTCGCCAGCTCAACCTTGCCGGCGGTCGCGCCGTTCTCGGCGTCCACGCGCATCTCCAGGTTCTTCTTGGTGGAGTCGGTCACGACCTCGCCCAGCAGCTCGGCGAACTTCGCGGCATGCTCAGCCTCTTCGTAGGCAGCCTTCTCCCAGTACAGGCCGATCTCGGGATAGCCCTCGCGATGGGCCACGCGAGCCATCGCCAGATACATGCCCACCTCGGAGCACTCGCCCTCAAAGTTGGCGCGCAGGCCGTCGATGATCTCCTGGGGCACGCCCTTGGCCACGCCCACCACATGCTCGGCCGCCCAGGACTTCTCCTCGCCCTGGAGCACGAACTTCTCGGCAGGCACCTTGCACACCGGGCACTGCGCCGGAGGCTGCTCGCCTTCGAACACGAAACCGCATACGCTGCAAACCCACTTCTTCATATTGGAATGACCTCCTTCAAAAAACTCTGATTCAAAACCGCAAGGGTTGAACCGGGGCATATTGGAAATATACCGCCTGCGTATAGTATACACCAGTTTGATCACAAGTGAAACAGGCCCGGTGAAATTTTTTTGTCATTCAGCCGACGTCGGGGTACAATTTCTTCCTGCAGGCGAAGTACACCGCCGTGATGAACACCGCGCAGGCCACCCAGGTGGACGGCTCGCCCCAGGACGCGCCCCGGTAGCCCCACACCGGCACCACCAGCCACGCGCACATCAGCTTCATCACCAGCTCGATGGAGGAGGCCAGCACAGGCACCACCTTCATGCCCAGGCCCTGCATGGCCTGCCGCATGGTCACCAGCACACCCTCGGGGAAGTACAGCGGCGCGTTGATGCACAGGTTCATCACCGCCAGGCGGACGATCTCCTCGTTGCCCGTGCCGATCAGCCCGCGAATGAGGCTCTCCCCTGCCCCGTACAGGATCGCCGCCACCATCGCCGACCAGATGGCCACCATCACCGTCACCTGCCGCATGGCGATCCGGATGCGCTTCCACTGCTGCGCGCCGCGGTTCTGGCTGACGAAGGCGGATGCCGCCGTGCCCAGGGCGGAGGCAGGCTTCATCATCAGCTCCAGGATCTTCCGGGCGCCGGTGTGGGCGGTGATCACCGCCGCGCCCAGGCCGTTGATGGCCCCCTGCATCACCACCGAGCCGATGGCGTACACCGAATACATCAGCCCCATGGCCATGCCCGTGGAAGCCATTTCCCCCAGGAGCCGGCGTTCCGGCCGATCGCCCCGGGCCGGCAGATAGTCCGCGAAGTGCCGGCGGATGTACAGCATGCTCAGCGCCGCCGAGAATCCCTGGGCGATCACCGTGGCCAGCGCCGCGCCCGTCACGCCCCAGCCCAGGGCCATCACCATCACCACGTCCAGCAGCAGGTTCAGCACGCAGGCGATCATCAGGAAGTACAGCGCCGTCCTGCTGTTGCCCAGCGCCTGCATGAACGCCGCGCAGGCATTGTAGATCACCGTCACCGCGAAGCCGCCGCAGAGGATCGCCAGATACGTGTACGCCTGCTCGAACACCGCCGCGGGAGTATTCAGCCAGCGGAGCATCGGGCGGCACAGCAGCAGCATGATGGCCGTCAGCGTCACGCCCACCAGCAGGTTCAGCGCGATCATCGCGCCCGAGGCCCGCCGCAGCCGGGGCAGATCCCGCATGCCGAACATGCGGCCCAGCACAATGCCGCAGCCGTTGGCGATGCCCATGGCGAAGGACAGGATCATCGAGTACAGAGACGCCGACGCGCCGATGGCCGCCAGGGCGCTGTCCCCCAGGAAGTGCCCGGCGATCATGGTATCCGAGATGGTATACACCTGCTGGAACAGCTGCCCCAGCAGCACCGGAAGGGAAAACAGTAGAATCAGCCGCAGCGGATTGCCCCTTGTCATATCCACCGCGCTGGCACGCTTTGTGCCGCTCATGGGTACAGCCTCCGATTCCTGCGTAATGTCCGCCGTCCATTATAATGGAAGACCGGCCGCGGCGCAAGGGGTTCCGGGCTCCGGAAGCATGCGGGCGAAGCGGGCGCGATGGCGGACAATTCCGCCGGCCGGTGGGATTTTCCACCCATTTATCCGGCAAAAACAGGAAGATTTGATCCGTTTTGTGGGACTGGCATTGTGTTTTTACCGTTCTGCGCCTTCCCCCGGCGGAAGGAAAGCAGGATTCCACGCCCCCGCGTCGAATGAAATGTTGATAACCTGGTTAGGGTAAAACGGAGGAGTTGACACGATGCGGGACATGATCGTTCTCATCAACCTGGACAGCGGCGTCTGCCGCTCCATGGCGCGAAAGCTGCGGGCGGAGCATATTTATTGCAAGATTCTTCCGGCCCAGTCCACCGCCCGGGACGTCCTCAGTCAGGATGCGCTGGGCATTCTGCTGGCGGGCGCGTCCACGGGGGACAAGGCGGACATTCCCTGTCTGCAGGAGCTGCTGGACTGCGGTCTGCCCGTGCTGGGCATGGGCGACGCGGCGCTGACCCTGTGCGAGGCTCTGGGCGGCGCGCTGGGCGAAAAGGCCCGGGAGCCCGGCGTGGTGCAGGTGCGCTTTGAGGGCGAGGATCCGCTGGTGGCGCAGGTGGAATCGGGCGAACGGTATCTGCCGGCCCTGCGCTGCATGATCTTCGGCGACGACGCGGCCCTGACCCTGGCCCGCACTGACAGCGGCGCCCTGGGCTTCCGCCTGCCTGACCGGCCCGTGTACGGCCTGGCCTTCCTGCCCGAGCAGAACGATCAGGACGGCGTGCAGCTGCTGATCAACTTCTGCCAGGGGGTGTGCGGCTGTACCCTGTGGTGGAGCAACAAGGCCTTCCTGGAGCGGGCGAAGGAGGAAATCGAGCGCACGGTGGGTTCCGCCGAAGCGCTGTGCGCCCTGTCCGGCGGCGTGGACAGCGGCGTATGCGCCATCCTGGGGCACATGGCCCTGGGGCACCGGCTGCACTGCCTGTTTGTGGATACGGGGCTGCTGCGCAAGGACGAGGGCGATCAGGTGATGGCCTTCTACCGGGAGCAGATGGGCCTGAACCTGACGCGCATCAACGCCGCGCCGGAATTCCTGACGGCCCTGCGGGGCGTGACCGATCCCGCGGAGAAGGAGCGGATCATCTATTCGCTGCTGCAGGAGATCGTGGCGCGGGAGATTGCCGCCCGGCCCCGGGTGCGCATGCTGCTCAAGGGCACCAACTACGCCGACGCGCTGGAGAGCGACGCCTGCGGCAGCGCGCCGGAGGGCGTCGACGTGGTGGAGCCCGTGCGGGAGCTGTTCAAGGACGAAATCCGCCGGGTGGGCGAGGATCTGCTGCTGCCCCCGGCGCTGATCAACCGTCAGCCCTTCCCGGGCAGCGGCCTGGCGCTGCGCATCGCCGGCGAGGTGACGGAGGAAAAGCTGTCCATCCTGCGGGAGGCGGACGCGATCTTCCGCACGGAAATGGAGGCCGACCGCCAGAGCAAGCGGCTGTACCAGTACTACGCCATGCTGGCCGACGCGCCCTTTGCCGATGGCTACGCGATCATCCTGCGGGCCATTCAGCTCAACGACGGCGTGAATCACGTGGCCTCCCGTCCGCCCTACGACCTGCTGGAGCGCATCGCCCAGCGGATCCGCGACACCCAGCCGAAGGTCAGCAGCGTTCAGTACGACCTGACGCCGTGACCCATGCTGCACCTCACAGCCGCGCACCGTCAGGGTGCGCGGCTTTTTGCGCCCTGCCCCAGCTGCGCTCCGGCGAGTCCCCCGCCGGATGTCGCGGGAATCCCCCTGCGGCGAAGCAGCGGTGCGCAGCGTCTTCCGCGCACGACCGCTTCGTCCCGCGCGTCTCCCCGTTCCTCCGCGACACAGCAAGGCCGCGCACCTTCACGATGCGCGGCTTTCTCTCCCTGCCCCGGCTGCGCTCCGGCAAGTCCCCCGCCGGGTGTCGCAGGAATCCCCCTGCGGCGAGGCAGTGGTGCGCAGCGTCCTCCGCGCATGACCGCTTCATCCTGCGTGCATCCCCGTTCCTCCGCGACATGACAAGGCCGCGCACCTTCACGATGCGCGGCTTTCTCTCCCTGCCCCGGCTGCGCTC
>JBJEYH010000283.1:0-2802 GCA_051886675.1 Aristaeellaceae bacterium
CGTGCTGGAATCCGCCACGGACGCGCTGTTCCTGGGCCAGGTGCAGAAGGTCACCATCCGCTACACCTACACCGCCAGCCTGGGCATCGACCTGCGAAAGGTGCAGGTGCAGGTGGACGGCAGCACCATCACCCTGCTGCTGCCCGAGATGGAGGTGCTCTCCGACAGCCTGAAGCCCGTGGACATCAGCAAGGACGATTTCTGGTACCCCCTCACGGAGGAACGGCTGCAGACCCTCCTCGATCAGGAGCAGGAGCGATGCCGGGCCTATTACCTGGAGGAGCACGCGCAGAGCGAAAAGGCCTGGGACGATACCGTTGCCGCGCTGGAAAGCACCGTCAGCCAGTGGATCGCCCTGGGGAACAGCAGAATCACGATTGAATATGCACCGCAGACGCAGGCCGGGGATTTCTGATCCCGGCCTGCATTTTCTTTGCATAGACGCTTGACATCGGCCCGGATGCGCGTATAATAGAGGACGCATATTTATTCACATTCTTCGCATAAGCGAGGAGGATGACCATGGCGACCACCATCTTCATCGACGGCAAGGACGGCACCACGGGACTGCGGATTTTCGACAGGCTGGCCGGCAGGGCAGACGTGAACCTCATCACCCTGGAGGAGAGCCGACGAAAGGATCCCGCCGCCCGGCAGGAATGCCTCCACGCCGCCGACGTGGCGATTCTCTGCCTGCCCGACGCCGCCGCCCGGGAATCCGTGGCGCTGGCGCAGGGCAGCAGGGCCCGCATTCTGGATACATCCACCGCCCACCGCACCGCGGACGGCTGGGCCTACGGCTTTCCGGAGCTGTCCATCGGGCACAGGGACGGCATTGTCCGCGGACGTCAGGTGGCCGTTCCCGGCTGCCACGCCAGCGGATTCATCGCGCTGGCGGCGCCTCTGGTGCGCTGCGGGCTGATCCCCCGGGACGCGCATCTCACCTGCTTCTCCCTGACGGGCTACTCCGGCGGCGGGCGGAAGATGATCGCCCAGTACGAGGGCGACAGCCGCACCCCCGATCTGGGCAGCCCCCGGCAGTACGGCCTGACCCAGGCCCACAAGCATCTGCCGGAAATGCGGCACGTCACAGGGCTGGACGCCGCGCCTGTCTTCGCCCCCGTCGTGGCGGACTTCTACAGCGGCATGGAGGTCACGATTCCTCTGTTCCCCGGCCAGCTGCGCTGCGGGAAGCATCCGGTGGAGGAGCTGACCTGCGCCCTGCGGGAGCATTACTTCGGCAGCCCGGTGGTGAAGGTGCTGGACGCGGAGGACATCGCCGCCCTGAACGGCTTTGCCGCCGCGAACGCGCTCTCCGGGAAGGACGGCATGGAGCTGATGGTGCTGGGCAATGACGAGCGCCTGCAGCTGGTGGCGCGCTTTGACAACCTGGGCAAGGGCTCCTCCGGCGCGGCGCTCCAGTGCCTGAACCTGATGCTGGGCGCGCCGGAAACCCTGGGCCTGAATCTGTAAGCATATTCATTCATCGAAGGATACGGAAGGGGAAAAGGTATGGAACATATTTCTGGCGGCGTATGCGCACCCAAGGGCTTTACGGCATCCGGCGTACACTGCGGCATCCGCAAGAACCGCACCAAGCGGGATCTGAGCATGATTTACAGCGAGGTGCCCGCCTCGGCCGCGGCGGTCTACACCACCAACCTGGTCAAGGGCGCGCCCATTTATGTGACCCAGCGCAACCTGCAGGACGGCGTGGCGCAGCTGGCCCTGTGCAACAGCGGCAACGCCAACACCTGCAACGCCGACGGCGAGGACGTGGCCTGGCAGATGTGCGTCCTGGCGGGCAAGGCCACCGGCGTGAAGCCCGAGGACGTGATCGTCGCGTCCACCGGCGTGATCGGCCAGCCCCTTGATATCGCGCCCATCGCCGAGGGCATGGCGCCCCTGGCCGCCGCCCTCTCCCCCGATGGCAGCAGGGACGCCGCCGAGGGCATCATGACCACCGACACCCGCCTGAAGGAGGTGGCCGTGTCCTTCACCGCCGGGGGCGTGACCTGTCATCTGGGCGGCATCGCCAAGGGCAGCGGCATGATTCACCCCAACCTGGCCACCATGCTGGTGTTCCTCACCTGCGATGCGGCCATCACTCCCGCCATGCTGCAAAAGGCCCTCGCCGAGGACGTGAAGGACACCTTCAACATGGTCTCCGTGGACGGCGACACCTCCACCAACGACACGGTGTCCATCATGGCCAACGGCCTGGCGGGCAATCCCGTCATCGACAGCGAGGGCGAGGACTTCGACGCCTTCCGCGCCGCGCTGGGGGAAGTGACCTCCACCCTCTGCCGCATGATCGCCAGGGACGGCGAGGGCGCGTCCCGGCTGCTGACCTGCGTTGTCAGCGGCGCAAAGACCGTGAAGGACGCCAAGCTCTGCGCCAAGGCCGTTGTCTGCTCCAGCCTTCTCAAGGCCGCCATCTTCGGCGCGGACGCCAACTGGGGCCGGGTGCTGTGCGCGCTTGGCTATTCCGGGGCGGAGCTGAATGTGAAGGCGGTGGACGTGGCCTTCCGCTCCAGCGCGGGGAGCATCACGGTGTGCCGGGACGGCGCGTCGGTGGACTTCTCCGAGGAGGAGGCCAAGACGATCCTCCTGCAGGACGAGATCGACGTGGTCGTCACCCTGCATGACGGCGACGCCTCCGCCACGGCCTGGGGCTGCGACCTGACGTATGACTATGTGAAGATCAACGGCGACTACCGCTCCTGATCGCGCGGAGGAGGAACTGTCATGACGACCGGTTTGAGCAACGCCCAGCGGGCCCAGGTGCTGGTGGAGGCGCTG
>JBJEYH010000284.1:0-47916 GCA_051886675.1 Aristaeellaceae bacterium
TTCCCAGGTGCAGGTGCGGCACCGCCGCCGCCACGCGAACCAACCCTTGCATCCAATCACCTCTGTCTGTTGTCAGAAATCCATCAGCTGCGCCTGAACCTTCCCGTTCTCGATGGTCAGCAGGGCCAGATGATCGTCCGCCGCGCTGCCGGGGTTCACCAGCAGGGCATGCCGCTGCTCGATCCACGGCTGATGCGTGTGCCCGAACAGCGCGACCTGACAGTCCCGCTGTCTGGCCTCCATGTCCAGGGCGGCGTAGGTGCGCTTCACCTGGAAGCGGTGGCCGTGGGTCACCAGAATCCGCACGCCGCCCAGGGTGATCTGCGTGATCTCCGGCACGTCGTCGAAGAAGTCGCAGTTGCCCTTTACGCCGATGAGCAGCGCATGCCCGTCCCGGGCGCGGATGAAGTTCTCCAGCCGCTGGAAGTCCCTCGCCCCGTCGCCGCAGTGGACGTAGGCGTCCACCGGGCCCACCATGCGCCAGCACTGCTCCAGCAGCCAGCGCAGATTCGTGTCCTCCCCGTGGCTGTCGGACAGCACAATCGCCCGCATCACCCGTGCAGCTCCTTCATGATGGCCAGCATCCTTTCGCAGGCGCGCGCCCGGTGGCTGACCCGGTTCTTCTCCTCGTCCGTCAGCTCGGCGAAGGTCTTGTTCAGCGGCTCGTAGAGGAACAGCGGATCGTACCCGAAGCCGCCGCTGCCGCGCTCCGCCTCCAGAATCACGCCCGGGCAGGAGCCCTCGGCAATCAGCGTATCCCGGCCGGGGATCTTCAGCGCGATGGCGCACACGAAGGCCGCCGTGCGCACCTCCTTGCCCTTCATGCGCCTAAGCAGCAGGGCGTTGTTGGCCGCGTCGTCCCCGTGGCCGCCGGCGTAGCGCGCGGACATCACCCCCGGCTCGCCATCGAGAATGTCCACCGTCAGGCCGCTGTCATCGGCCAGGGTGGGCAGCCCCGTGGCCGCGCATACCGCCTCAGCCTTGATGGCCGCGTTGCCCGCGAAGGTATCGGCATTCTCCTCGATCAGCCCGCGGAACCCCGCTGCCTGCATGGACACCACCGTATAGTAATCCCCGAAGATGGCCTGCAGCTCCCGGAGCTTGTGGGCGTTGCCGGAGGCCACCACCAGCGGCGGCTTGGGCGCGATGTGCCGTGCCCGTTCGCCCAGGGCCTCGCGCTGCGCCCTCAGCAGGGCCTCGATGCCCGCCCTTCCGCAGGCGAGCAGGGCGTTCAGCTCCCCGGCGGTGTAGGCGCGGCCCTCGCCCGTGCCCTGCAGCTCGATGAACTCACCCTTCTCGTTCATGACCAGGTTCATGTCCACCTGGGCGCGGCTGTCCTCCTGATAGCACAGGTCCAGGCAGGGGACATCGTCCACCACGCCGCAGGAGATCGCCGCCACCTGATGCACAATGGGCGACTGCAGCAGCCTGCCCTCCCGCAGCAGCTTGTCCACCGCGCAGGTCAGGGCCACCATGGCCCCCGTGATGGACGCGGTGCGGGTACCGCCATCGGCCTCGAGCACGTCGCAGTCCAGGGTGATGGTGATCTCCCCGAGGCGGGTCAGATCCACCGCCTGGCGGATGCTCCGGCCGATCAGCCGCTGAATCTCCACGCTGCGGCCATCCTTGCGGATGCCGTCGCGTTTTTTGCGCTGGCCGGTGGAAGCCGGCAGCATGGCGTATTCCGCCGTGATCCAGCCCTGTCCCTTGCCCCGCAGGAAGGCCGGCACGCCCTCCTCCGCCGAGGCCGTGCAGATCACCCGGGTGTTCCCCGTGGCGATCAGGCAGGAGCCGTCCGCCGTGCGGACAAAGTCGGTCTGAATGGTTACAGGACGCGCCGTGTCAGGGGTGCGGCCGTCGATTCTCATGATGCATTCCTCCGGATCCTCATTGGTCTGACCAGTAGGAATTCGCTTCCCGCATGGCATATTCCTTCCGGCCCCGCCGCCATAAGCCGCCATTTTCCGTCCGAAAGCCGCCAAAATGCCGTCGCCTTTCTCCGATGATGATGGTATAATAGCCTTGTCCGTTGATGCAGAGTTGACATAACTGTGCCATAATGACAGGTACGGAAGGAGGATTCCATGCACAGGCTCCTGATCGTTTACAACAGCAGCGGCGGCGCCACCCGCCGCTACGCGCAGCTGCTGGCCAGCGCCACCGGCGGCACGGCCCTCCCCCTGAAGGAGGTGCGCGCCGCGCAGCTGCAGGCCGCGGATGCGGTGGTGTTCGCCTCCTGGCTGATGGCCGGCGCCCTGCGTGGGGGAGGCTTTCTGCGGCGTCACTGGGCGATCCTGCGGGATAAGCGCACGATGCTGGCGGTGGTGGGTCTGCGCCGCACGCTGGACGATGCTGCCTGGGACGCTTACGCCGCCCGGGCCTTCACGCCGGAAATGCGCGGGAGCCTGCAGGTGTTCTACCTGCGGGGGGCCTACAGCCCGCAGGCCCGCGGCAGCCTTGTGCGGCATTTCATGCGCGCGCTGGCCTCCCAGCTGGAGAAGAAGGTTTCCCCCACCCCTGACGAGCTGGCCCTTGCCCGGGATATCCGGCAGGGCTGCGACTACGTCAGCGCCGATGCCCTTTCCGCGCTGCTGCGCTGCCTGGGCTGAGGAAAATCCGCCGGGCGGGAGGGTTTATGCCGCCGGGCGGCGAATGCTATGATGCGTATGCGCCCCTGTGACCGGGCGCGTCTGCTTATCCTGTGGAAAGGACTGAAACCGTGAGCAAGACCATCCGGAAGTATACCGAAAATATCTGGAATGTCCCCAATGTGCTGACCATGCTGCGCCTGGCGCTGATCCCGGTGTTTGTGGGGCTGTTCGCCGCCGGGCATGACAAGCTGGCGCTGCTGACCTTTGTCGTCGCCAGCCTGACCGATCTGCTGGACGGGTATCTCGCCCGGAAGAATCATCAGATCACCGCCTTCGGCAAGCTGATGGATCCCCTGGCCGACAAGCTGATGGTGGTCACCGCGCTGATCTGCCAGGGCGTGAAGGGCGTGTTCCCGTGGCAGGCCATCACCATCGTCATGCTCAAGGAGCTGGTGATGATCGTGGGCGGCGTGTACATGCTGCATCACGACATCGTGGTGTATTCCAACATCCGGGGGAAGCTGGCGCAGTTCAGCTTCATTCTGGCGCTGATTCTGTCCTTCTGGCACAGCGAGTTCACCGGCATGCCCGTGCCGCTGGATCGGGTGGTGCTGTGGGTGGCGGTGGTGCTGGCGCTGGTGGCGCTGGTGGACTACTCGCTGGATTCCTACAGGAAGCTCCGCGCGCTGTACCGGGAGCGCAGGCAGAAGGAATAAGCCTTCCGCAGGCCGGAGGGATGCCATCATCAAGGGAAGCGGGGGACATCGGCATGCCGGAATACCGCAGCCTTCAGCCGGAGGACGCGCCGGCCCTGTGGGCGTTCCTCAACCGTCTGGACGGGCAGACCGCCTTCATGATGTACGAGCCGGGCGAGCGCGTCCAGCGCACGAGCCTCGCCGCGCTGGAGGAGGATCTCCGGCGCAGCCTGGGTCCCGGGGGCGATTTCCTGGACGCCGCGCTGGAGGACGGGATGATCGTGGGGTATCTGCGGGCGGAGCGGGGCGCATACCGGCGGATCCGTCACACGGCCTATGTGGTGACGGGGGTGCTGGAGGGTTACCGGGGCCGCGGGATAGGCACGATGCTGTTCACCCGGCTGGAGCAATGGGCGCGGAGCCACGGCGTCACCCGGCTGGAGCTGACGGTGGAATGTCCCAACGAGGCCGCGCGGCGGCTGTATGAGCGGCAGGGCTTCACGGTGGAGGGTCTGCGCAGGCAGGCCATGCTGGTGGACGGTCAGCCCGTGGACGAGTACGCCATGGCCCGGCTGCTGTGACGCCTCCCGCGGCAGGGCGGAGCGTCCGCACCGCGCGAAGGCCAGGCGCGCCGCCTGCGCCGTATCATCAGAGCATATGGGGTTGTCAGGGCCCGTGAACCACAGCCGTCCGGCGATTTGCATGCGCAGCGCCGGGGCTTTTTTTATTGGCCGCGATGCGCTTCGAGCCGAAACTTTCGTGCAAAAGCCGGCGCGCGTGCTGTGACAGCCCCGCGTACCGGCACGCTTTCCCCGACTGGCAGGGAAAGTTGAAGAGAAAGTTGAGGGTTTGTTTTGGGGAAAGCTGAGCGGCGCGAAACCCGGAAAGCCTTGCAGATCAAGGGTTTGCGGGCTTTGCAGCCATCCTCTTCAGCCATTCAACGATAATTTGTAATAAAAAGAGAATCCATACAGCGGCCGTCCGTGCAGCGGAAAAAGTCCTTGCCCATGGTTGCAGCGCAAAAGTTGAAGCCCCGGACTGCAGCGCATCGTCCCTGCTTCGTCCTGCGCAGCGTCTGCCGGCGGCCTCAACCATCGCGCTGCAACATTCGCAAAAAAGCCGGCGCGCGTGCTGTGACAGCCCCGCGTACCGGCACGCTTTCCCCGACTGGCAGGGAAAGTTGAAGAGAAAGTTGAGGGTTTGTTTTGGGGAAAGCTGAGCGGCGCGAAACCCGGAAAGCCTTGCAGATCAAGGGTTTGCGGGCTTTGCATACGTCCTCTTCAGCCATTCAACTACTATGATTGAAAAACAGAATATGCATTGCATCGCCATCCGCGTGTCAGGAAAAAGTCTTTACCCATGGTTGAAGCGCGAAAGTTGAAGCCTCCGCCCCGGTCAGTCATGCTCCGCCCAGTCCCGGGCCCGATCCACCGCCCGACGCCAGCCGCGGATCAGCGCCTCGCGGCGGGGGGCGTCCATCATCGGCTCGAAGGACAGATCCTGATGCCATACCTTCGCCGTGTCCTCCGGCGTGGCGTATACCCCCACCGCCAGCCCCGCCAGCAGCGCCGCGCCCAGGGCGGTGGTCTCCATCACCCGCGGACGCACCACGGGAATGTTCATCACGTCCGCCTGGAACTGCATCAGGAAGCCGTTGGCGCTGCCGCCGCCATCCACCTGCAGCCGCGTGGGCGTGAAGCTGCAGTCCTGCACCATGGCCTCCATCAGATCCGCCGACTGATACGCCGTGGCCTCCAGCGCCGCCCGCACAATGTGCGCCCGGCTGGTGCCCCGGGTCATGCCCACCAGCGTGCCGCGGCTGTACATGTCCCACCAAGGCGCGCCCAGTCCCGTGAACGCCGGCACCAGATACACCCCGCCCGTGTCCTTCACCGAGCGGGCAAGGCCCTCGCTCTCGGCGGCGGTGTCGAGCATGCGCAGCTCGTCCCGCAGCCACTGGATGGTCGCCCCGCCCATGAAGACGCTGCCCTCCAGCGCGTAGCTGGGCTTCCCGCCGATCCGCCAGGCCATGGTGGTCAGCAGCCCGTGAGCGCTGCGGGCCAGCTCGCTTCCGGTGTTCATCAGCATGAAGCACCCCGTGCCGTAGGTGTTCTTGACCATGCCGGGCGTCAGACACGCCTGCCCGAACAGCGACGCCTGCTGATCCCCTGCCATGGCCGCCAGGGGAATCGGCCGGCCCAGCACCCCCGCGTCCAGCATGCCGATGACCCCACTGGTATCCACCACCCGCGGCAGACATGCCCGGGGAATGTCCAGCATCGCCAGCAGCCCGTCGTCCCAGTCCTGCCGCTCCAGGTTGAAGAGCATGGTGCGGCTGGCGTTGGTGGCATCGGTCACGTGGGGCCGCCCTTCCACCAGATGCCAGGCCAGAAAGCTGTCCACCGTGCCGAAGCACAGCTCCCCGCGCCGCGCCCGCTCCCGCAGCCCCAGCGTGTCCAGCAGCCAGGCCAGCTTCGTCCCGGAAAAGTACGCGTCCGGGATCAGCCCGGTTTTCTCCCGGATGATCTCCGCCATGCCCTCCCGGTTCAGCCGCTCCACATACGGCGCCGTCCGCCGGCACTGCCACACGATGGCGTTGTGTACGCATTCGCCCGTCCCGCGATCCCACAGCAGCGTCGTCTCCCGCTGGTTGGTCAGGCCCACCGCCGCAATGTCCGCCACGTTCACCCCGCTGATGGCCACTGCCTGCCGCAGCGCCTGCACCTGCGAGTTGAGAATGTCCATGGGATCGTGCTCCACCCAGCCGGGCTGGGGGAAATGCTGGGGAAATTCCACGCTCTGGGCGGCCAGCACGCGGCCCTGGGCGTCAAACACCACCGCCC
The DNA here is from genome assembly GCA_051886675.1 of Aristaeellaceae bacterium. Lineage (GTDB taxonomy): Bacteria > Bacillota > Clostridia > Christensenellales > Aristaeellaceae > UBA11524. The sequence continues at coordinate 6,130 of JBJEYH010000284.1, forward strand.
GGGAGCTGGTCGTCCCCTGATCCATGGCCACAAGCACCTGCGCCATATGCCTTCCTCCTTCGTCTCGGTAGCAAAGCGCCCGCCGGTCGCGCAGGCCAGCGGGCTGTTGGTTGGATGCCCCCCGGAGGCTTACTCCTCCGTCAGGGCGTTGAGCTTCACGCCGTAGATGTAGCTGGTGTTCTTGCCGGTGGTGCCGATGACCAGCATGTCCTTGTACACCGCCGGGGACGCCTCGATGGTGCCCTCCAGCACCAGGGTGTCCACCAGCACGCCGGTGCGGCCCTCGTAGAGGTTCAGGGTACCGTTGCCGGTGGCCTGCACAATCCAGCCGTCGCCGTAGTCGGAGTACACGGCCACGGGCGAGGAGTAGCAGTAGCTGTCCAGCTCCTGCATCCAGATGATGTCACCGGTGTTCTTGTCCAGGGCCAGCAGCAGCGCGGGCGCGGCGGCCTCGGCATCGCTGATGAGCGCCTGGGTGCCGGCCTTGCTCAGCCCGGTCATGGTGAAGTACACCAGATCGCTCAGGGTGTTCTGGCCCACCACGGGCGAGGCCATGCCGCCGGTGATCTGGGTCTTGCTCTTGCTCACGCCCACGTCCACGCTCCAGCTTTCCTCGCCGGTGAGGGCGTTGAAGCGCCGGATGGTGCTGTCGCCCTTGGTGCGGTTCTGCAGGGTGTTGACGGTGTAGAGCCACAGGGTTCCGTCCTCATCCAGATCCAGGGCGATGGCGGCCTGCACCGCGTCGCCGGTATCCACGGCCCAGGCGGTGGTCAGCGTCGAGGTGTCCACACAGCGCAGGATGCCGTCCATATCCGCGTAGAAGGCGTAGTTGCCGTACATGGCCAGGGAGGATTCCACCGCCGTGTAGGAATCCTTCTGCTTGGAGCTGGTGCGGCTCTTCATCACCACGGACTCGGGGTTGATGGTCAGCTTGAACTCGCCCACGTCCAGCTTGGTGTTCAGCTTGGTCAGGTAGAGCATGCCGTTGGTGCCGATGGACACGGCCGTATCGGTCTTGGGGTCGATCAGCGAGGCGGAATCAAACGCGCCCACGCCGTAATAGGGCCGCTTGGCATCGCCGTCCAGGCCGTCAATCATGTAGATCTGCTCCTGGGTCAGCAGGTTGTAGAACCTGAGGCCAATGCTCCCCGTGCCGCTGGCCATCTTCCTCGCATACTGGCCCACCGTCATCACCGGATACCCCAGCGAATGGATGCTCGGCGTGCCCTTCATCGGATAGCCCACGTTGATGGCCTCGCGGGTGGGCTGGCCGTCGTCCAGGTCAAGGAAGTAGATCATGCCGTCCAGGCCGGCCACGATGACCTCCTTGAGCGCGGAAACCGTCCGCTTCTCCTCCACGATGTTGGAATTCTCGCGGATCTCCTTGCTCCACTTGATGATCGCCGGCTGGCCGTACCAGCCGATGCCGTAGTAGGTGCTCGACGCGCCCTTGACGCTGCCGGCCTCGGCCGTCCAGGCCAGGTGCAGGCCGGTGATGGTCTCGCTGGTGCCCACGGCGGCGTTCTGCCGGAAGGCATTGCCCCGGAAGGTCATCACGCCGAAGGGCAGGGTGGTGTAGTCATCGGCGGCGGGCATCTGCAGCACGTCGCTCAGGTCGCGGCTGTAGGAGGTCACCTTCTTGCTGCCGTTGTAGATGACCGTCTCGCCGATCAGGCTGGGATCGGCCTCCTTGACGGCCTCGGCCACGGGCGCGGCGGTGACCGCCACGGTGGGCGTGGGCGCCTCGGTGGGCTCAGCAGTGGGCTCAGCCGTAGGCACCGCGGTGGGCGCCTCGGTGGGCGCAAGGGTGGGCGTATAGGTCGGCGCCACGGTGGGCGTGGCGGTGGGCTCCTCGGTGGGCGCCTCGGTGGGGATCGCGGTCGGCGCCTCGGTGGGCGGCACGGTCTCCACCACGGCCATCACGGGCACGGGCGTGGCGGTAGGCTCCGCGGTGGGCGTCGCGGGGGCCTGGGGCGCCGAGGCGATCTCCAGCAGCACGGTCTTGCCCGTGTCCAGCCACTGGCCGTCCGACGCCTGAATCTGCGCCTGCACCAGGCCCTCATACCCGTCGCTGACCGACAGGCTCAGCATCCAGATGCGGGAATCCGCATTGTTCATGGCAAAGGCTGTGGAGGTGCTCAGCGGCACGCCGTCCTCATCCACCATGCGCACGCCCTCCACCGACAGGCTGGTGGTCAGCGTGAAGGCCACGTCAATGGGCGCGGCCCCCTGCGTGGGCGCGGCGGACAGGTCGTAGGCCTCGGCCTCCGGCGCGGTCTCCTTGCCCAGCAGGCTGCCCAGCTGATCGGTGACGGTCTGCTTCAGCTGGCCGAGGGTGCTGTCATCCTCGGGAATCAGGATGAAGCCCAGCACCGCCAGCGCCAGCACCAGCACGATGATCACCACCGCCACCAGCGCGCCGTGACCCTTGCGGCGGGGCTGCTTCCTGACGGGCTGCTCCTCCCAGTCGTCGTCGTCATACTCCTCCTGGGGCGTGACGCGGCGCGGCGGCCGGGGCGCGTCCTGCGGCACGGTCTGGCGCGCGCGCAGCGGCTGCTGCTGGCTGTAGCCCGGCGCTTCCACCGGCCTGCGCGGCTGCTGCCGCTGGCCCTGGGCAGGCTGCTGCTGGGCGCGGCTCAGCGCCGCGGGGCGCGGCACGCCCTGGGCAGGCTCCCCGCCGGAGACATACTGCACCCCCGGCGCGCCCCGGCGGGCGGCGCTGCGGCCGGTGCGGGCAGGCTGGATCTCCTGCGGCTCCCGGGGCTGCGCGTCCGCGGCAGGGGCCGGAACCTCCTCCGCATGATAGCGGTCGCTGCGGCGCTGACGGCGGTAGGGCGTCTGCCCGCCCTCCGCGGGCGTCATGTACTGCTGTTCACCGTTGTCGGAGCCGTAGCCCTGGCTCATGGGATCATTTCTATCCATATTCAACGCGTTTACTCCTTTGCGGCGTCAGTATCGGTGTTGGGACCAAAGTATTATACCGCAAATGACGCGCATTCACAAGAGCGAAACGGGCTTCTGTGTAAAAGTTCGTCAATTTCATGGCCCTGCAAAGGGTGATACGCCCGCTTCATCCGCGCGTCACAGGACGGCGCCCTCCCTGCCGGCATCCGGGCTGACGCCGGGCGCTGCCGCTGCCTCGCCGGCGCTCTGGCGCTCCGTCCCCTCCGCCGGCGCGGACGAGGGTACTTCCTCCGCGCCGGCCGCCCTTTGCCTGCCCCGCCGCATGCCCTCCAGCATCATCGCGTCCACATAGCCGCTCATCCGCAGTGCTTCCGTCCTGTCGCCCTGCTCCCAGGCCGCTTCCGCCCTGCGCTGCAGCAGCCTGCAGGAAATGTTGCTCGTACGCATTGTCCGATCCCTCCGTATCCTTTCGTGGTGCAGCATCAGCATAACGGATTTTGCGACAGGATGCAACGACGAAGATTGACTTCTTTTGTCGAATCGGCGCGAACGGGCGAAAAAGTTTCGCTGACCCCGGGCTTTTCAGCGGCGGAGGGGTTGTGCTATAATGCAGGCAGACATTCACAGAGAAGGAAGGCTGCATCCCCATGGAGAAGCATCCGGTCGCCCTTATCCCCCTGGATACCTACGATCAGCCCCGGGTCAACCAGGCCGTCCGGCAGGGCGTCGGGCTGCTGGGCGGTATCGGCGCCTTCGTCCGCCCGGAGGAACGGATCCTCCTCAAGCCCAACCTGCTGGGCCGCGCCCTGCCCCAGAAGGCCGTCACCACCCATCCCGCCGTGTTCGAGGCGGTGGCGCAGCTGCTGGTGGATGAGGGCTGCACCCATCTGTCCTACGGCGACAGCCCCGGCAATCCCTCCACCACCCCCGCCAAAGCCGCCCAGGCCTGCGGCATCGCCGATGCCGCGCAGCGGCTGGGCGTGGCCCGCGCCGATTTCGACGGCGGCAGCGTGGTGCATTTCCCCGCGGGGCAGACGGCCCGCAGCTTCTACCTGTGCCACGGCGTGCAGGAGGCCGACGCGATGATCAGCGTCTGCAAGATGAAGACCCATGCCCTTGAGCGCATCACCGGCGCGGTGAAGAACCTCTACGGTTGCGTCTGCGGGGTCAACAAGGCCACCGGCCACGCCCAGTATCCCAACAGCGAGATCTTCGCCGATATGCTCTGCGACCTGCAGAAATGCGTCGCCCCCCGGCTGCACGTCATGGACGGCGTGGTGGCCATGGAGGGCAACGGCCCCACCTCCGGCACGCCCGTGAGCATGAACGTGCTGCTCTTTTCCGCCGATCCCGTGGCGCTGGACAGCGTTTTTGCCGCGCTGGTGAACCTGGATCCCGCCACGGTGCCCACCTGCGTGAGCGGCCAGCAGTCCGGCCTTGGGGTGATGGATCACGACCGCATCGCCGTCTTGACCCCCGAGGGCGAAATGACCGTGGCCGAAGCCGCCCGCCGCTGGGGCAAGCCGGACTTCGACGTGTTCCGCGGGGTGATGAAGAAGGGCCTGCTGTTCCGCGTGATGCCGCTGCTGCCCTTTCTGCAGCACCGCCCGCGGGTGGACAGGCGCAGGTGCGTGGCCTGCGGCATCTGCCAGGAGGCCTGCCCCGTGCCGGAGAAGGCCGTCCATTCCGGCAACGGAAGGAAGGCCCGTTACGATTACCGCAAGTGCATCCGCTGCTACTGCTGTCAGGAGATGTGCCCCGCCAAGGCCATCCAGGTCTACCGCAGCCCGCTGAACCGGCTGCTGGGCGGCAAGTGATTCCCAAAAACGCACAAAGGCCGCCGGCAGGAGGGCGAATCCCCCCGCTCCGGCGGCCTTGCGTTTTTCCGCGGGCATCGCTGCCCGGCGTCTCAGCTGAACATGAGCATGCTGGCGTAAACGGTGTTCTCCGGCTCGCCGCCGGGGATGAACTGCGCGCCCACGGTCCGGCGGTAGAAGTCCGCCGCGTCGCTGACCCAGCCGATGACCGCGTAGCCATAGCCCGCATCGCGCATGTGCTGCAGGGCGCGGATGAGCAGCGCCGTGCCGATGCCCGTCCCCCGGGCGGCCTCGTCCACGCCGATGGGCCCGAAGTAATCCAGCGCCGACACGTCCCAGCAGCAGAAGCCCAGAATCTGCCCATCCTTCACGGCGATCAGGCAGCGGGCGGGCAGGGCCGACAGCGCCGCATCCGCCTCCTGCACCCAGTTGTCGCTGAAGCGCCGGCCGATGAAGTCCAGTATCCGCCCGTGATCCGCGGCCATGGCCCGGCAGATCCGCACGCCCTCGGGCAGCGGCGGCAGATCCGGCAGGCGCGTCAGGTTGACGATCATATCCCCACAGGGCTTGTCCATGGGCTGAGCCTCCTTATCGGTCGTAAAAAAGGAAGGCCCCCGGCCAGGAACCGGAAGCCTCCCTCATGGTGCGGGGTCAAGCCCCATTCGCGGCAGAGCCGCACAGCCGCATCAGAAGCGGTTGGCGCGCTGGGCCTCGAAGCACTCGCGGCAGTACACGGGACGGTCGCCACGGGGCTGGAAGGGCACCTGGGTGGTGCAGCCGCAGCCGTCGCAGATCACTTCGTACATCTGGCGGGGAGCGGAAGCGCCGCCATTGGCAGCACGGCGGGCAGCGCGGCAGGCGGGGCAGCGGGAGGGCTCGTTCTGGAAGCCCTTCTCGGCGAAGAAGGCCTGCTCGGAAGCGGAGAACACGAATTCGTTGCCGCAGTCACGGCAGGTGAGGGTCTTGTCCTGATACATGGTGGAAAACCTCCTCAAATATTGTCACCCATACCAACGCCATCAAGCAGTTCCACGGTTCCCGACATTGGTTTGGATAACCAAAGGAGGACTGAACTTTGCATACCTGGCTGGGTTTCGAGTGGTATTATACCATGCCGGATGACAATTGTACAGCCCCCGGAGAAAAAAACTTCTTCAGGAAAAACGCAAAAAAAGCGCAAAATATCACTTTTCCCTGCCATATGTCACTTGAAAAAATCTCACAGATCATCAATAATAATGATAGAGGGGTGTATCACAGGGCCAAGTGCATAGCCCGGCTGTTTTTTCCGGCGAACAGGCCTGCGCCTCTCGAAGCATTGAGAACATTGTTGGAGGCGTATTACATGGATTACAAGGATCTTGGAAACCGGGTCAGGACGGTACGTCGTCAGCAGTCGCTCACGCAGGAACAGTTGGCGGAGAAGGTCGGTATTTCCGCCTCCTTCCTGGGACACATTGAGCGGGGTACCCGCGTGGCCAGCCTGGAGACGCTGGTGGCGATCTGCAACACGCTGAATGTTACACCTGAGTATCTTCTCAGCGCCAGTCTCCACACCTTTGATCAGCGAATGCCCGAGGGCCTGAGCGAGCACGATCGCGCCAAGCTGAGCGAGTTCCTCCGCCTTGCCCAGGACACCGTGCGCAACTGGGATCGGTAACACTCTCTTCTCCTTCCCACAGTCCATATATCGGATCGTGGTTTCTTTCACATCCCCTATTCCGGATGATGGATTCCGCGGCTGACACTGACGTCAGCCGTATTCACCGCGTCTGCCTGCACGCTATCGCGGCCTTTGCGCGCGCCGCTGTCTGCAGACGTCAGCGCCGCCTGCCCCTTTTTCAGGGACAGGCGGCGCTTTTTGTCATGCAACCGGTATTGTATTGCCTCACCGGGCGATGTGGTTCAGCCGCTCGTTCAGCTCCAGCAGCTGCTCCCTGGTGAAGGTGATGCCCATGGTGCTCATCATGCTGGTCAGCCGCAGCACCGTGAAGCCGTTCATCATCTCCAGCATGACCGGGGTCATCTCCAGGCCCTTGCCGGCCGGGGCGGTCATCACCTGCTTCATCAGCCGGCTGAACAGCGCCGCGCCTTCCGGATTGGCCATCACGTCCCCCACCCTGTCGTTCAGGGAGAAGCAGCCCTCCGGCGCGGTCACGTCGAACCAGTTCAGCACCGCGCCCTTCTCCTTGAGCCGGTAGCGCTCGTTGAACACCGCCACCCTGCGGATGACGCTCTCATCCGTGCAGTCCCCCGCCACGGCCTGCAGACGGCTCTGACCCTCATTGGGCACGTCGAAACGGAAGAAGTGATCCTCCGCCCGCCGGCGTCCCAGGCTCCGCCCGTTCACCAGCAGCTCCACCTCCGGCTGGTTGGAGTAGACCGTCACCTTCGTCACGTCCTCCACCCGATCCACGTAGCGCTTGCCGCAGATGTGCACGAAGGGCTCGTCGCTCAGCCAGGCCTTGTAGGCGTAGAAGGCGTCCTTTCTGTACTTGCGGTCGAAGGTCACCAGACCCTTGTGGTTCTGGCCGTTCTCGCCGCCCTCGGAGCGGTTGTCCGCGCCGAAGTCGAACATGTTCCACACATGGGTGGCCCACAGATACTTCCTGCTGAACAGCTGCCGGATCAGCTCCTCATGGTAGTAGGCCTGGTATTCCTCGGTATAGTCGCCCTGCACGGGGTTGGAGGTGTGCCAGTCCAGCGCCTCGCAGCCGTACTCGCTCACGCCGATGGGAACGTCCGGCAGCTCCCGGTGGAATCTGTCCAGCCAGGGGCCGTTCATGGACGTATCCCCGCCGTACCAGCCGAAGTAATGGTTGTAGCTCACCGCGTCGGGAATCCTGATGTAGGTGGCGTGCATGTCGCACATGGACACCACGGCCATGGTGGTCAGGCGGGTTTTGTCCATGTCATGGCACAGGTCGTTGAGAATGCGGTGATTCTCGATCAGGTCGGGATCCTCGGCCTCCCGCATGGTGATCTCGTTGCTCAGGCCCCAGACCACGATGCTGGGATGGTTGTAGTTCTGGATGATCAGCTCCTTCATCTGGCTGATGGTGTTCTCCCGTCCGCCGGGCATGTGCCGGGAGATGTACGGGATTTCCGCCCACACGACCAGGCCCCGCTCGTCGCACAGGTCGTAGAAGTACTGGTCATGCTGATAATGCGCCAGGCGGACGGTGGTGGCGCCCACCTCGCAGATCAGGTCGATATCCTCCCGGTGATGCTCGGGCAGCAGGGCGTTGCCGATGTCCGGCCGATCCTGATGCCGGCTCACGCCCCGCAGGGGATAGGATTCGCCATTGAGGATGAAGCCCTCCTCCGGGTCGATGCGGAAGCTGCGGCAGCCGAAGCGCGTGCCGACGCTGTCCAGCACCTGGCCGTCCTCCATGAGCTCCACCCGGGCGGCGTACAGGTAGGGATCCTTCCGGCCGTGCCAGCGGCGGACGCGGGGAATGATGGTCTCGTGCGCCGTCTGATCCGCGGGTACGGTGGCCTCGTCCAGGACGCGGCCCCCGGCGTCGGCGACGGTGTAGCGGAGGCTCTGGCCCGCCCGGGCGTCCGTCAGATAGACCCGGGTGGTCACGCGGGCGTCCTCGCCCTCCATGGCAGGGGTCACGGCGATTCCCGGGCCGCCGAAGCACGTCAGGTCGAAGTGGGACGCCGGCACACAGATCAGGCTCACGTCCCTGTACAGCCCGCCGTAGAAGGTGAAGTCCGCCTCCTGGGGATAGACGGTCTCGCTGGGGGAATTGTCCACCGCCACGGCGATGAGGGTGCTGTCCTTCAGCGCGTCGGTGACGTCCACGCGCCAGGCGGCGTATCCGCCGTCATGGTGCATGAGGTGCCTGCCGCCCACATACACGTCCGCGGACAGGTTGGCGCCCTTGATTTCCAGGAAGTAACGCTCCGCCGCGGGGATCTCCTCCCGGCTCAGTTCCTTGATGTACCAGCAGCGGCGCCGGTCGTAGTCGCCGCCGCCGTCCTGACCGTCGATGCCGTTCCAGGTGTGGGGCAGGTTGACCCAGTAGCGCGTTTCCGGCAGCCGGTCAGGCCGCTGCGCCGCATCCTTGGTGAACGCCCACTTGTGATTCAGGTTGACTGTTTGCCGCACGGATATGCCGCCTCGCTTTCCTGCGAATTTGTTCTGAATTGAATAATTCTACCGGGAACTTTGGGAATCCTGCACGGGTGCCGAAAATTGGCGGCGGAGCCCCCGATGCCCCCGGAACGCGCCGCCTCAGGCATTCCCGTCCCCCTCGCGCCGCCGCTTGAGCAGCGCCACATTCGTGTCCACCTGCCGCTTGTGCAGCGGGTACCAGAACCACAGCACCGCCGCCAGCAGCGCGAAGCCCACCCCCGGCGCCAGCGTCGCGATGCCGAAGATCCCCTCCCGCACCGCCGCCGTCTGCCCGCCGGATGCCCCCGGCACATAGCCGATCAGGCTCAGCAGCGCGCCCGTCAGCCCCACCGCCGCCGCCTGACCCACCTTGCGCGCGAAGGAGTACAGCGCGTACACCGTGCCGTCCTCCCGCACGCCGTTGCGGATCTCCGAATAGTCGATCACGTCCGTCACCAGCGCCCAGGAGACCATCGAGAAGACCCCCAGCCCCAGCCAATTCAGCGCCTGCAGGGCGATGAACACCCACACGCTCCGCGGCCGGAGCAGATACGTCGCCACGCACACCGCCGCCGCGAACAGGTTCGATACCACGCTCACCTCCGCCTTGCCGAAGCGCGCGGCCAAAGGCCTGGCCGTCACGGCGGCCGCCAGCATGCCCCCCAGCATCAGCAGCGTGGAGGCCGATTGCGCCGCCGCGCTGTTGTAGTAGTCCGGATAGACGTAGCCCGCCATGTTCTGCATGATCATCTGCGCCAGCAGCATCACCACCGACGCCGCGATCAGCGACAGCAGCGCGCGGTTGCCGGCGGCGTTGCGCAGCATCCGGCCCACGGAGTTGCGCGCCTGGGCCTGATGGTTGACGGGCATGCTCACCCGCTCGCTCGTCAGGGCGTAGCACAGCAGGTAGCAGATCACCGCCAGTACCGAGAAGATCCCCGCCGCCGCCGTCACCCGCGGGCCCACCAGGGTTTCCACGCCTCCGCGCTTCTCATAGGCCATCAGCGGCAGCACCACGCCGATCACCGCGCTGGCCAGGGTCGCGCCCATGGTGCGCCAGGTGGACAGGGACTGCCGATCCCCCGGCTCCGGCGAGATCGCCGAGGCCATGGAGCCATAGGGGATGTTGATGCCCGTGTAGCACACCGAGCTCCACAGCACATACGCCGCCAGCAGATACGCGGCCTTCGCCCCATAGGGCCAGCCCGCCGCGCCCCACTGGTACAGCAGAAAGGACGATACCGCCACCGGCACGCACATCCACTTCAGCCACCGGCGGAATTTCCCGTCCCTCCCCGGGGGCAGTCTGTCCACGATCCGCCCCATGGTCACGTCCGTGAACGCGTCGATGAAGCGCGTGAGCATCATGATCGTGCCCACCGCCCCGGCGGATACGCCCATCACGTCCGTGTAGAACTTCATCAGGATCACCGTGGCCAGGACAAAGGTAAAGTCATTGCCGAAATCGCCAAAAAGATAGCCCACCTTGTCCCTGAGCCCAAAGGGACGGGGCTTGCCAGCGTGCGTCATGGCGTCCATCCTTCCATGCGCTGATTCCAGGGCATCCGCCTCGTCGCGCTGTATCTATTATGGTTCAAAGCCCATCGGCTCATGTGCGGATTTTTCCGCGCGAAAAAAGCCGCCCCGGATCTCCTCCGGAGCGGCGCGGGCGGAAGGGCGCCTGCGGCAGGCCCGGGCCCATCAAAAAAAGTGGCCCTTGAGCCACTTTTCAGGCAGCGTCCGCCGTCAGTAGTCGTCGCCGCCGAAGATGTGCATGCACGTGATGGGCAGCCAGACCCGGCGATACTGCTGCTTGCCTTCGTCGAAATACTCAAACTGCACCCAGCCGTTCTCGAAGGCATACACAGTGCCCACCGTCCATGCGGGGACGTAATCCTTGTGCGCGGTGTAGTTGGTGCCGGGGCCGTAGTAGGGGATGTAGCGGGTGAGCGTCTGGGCATAGCACAGCTCGCCTTCGTCCTGCACAAGGTTGATGTCGATGTCCACGCGCTTCAGGCCCGTGTACACCCGCCGCGGCTCGCTTCCGTAGTACAGCTCCACCTGCAGCCACCAGATGCCGTTGCGGTCATCGTAGGCCCGGGACAGCACGGTGAGGATATACCCCGCTTGATGGTAGGAGCCCAGCTCGTCATAGTTGGTGCCGGGGCCGGACCGGGTGGCGATGCGCATGATCGATTGCGCCGTCCGGGGGGCGGTGAGCGTGTTCTCGAAGAACTCGCCGTCGTAATACCAGACCGATGCGTCATCCACGGCCTCGGCCAGACCCGCGCCCGCGCAGCACAGGCAAAGCATCAGCGCCAGGGCAGACAGGATCATTTTCTTCATGTGTGTCCCTCCTTTTTCTCCATGCTCACGGCAGCTGCGGGGGCTGCCGTTCCACACCGTTGTCCAGAATGTGCATGTTCAGCCCCGCCATCAGGCGCAGCGCGGCGTCCTGCGCCTCCGCGTCCGGATCGGCGATGCAGCCCGTATCCACCAGAACGGGCGTGCCGGGCTGCGCCGTGCGGGCCAGCACCGCGTTGACCAGTACGCATACGCTGCTCACCACCCCGGATACCTCGATGCTCCGGTAGGCCGTGCGCCGCAGATGCGTGTACAGGGCGTTGCAGCCGTAGTCCCCCTTGCGGAAGACCCGGTCCGTGGCCATCAGGCACGCGCCCACCGTCCCGTAGAGCCGGGGGCCGCCCGCGGCGTCCAGGGTGAAGAGCACATCGTCCCCCGCGGCCCGGCAGGCCAGGATTTTCCCGGCAATGGCCCGGTCGATCCCCTTCGCCCCCGGGAAGCCCCGTCGTCCCGTCACGAATTCCTGCTGATAGTCCACCACGATCAGGCATCTGCGCATGCTGCCGGCCCCCCTGCCGCGCCCGTTTCCCGCGGGCGTCTGCAGGGATTATGGACGGATTTCCCGCCGGCCATACCCTCCGCGGCTTATTCCGCCTGCTGCTTGGACTCGTTGACCAGCTTCTGCAGCTCGTCCATGAAGGTGCCCAGGTCGGTGAACTTGCGATACACCGCGGCGAAGCGGACGTAGGCCACGTCGTTGATGGACTTGAGCTCCGCCATGACCATGTCGCCGATGCGCTGGCTGGGGATCTCGCCCTCCATGGCCGCGTAGGCGCTCTGCTCGACGCGGGCGGTCATGGCGTCGATCTGCTGCAGGGATACGGGCAGCTTCTCGCAGGCGTGGATGATGCCGCCCTTGATCTTCGTCGCGTCGAAGGGCTCCCGGCGGCCGTCCCGCTTGACCACCATCAGCGGCAGCTGCTCGATCTTCTCATACGTCGTGAATCGCCGGCCGCAGCCCACGCATTCCCGGCGGCGCCGGATGCTGTTGCCCTCCTCCGTGGGCCGGGAATCAATGACCTTGCTTTCGGTGCAGTTGCAGTACTGACAGCGCATAGGAATCCCCTCCGCTCATCTTCTTTCATCCATTATATTGCATTTTCTGTACGAGGGCAAGGGGCAGATTGATCTGCGGAACGGGGAACGCCCCTGCCCGCGCCACGGGCATAGGCCCATCACCCAACCGGCGCAAACAGGCCGCAAGAGGCCATCATTCCTCCCGCAGGGCCTCCAGCGCTTCCCGGCGGCGGAGGGCGTCCTCCCCGCTCTGCCGGAACAGCCGCTCCGCTTCCTCCGGCGACTGCCGCGCCAGCGCCGCGTACCGCGTCTCTCCCTCCAGGAACGCGCGGTAGTCTCCCTCGGGAGCCTTGCTGTCGATGACCAGCGCAGGCTTTCTCCGCGGATCCCGCCGGTACAGTGTCCAGTAGCCGCTTTCCACCGCCCGGCGCATTTCCTCCTGCGCATGGCGCAGATCCACCCCGTGATTGATGCACGGCGCGTAGGCGATCACCAGCGACGGCCCCGGATAGCTCTCCGCCTCCACCAGCGCGCGGATCAGCTGCGCGGGGCTCGCGCCCATGGACACCTGCGCCACATACGCATGCTCATAGCACATGGCCATCCGGCCCAGATCCTTGCGGGCGGTGCGCTTGCCCGCCACGGCGAATTTCGCCATGGCCCCCGCCGGCGTCGCCTTGGACGCCTGTCCGCCCGTGTTGGCGTACACCTCCGTGTCCAGCACCAGCAGGTTCACGTCCTCGCCCGTGGCCAGCACATGATCCACCCCGCCAAAGCCGATGTCGTACGCCCAGCCGTCCCCGCCGATGATCCACACGGACTTCTTCACCAGCAGATCCGCGCTGCGCACAACCGCCCGGGCCGCATCGGAATCCAGCGCGGCGCACATGGCCCGCAGCCTCTCCCCGGCCCGGCGGGAGACGTCCGCGTCGTCCATCCCCCCGAGCCATTCCCCGCAAACCCGGCGGATATCCCCCGCCTGCTCCTCCGCCAGGGCGCGCACCGCCTCCGCCAGACGCTGCCGCCGCTGCTTCACCGCCGCCTGCAGCCCCAGGCCGAATTCCGCGTTGTCCTCGAACAGGCTGCTGGCCCAGGCAGGGCCGTGGCCCCGCTGGTCGACGGCGTAGGGGCAGGTGGGCGCGCTGCCGCCGTAGATGGACGAGCACCCCGTGGCGTTGGCGATGAGCAGCCTGTCGCCGAAGAGCTGGGTGATCAGCTTGATGTAGGGCGTTTCGCCGCAGCCCGCGCAGGCTCCCGAAAACTCGAACAGCGGCCGGCACAGCTGGCTGGACTGCACCGTATCCCGCCGCCGCGGATGGAAATCCGGCAGGGACATGGCCCATTCCCAGTGGGCCTGTTCGGCGCGCTGGATATCGGCGGGCGCCATGACCAGGGCCTTCTCCGGCGCGGGACAGGCCCGGGCGCAGCTGGTGCAGCCGGTGCAGTCCAGGGGCGACACCTGCACCCGCAGACGCCTGCCCGCAAGCTCCCGCCCCCTGCCGGGCAGGGTGGTCAGGCCCGGCGGCACGCTTTCCTTCCCCGTTGCGAACAGCCGGATGCACCCGTGGGGACAGACCATCGCGCACAGCCCGCACTGGATGCAGTTCTCCGCCAGCCATCGGGGCACCATCGCCGCCACGCCCCGCTTCTCATGGCGGGAGGTGGCCGTGGGGACAAAACCCGCCGGATGAAACAGGCTCACCGGCAGGCTGTCGCCCTCCTGGGCCATGATGGGCCGGATGAACCGGCGGACGTAGTCGTCCTCCGGCGCCCGGGGGGAATCCTCCTCCGGCGCGTCCAGCCAGGCGGCGGGGATCTCCACCGCCCTCAGCGCATCCCCCGCCCGGCGGATGGCCTCCCGGTTCCGCCGCGCCACGTCCTCCCCCTGCCGGGCAAAGGCCGTCTCCGCGTCCCGCTCCAGCAGCGCCGCCGCCTGCGCATAGGGCAGCGCGCCCGTCAGGCGGAAGAACGCCGCCAGCATGATCATGCTGATTTTCCGCCCCAGGCCGCACTGCTCCGCAAGCCCGTTCCCGTCCAGCAGGTACAGGCGGGCCTTCCTGCGGGCCAGCGTCCGGCGCATCCGCCCAGGAAGGCGCGCATCCAGCGCATCGGCCGTCCAGGGGCAGTTCAGCAGGAAGATCCCGCCCTCCTTCAGGCAGGAAACCATGTCGAACTGCCCCACCCAGGCCGGATTGTGGCAGGCCACGTAATCCGCGTGGACGGTCAGGTACGCGCTGTGGATGGGCTGCGGGCCGAAGCGCAGGTGGCTGACCGTCAGCCCGCCGGACTTGCGGGAATCGTAGGCGAAGAAGGCCTGCACATGGCTGTCCGTATGGTCGCCGATGAGCTTGACGGCCCGCTTGCAGGCCCCCACCGTGCCGTCGGAGCCGAAGCCGTAGAGCCGGCAGGTCATGTTGCCCGCGGGGGCCGGGTCGAAGTCCTCCTCCAGCGGGAGACTCAGGCGGGTCACGTCGTCCACAATGCCCACGGTGAAGGGTGACTTCATCGGCCCCGCCAGATTGTCCAGCACGGCCTTCACCTGCGCCGGGGTGAAGTCCTTCCCCCCAAGGCCGTAGCGTCCGCCGGTGACCTGCACCGCCCGGCCCGTGCCGTACAGCGCGGCGCACACGTCCATGTACAGGGGCTCCCCCGGCGCGCCGGGCTCCCGGGTGCGATCCAGCACCGCCACGGCCTTCACCGTGGGCGGAAGGGCTTCCAGCAGCCGCTCCCGGGAGAAGGGCCGGAACAGCCGCACCTTCACCACGCCCACCTTCTGCCCCAGGGATTGCAGATGCAGGACGGTTTCCTCCGCCGTCTCCCCGCCCGAGCCCATGATGACGATCACCCGCTCCGCATCCGGCGCGCCGGCGTAGTCGAACAGATGGTACCGCCGGCCGGTGACCTCCGCCACCCGGGCCATGCACCCCTCCACCACGCCCGGCAGCGCCTGGTAGAAGCGGTTGCCGGCCTCCCGGTTCTGGAAATACACGTCGGGGTTCTGCGCCGTGCCGGACTGCATGGGATGCTCCGGATTCATGGCCCCGGCGCGGAAGGCTTCCACCCTGTCCCAGGGCATCAGGCGGGCCAGCTCCTCCATGGTGGGCAGGGAGATCCGCCCGAGCTCATGGCTGGTGCGGAAGCCGTCGAAGAAGTGCAGAAAGGGCACCGACCCCTCCAGCGCCGCCAGATGCGCCGTCAGCGCCATGTCCGCCGCCTCCTGCACCGAGCCGCTGCACAGCATGCCCCATCCCGTCTGGCGGCAGGCCATCACGTCGCTCTGGTCGCCGAAAATGGACAGGGCATGTGTGCTCAGCGCCCGGGCGCTGACGTGAAGCACCGCCGGCAGCAGCTCCCCCGCCAGCCTGTACATGTCGGGGATCATCAGCAGAAGCCCCTGGCTGGCGGTGAAGCTGCAGCCCAGCGCGCCCGCGCGCATCAGCCCGTGGAGGGCTCCGGCCGCGCCGGCCTCGGACTGCATGGGCATCACCCGCACCGTCTGGCCGAACAGGTTCTTCCGCCCCCGGGCAGCCCATTCGTCCGCCAGCTCCGCCATGGGGCTGGAGGGCGTGATGGGATAGACGGCTGCCGCGTCGGTCATGGCATAGGCGATGTGGCTGACGGCGGTGTTGCCGTCCACGGTGGCGATGATGGGCATGACGCTGCCTCCCCTCAGGTGATGTCCCCATCAGCCTGTCCAGCCGGCCGTGACGGTATGCGCGTTGCGCGGCGGGGCGGAATCTGCTATAATAGGCTCAGCGGCGGCGGATGCGCGCCCCACGAACCCATGGAAAGGTTGGATCCTGCATGAAACGCTTCTTCGCCCTTGCCCTGCTGGTGATGCTTCTGCCCCTGCACGCCCTGGCCGAGCCCCTGCCCGTGTACACCCCGGGCGTTGCGGGCGACACCGTCATCTCCTATGACACCGATACCCTGCGCTATGACATCGTGCGCTTCACCCTTGAGGGGGTCACCTGCTACCTGACGCGGGTCTGGATGGTCGATCCCGGGCGGCAGATCCGCAAGGCCACCGCCGTGTGGGAGGAATCCCTGGCCTATCCCTCGGACATGGCCGCCACCATCGACGGCGCGGCGCTGGCCATCAACGGCAGCGGCTACGTCAGCCCGATCTTCCCCTGGATCCCGGAAAACTACCCCGGCGTCAGCGAGGACTACCACTACACCCCCCTGGGCAGCCTGACCATCACCGACGGGGAAATCTTCCGCAACCTGGAGGGCGTGGCGTACTACGGCCTGACCCTGCAAGCGGACGGCCTGCACCTGCACGTGGGCGAGGACAACGATTCCGTCCTTGCCGGCAATCCCACCCAGACCTGGTCGTTCTACGTGGAATGCCCGCTGATCCAGGACGGTCAGGACATCCTCGACCGCAGCTGGGCCTTCGCCAACCGCAAGGCCATCCGCACCATCATCGCCAAAAAGGACGACAACAATTACGTGCTGCTCACCGTCACCTCCAAGGGCGGCGGGCTGCCCGTCACCTCCTGCGTGGACTTCCTGCTGGAGAAAATCGCGCCGGAATGGGCCTACAACCTGGACGGCGGGCCCTCCTCGGCGCTGCTGTACCGCATGCGCCAGCAGCCGACCATCCAGGTTCTCTACGGCAACACCAGCAAGGACGCCGACGCCATGGTCTTCACCGAGCTGCCCCAGGAGCCGTAATCCCCACGCAAAAGACCGCCGCTCTCCCGGTGAGAACGGCGGTCTTTTTCTGCTGGCGTCCCGGCAGGGAAGGGACATCCCGGCAAAGCGCATCGCCGGCCGGCTCCTGCGCGCCCGCGTTTTCCCTGCCGCGGCCGGGTGGTTCGCCCTATGCCTGCCGGAGGCGGCTCACAGCCTCCTGCACGGCGGCCTCCACGGCCTCGGTCAGGGTCTGCTTCCTCACGCCCGCCACCGTCACCTGGCAGCGGCTCACCGGCAGAAGGATCTTGTGGGCCGGGCTGCTGGCCACGGCGCAGGCCATGCCCGCCGTGACCTCCCCCAGCATGGCGTCGCACAGCACCATGCCGATGGGCCCCAGAATCAGATCCGCCCTCTTCGCGCAGACGCGGATGGCGTTTTCCCCCGTTGCCCCCTGATCCGCCCCTGCCCGCAGCATCGCCGAGGTGGCCAGGGCGTTGGTGCCCACGGCGATCACCGGCTGCTCGGGCATTTCCCGCTTGAGCGCCTCCACCAGCATGCGGCCCATGCCGCCGCCCTGCGCATCCATGACCACCACGTTCATGCCCTCGTCGCCTCCCTGATGAATGTACGGATTTCCTCCAGCCGCGCCTCCGCCGTCTCCCGGCCCAGGCGATAGGCTGCCCGCAGCTTTTCCGGATCCTTCTCCACCTGACGCACGTCCAGGGCCTGGGGCGGACGGATCACCAGACACGCCCCGGCCTGCTCCCGGGCCCAGACGTAGGCCGTCGCCTCATTGTAGCGCTCATGGCGGCTGGCCATGGCCCCGATGAGCTTCGGATACCGCCTGAGCCACACGCGCATCAGCGGCAGCAGGCTGTTGGGCTCCTTGACGTAGCCCTCCGGCTGGGTGAGAATCACGATGTTCCGCCCGTAGCCCATATTCTCGAAGGCCCTGAGCGGAATGGAATCCGACGCCCCGCCGTCCAGCAGGCGCAGGCCGTCCGCCTTCACCACCCGGGATACCAGCGGCATGCTGGCCGATGCCTGCAGCCACCGCAGATCCTCCGCGCCGCCCTTTTCACACCGGTGATAGACGGGCTCGCCGGTATCCACGTTGGTGCACACGCAGTAGAACGCCATGGGATCCGCCGCGAAGGCCGCGGTATCGAAGGGATCCAGCCGCTCGGGGATGTCGTGATAGCAGAACCTCTCCCCGTAGAGATTCCCCGTCAGCAGCAGCGAGCGGAAGCTGGCGTAGCGCCAGTCCCGGCAGTAGCGGGTGTTGTAGCGCAGGACGCGGCCGGGCTGTCCGGACTTCAGGTTGCAGCCGAACACCGCCCCCGCCGATACGCCGATGGCCCCATCCACCCGCAGATGCTGCTCCATCATCACGTCCATGACGCCCGCGGTGAACAGTCCCCGCATGGCGCCGCCTTCCATCACCAGACCCAGCATGGACATCCTCCTTTCCGCATATACTCCGATTGTACCATCCGCCGGGCGGGATTGCAAGCCCGCCGCCTCTTGACAGACGCCGCGATCGGCTATATCATCATGGGAGGACGCTTGCGTCCGTTTAGCGCTGCACAGGAGGAAGGAGACGCTCCGCATGAAGAAAATCGTTCTCACCGGCGGCGGCACGCTGGGTCACGTGACCCCGCACCTGTCGCTGATCCCCCACCTGAAGGAGGCGGGCTACGAGATTCACTACATCGGCACGGAGAAGGGCATGGAGGCGGAGAAGATCCGCAGCGTGCCCGGGGTGACCTACCACGCCGTGCAGAGCGGCAAGCTGCGCCGCTATTTCTCCTGGCAGAATTTCATCGACCCCTTCAAGGTGATCGCGGGGGCCTTCCAGTCCGCCCTTCTCATGGGAAAAATCAAGCCCGACGTGGTGTTCAGCAAGGGGGGCTTTGTGGCGGTGCCGGTGGTATTCGGCGCGTGGCTGCACCGGGTGCCGGTGGTCTGCCACGAGAGCGATCTGACCCCCGGCCTGGCCAACAGGCTCTGCGCGCCCTTCGCCCGGAGGATCGCCACCACCTTCCCGGAGTGCGCCCAGGCCCTCGGCCCCAAGGCCGAAATGACCGGCACACCCCTGCGGCCGGAGCTGTTCCGGGGCAGCCGTGCCCGGGGGCTGACGCATCTGGGCTTCGACGGCAGCCGGCCCATCCTGCTGATGATGGGCGGATCCTCCGGCGCGCAGGCAGTGAACAAGGCGCTGCGGGAAGCGCTGCCCCGGCTGACGGACAGGTTTGACGTGGCGCACATCTGCGGCAAGGGCAACCTGGACGAGGCGCTGCAGGGCGTTGCCGGCTACCGGCAGCTGGAGTTCCTGGACGCGGAGCTGCCCGACGCGCTGGCCTGCGCGGATCTGGTATTGTCCCGGGCGGGGAGCAACGCCCTGTGCGAGTTCCAGGCCCTGTGCAAGCCCATGCTGCTGGTCCCCTATCCCAAGGGCGCCAGCCGGGGGGATCAGATTCTCAACGCCCAAAGCCTGCAAAGGCGCGGTCTGGCCCATGTGCTGCTGCAGGAGGACATGACCGCCGACACCCTGGTCAAGGCCCTTGACGACACCTGGGCCTCCCGGGAGCAGCTGACCGAAGCCCTTCACGCCGCGCCTCCCGCCGACGGCACCCGCCGGGTGCTGGAAATGATCGAGGAGGTTCAGCGCTGAGGCGTTGCATACTGTCCATAGCAAAAGGCGATGCAGTGTACATGGCTGCATCGCCTTTGCTGTCTGCGAACGATGGAGGGCGGCGCGTCGGATGGATTCCGGCGCGCTGCTTGATTGTGGAAGTCGGGGTCTGCGCTCCGGAGGATGTGGCTGGCGCAGTGCGGGCGGATGGGGCGTGCCCTGTGGGCGCGCTTGCCGCGATGGGTGGGGCATGCCCGATGGGTGCATGCCCCGCAGGATGGAGCGTGCCCAACATGCGCGTCTGTCCCCGCAGGATAGTGTGTTCCAAAGTGCGCGTCTGCTCCCGCAGAATGGCGCGTACCAATGAGCGCACATGCCAGCAGGATTGTGCGTTCCCAAAATACGCGTCTGCCCCGCAGAATGACGCGTACCCCATGGACGCATATGCCCCCGCAGGATCGTGCTTTCCCAACGGGCGCATGCCCCGCAGGATGATGCGTTCCCAAAATACGCGTATTCCCCGCAGAATGGCGCGTCCCACTGGGCGCACATGCCCGCAGGATTGTGCGTTCCCAAATTGCGCATCTGCCCCGCAGAATGGCGCGTACCCCATGGACGCATATGCCCCCGCAGGATTGTACGTTCCCAAAGTACGCGTCTGCCCCGCAGAATGGCGCGTCCCACTGGGCGCACAGGCCCGCAGGATTATGCGTTCCCAAATTGCGCGTCTGTCCCCGCAGAATGGCGCGTCCCACTGGGCGCACATGCCCACAGGATTGTGCGTTCCCAAATTGCGCGTCTGCCCCGCAGAATGGCGCGTACCAATGGGCGCACAGGCCCGCAGGATTATGCGTTCCCAAAATACGCGTCTGTCCCGCAGAATGGCGCGTACCCCATGGCGCATATGCCCCCGCAGGATCGTGCATTCCCAACGGGCGCATGCCCCGCAGAATGGGGCGTTCCCTATGGGCGCACATGCCCGCAGGATTGTGCGTTCCCTTGCAATGCGCGCATGCCCGCAGGACGTGTTCGTTCCCTTGCAATGCGCGGAACCTGCCGTTTCCAACGCGGGCGAACTTCGTCGCCTGCTTGGAAACTCTGGATTCTTTGCGTTCCAATTTTATATTTTTTTGTGTTGCGCCTGGGCTGCCGCCCAGACCTGCGCAGGGGCTAACGCCGCCCCTGCACCCGCGCAAGGGGCATCGCCCCTTGACCCTTTTCCGCTGCCGCGATCTCTGGGAGGGGGTCGGTGATTAGTCCGCAAGGGTTACGCACAGAATGCTTTCCCCCTGGAGGGGCGCGATCAGGTAGCGGGCCGTGTCCATCAGCCGGGGCCAGGACGCAGCCGATTCGCTCTCCGTGTAGGGCTGCACAAAGGCCGTCTCCAGCGTCATGGCCGATTCCTGCTGCCACGCCCCCAGGCCGAACCGGGCCGGGAAGGCATCCTCGTCGTACTGGTTCATGTCCGTGAGCAGCGCCGCCAGCGTTTCCAGCTCCACCGAGGCCGTCAGGCTGGGCAGCAGATCCGTCACGTCGATGTCCTGGCCGTCCACCACCATATAGACCCCCATGCGCCAGCCGCCGGTCACGGGCTGCAGGGGCTGCAGGTCGTCGGGCAGCGCCGCCCCGGGCAGCGCCTCCATGCGGAACCATACCGTCTTCAGGCTGCCGCCGCAGGCGTTCACCGTGTCCTGCATGTCCTGGCTGAGCAGGTCGTCCAGGTGAAGGGTCAGGGCCGCGCCGTCGTTCATGAGGCTGACGGCGTTCACCCCCAGCTGATTCATCCGCCGCGCGCCCAGCCAGCTCAGGCGCAGGGTGCGCCCGCCCCAGGCCAGCTTGCCGTCCTGATCGGTGACGTAGCCGCCGTCCGGGTTCTGCTCCGCCTCGCAGCGGATGCGCAGGAGCACCTCGTCCGCCTCCGCGCTGTAGCTCAGCGAGGGCAGGAACAAGCGGGGCTGCGCGGTGGTCTTGTCGCACACCACGCTGCCGATGATGCTGTTGTTGATGACCAGGCTGTCCCGCGTGGCCAGGGTGACAGCCACGCTCCGGCCGTCGCCGCGGACGATCTCCTGCCGCACGGGGGTCAGCTTGCCGAAGGTGTAGCCCACAAACATGCCGCCGCTCGTCACGGGCAGAATGGTGAACACCGGCGCGTCGCCCTTCAGCGACAGGGTGTAGTAATCCGCCGGGTCGAAGCCCTCCAGCGTGAAGGCGTAGTTGCCCGGCTCCTCGCCCTGCTGCCGCAGCAGCTCGCCGGACAGCTCGTCGCCCTCCAGCAGGCCCTTCACCTCCCAGGTGAACGCGGGGTCCGTCTCACCCTGGTACTTCTCCTGATTGGGGTCGGGGATGATGGTCAGCGGCACCTTCGTGATGGCGAAGGGCACGTCCACCACGCCCGGCAGATAGGTGGCGTTATCCTCGCGGATGGTCACGTGCATCACATAGCTGCCCACCTGCACCGGCACGCCGTCCTGGTTGAGCTGCTGCCCGGTGTAGGTCACCTCCGCGCCCTCAGGAAGGGTCAGGGGCGTGCTGTACGCCCGGCCCGTGTAGCGCGCATTGGCGGAGGACGCCACCGGCGTCCAGGGGCCCCGGTGATGATGGGTGATCGCCTCGCTGAACTGGAAGCCGTCGGCGGACTGCTCCGTCAGCGCCGCGCCCATGGCCGATGCGGCGTAGACCCGCAGGGTCACGTCCGCACCGGGCGCAACGCCGGTGATCACGGCCTCGCCGCCCTCGGCGGGATACCGCTCCGCCTGCTCCACCCAGGTGTCCGGCATGTAGGTCTGCCCGGGCAGCACCTGCACCCCCGCGCTCCCCGCGCCCTGGCACTGCCAGGTCACGCGGATGGAGCCGTCCGGCAGATCCTCGGCCTGCACCTGCGTGATGCTCAGCCCCGGATTGGCATCCGCCCGGTGATCCACCACCACGGCGGTGTATACCGTATCCCCGTGGGACGCCGCCACCGACGCGCCCTCCGGCAGCTCCACCCCCCACAGGTGAACCGATCCGTCGTAGTGGGTCTTCACCTGCCAGGTTTCGCCGGCGGCCATCAGCGTCATGTCCGTGTTGGGCACGGGATTGCCGCTGCGGTCGCGGAGCATCAGCGTCAGATGGGGCTGCTCAGGCTCGGGCTCCACCTTGACGTTGCCCTGCAGGGTGATGCCCGTCAGCGTCTGCTGCCCGCTGAGCAGCAGCCTGCCGGAGGCCACGCTGAGGGTCAGGGCCGAGGCGCCCGTCAGCTGCACCGCCTGTCCGCCGGTGGAGCACAGGGCGTTGTCCCCCGTGAGGGTCACGGTCAGCTGCTCGTCCGTCAGGCGCAGGACGCTTTCCTCCCCCTGCAGCTGCACGTTCATAAAGGCCGCTTCCGCCATCGCGCCCGCCGCCGTGATCTGTCCGCCCACATAGCTGCCGCCGCCCGTCACCGTGAAGAGCCGCGCGCTGCCCGCGTCGGCATCGGGGGTCTCCCGGGTGAGGACGAAGCGCTTCTCCGCCCCGGTCAGGGTCGCGACGGTCACGGCCGTGCCGTCCGCCATGATGTCATAGGCCGTGCCCTCCGCCGGCGTGGGCAGCAGCAGCCTGCCCTCCGCCGTCACCAGGGGCATGGCGCTGCCGTCCAGGGTGACGGTCTGGCTGTCCAGCGGCACATCCACCGCATAGGCCGTCCAGCCCCCGGGGACGCTGTCCAGCACCGTCACGCCGCCGGTCACCTGCAGCTGCGCCATGCCGCCGTGCAGCGTCAGCCGGCCCTCGTTGATGATGCGCGCGCTGCCGGGCAGGCCGGTCAGCTCCACCTCCCCCCGCACGTACAGCGTGAAGGCGCAGCTCGCCTCGATCAGCAGCTCCGGACAGGTCACGTCCTCCAGCACCAGCGTCACGCCGCTCTGGTCAATGGCCAGCACCGTGCCCGCTGCCACGTCGCCCGTCAGGGTATAGGCGGTATCCGCCTGAAGCTCGTTGCGCCGGCCCTGGAGGATCCCCTCCGGCCCGGTCACGTCCGCCTCCCGGATCACCCGCAGGGTCGTGCCGTCCATGGCGGCCGCCCAGCGCATGCCCTCCCCGGCCTCGGGAAGCCACAGGTACATGCTGCCGTCCGCGTCGGGGGTGTCGGCGGGATAGCTCTCCCCGTCGACCGTCACGGCTGTAGCGCCGGCGGCCGGGAAGGCCGTCATCCTCCGGCCGTTTTTCTCCTCGGCCTGCATGCGGACGCTGCCGCCGCTGATCTCGATGCTGCCCGGCTCCTTCCCGTCCGCGGTCACCGCGCCGATGGCTGCCGCGCCCCCACGGCGGATGATCAGCTTCGCCCCCTTGCCCAGGGTCAGCCCGCCGATGCTGCTGATCCCCTCCAGGGTCAGCGTCAGCTGGCTGCCCTCCGCAATCGTCAGGGCGTCCAGGGTCGCGTCCGTCATGGTCAGCGTCACCAGCCGGCCCGGGGCGATGGTCAGCGCCGCGCTGCGCTTCCCGCCGTCCCGCACCTGATAGCTGCCGCTGCGCCAGATGGTCGCGTCCGCCTGATCCAGGTCGATGACCACGCTGCGCACCGATCGCGCCGCCTTCATGCCGCTGCCCAGCGCGTCCTGCCGGTCCAGCAGCCACCGGCCCTTGCTGCACAGGGGGATGTCCAGGCCATGCGCGTCCTGCCCGATGTGCGCGCAGGCCGGATCGTCGCAGGCCGGGGCCTGGACGCAGCGCTCGTTGGCGTGGTCGCACAGGGTCTCGTCCCAGGCGGAATCACCCGGCGTGTCCCCTGATGCTTCGGACGGCGTGTCCGCGGGCGTCTCGGCAGGCGTATCCCCCGGCGTTTCCGAGGGCGTGCCGGCGGGCGCGTCCGCTGGCGTCTCCGTGGACGTATCCGCGTCGCCGGACGATTCGGAGGGCGCGTCCGCGGGGTCCTCCGCGGGGTCCTCCACCGGCATCTGCCGCGACTGGGGCAGATCCGTGGGCGTCTGTTCCTCCGCCAGGGCACACGCGCTCAGCATGCACCCTGCCAGCGCCAGCGCGATCCAACGTTTGATGGTCATGAATGTTCAACCTCCCGCCGGAAGGGGAATTCCCCCGTGGCGTTTTTCCTTGCTTCCTGATGAGAAAACGCACGGCAAGCCGTCCTGCTTCCCGTGCGCACAAAATTCTTACGATTTTGTTACAATTTTCCGTTCATGATCGCCATCACCAGGTTGCCGTTGTTGAACAGGGGCGCCAGGGTGCTGGCATCCAGCATCTCGGAGATGAAATCCATCGGCACCACCGTCAGCACCAGGGGCACCACGGTGAAGGCCGCGTAGCAGATCAGCACGCCCCGCAAAAGCCCGAACACCCCGCCCACCAGCCAGTCCAGCTGCTTGAGCACCGGGAAGCGGAAGATGGCCTTCAGGGCGTTGACCACAATGGCGATCACCACGTACAGCACGATGAAGCACACCACGAAGCACAGCACGTTGATGCAGGCGTTGATGATGGTCTGGCTGACGTAGTCCGACACGGTGGTCATGCCGGCGGCGGCGTAGGCCTGGTTGAGCAGGTTCGACTCCAGAATGGCGTCCAGCGGCGCGGGCAGGGATACCTTGTTCACCAGCTCGGTGATGCCCTCGCGCGTCATGGTCGCCACATTGGTGATGGCCGTCTCCAGATCGCCGATGCGGCTGGAGGCATCGGTGTAATGCACCAGGGTGCGCACCAGCTCCGTATCCCCCTGGATGACGGCGGCCAGCTTCGGGTAGAAAACAAAGGACAGCCCGAAGGACAAAAGGCATCCGCCCGTGTTCAGCACCGAGCTGACAAACCCCCGGTAAAACCCGAACAGCACGCTCAGCGCCAGAATCCCCAGCACCACATAGTCCACAATGTTCATAGCAGGCATCCAACCTCCCCCGCAGCCCATGGCCGCATGTCAATCGTCATACTCGCCGTTGAGGTACTTCTCCCTGGCCGCCGTCAGCACGGGATCGTGATCCCCGCCGGGGGCGTAGGTCTCGTTAATTTCCAGGATCTGCGCCTCCCGGAGCACCGGCGCGCAGTAGGGACAGCGCTTGAGCTTGGCAAAGTCGCCGGTATCCAGCTCCGCGTAGGTGAAGGCCGTGAACACCGTCCCCGACTTGGCGGAATAGCAGGTTTCCTGGCTGTGGTAGTAGGTGCCGCCGTTGGGGTTGTAGTACAGGAGGAAATCGTCGTCCGGCACGGTGATCTGCCGTCCCTGCCAGTCCTCCCAGATGACCAGCTTGGTGTTCTTCTTGCGGTTGTCCCAGATCCACTGCATGTTCACGCCCTCGGGGGTGCGGTTGCGCTGCACGCGCACGCAGCCGTGGCTGGCCTTCTGCCCCAGGTAGGGCTCGGTGGCGCTGTACACCTTGGAGCCGTCGGCCCGCTCCACGTAGGGCACCTCATGGAGCAGGTCGCCGTCGTTGAAGCGGATGGCCCGGGGACAGTACATGTTGTCGCTGTAGAAGCCGCCCACCGCGCTGGTGAGCAGGAACTCGCCGGAGCGGGTCTCGTTGTAGGGCTGACGCTCGTTGGCCAGGCCCGTGGACACGTCCAGGGTGGAATACAGCGCGCCGTTCCTGAAAAGATAGAGCTTCTGCGTCAGCTTGTCGATGACGATGGCGTAATCCGTCTGGGGATTGACGGTGGTCAGCTCGGAGGTCTTGACATAGCCCTGCACCAGCATGTTCCACGCCTTGACCGCGCTGTCATGGAAGGAGGCCGAATAGCACTCGATCAGCGACCAGCCGTTGTCGAGGGTCTCCAGCACATGCACGCCCTGGGTCGCCCGGGTCACCACGCCCACCTTGTCGCTGTTCTCATCCGGCTCGGCGCGGAGGCTGAGCTGGGTCTTTTCGTTGCCGCTGAGCACCGTGATGGGCTGCATGAGCATCTCCCACACGGCGGCCTCATCGGTGATGTCCATGGGCAGGGTCCAGTAATTCATGGTGGTATCGCTCTGGTAGGGGCTGCTGTAGGCCGGGGTGAACGACCGCTGATCCGGCACCTCCTCCAGGGAAACCACCGTCTCCTCCTCCTGGGGAACGGCCGTCTCCTCCGGCGTCGCCGTGGGGGTCGGCGCGGGCGTCGCCGTGGGCGCGGGGGTGGCCGTCTCCCGCGGCGCGAAGCCCGACAGCGTCACGGTGATATGCTCCTCGTTGGAGGGATAGCCCGTCGCGTCGGACAGGGTGAGGGTCAGGGTCACGTCGCCCTCGCCCAGACCCGCGCCGTCAAAGTCGACGCTGCCAAAGCCCTCCTGCACGGCCACCGTCTTCAGGCTGCGCCAGGTGCCGCCCACCCACGCGCCCACCGTCAGCGCGCCGTCCACGCTGGCGTAGAAGCGCACCGTGATGGCCTGCTCCGGCGTTACCGTGGTGTCCGAGGGCGTGATGCCCGTCAGGTAGGGGGCGTAGGCGCCGATGGTCACGGGCGCGGTCGCGGTTTCCCCGTTCAGGGTCAGCACCAGCTGATACGTGCCCTCCGGCGCGGGCACCCCCTGATAGGTTCCGTTCCACCACAGGGTGTTGCGGCCCCGGACGGCGGCGTAGCTCTCCATCACCACCGATACGGTCTGCCCGGCTTCATCCGTCACGATGAGCTGCGCGCTGCCCGCCTCGGGCGCGTCGAAGATCAGCGTCACCGCCTTGCCGGGGCGCACGGTCTCCGAGGGCGTTTGCAGCGTCAGCTGCGCGCTCTCCGCCAGGGCGAAGGCTGCCAGCGCAAGCAGCAGCACGGGAATCAGCGTCAGGTACTTTCGCATGGGTTGTCCTCCAGCATGTTATTCGTCCGCAGGGACTCCCCGCAGGGAATCCCTTCTATCATAGCAGATTTCGCCGCAAATTACCAGCACCCCGGGAAAAGCAGCTCCGGCAGCCTGAGGGCCGAATCCGTCCGCAGCCCGCAGGGCTCCAGGGGGAAGCGGTTCTCCCCGTCCACCAGGCAGGACAGCATGCCCGCGCCGCGCCCCGCCTGCACGTCCAGGGGCCGGTCGCCGATCATCGCGCACGCTTCCGGATGCAGGCGATGGCGTTCCATCAGGTGCAGGAGCATGTCCGGCGCGGGCTTGCGGGGAAACCCCTGCTGGGGACACACCGCCCCCGCGAACCATCCGTCCAGCCCGCAGCCCGCCAGCAGCGCCATGGCGTCCTCCACAGGCCGGTGGGTGGCCAGATAATGCCGGCATCCCGCCCGGCTCAGCGCCGCCAGCGCCTCCGGAATTCCCGGCATGGGCGATACCTCCCCCGGGTGCAGCACGGCCTCGGCGTGATAGCGGCGAAGCAGCTCCTCCGCATCCCGGCCATTCTCCCGGGCCAGGGTCGCGGCGCACTCGGGCAGGCTTCCCTTCATCAGGCGCATGCTCCGCTCCGGCGAAAGCGCAATCCCCATCGACGCCGCCGCCCGCACCATCGCCGCGGCCATGGCGGGATAGGTGTCCATCACCGTGCCGTCAAAGTCCCAGATCAGCTCCGTCACCTGCGGCTCCGACAGCGCCAGCTGCCGCGCCACCGCCGCGTCCGCCGGGCAGAAGGCGTAGCCCAGCAGCTCCCGCGGCCGCACAAAGGCGCATGCCTCGTGCTCGGTCAGCACGGGGGTGTGCTTCGTCCGCGCCGTCAGGAAGGTGAACAGGATTCCCTCCGCCTCCCGCCGGCACAGCGTCCGCACCTCCGTCACCGGCAGGGACAGCTCCTCCGACAATTCCCGGATCAGGCATGCCGCCGCGTCCTCGCCCGCCTCCTGCTTGCCGCCGGGGAATTCCCACAGGTGGGCGTTGTGCCGCCCCTCGCCCCGCTGGCAGATCAGAACGCGTCCGTCCTCCCGGCGGATGATGCCCGCTGATACCTGGATCATGCCCAGCCCTCCTTGAGCATGGCGATCTCCGCTGCGTAGCCCTCCAGCTCGTTGGGCGTCTCCAGCAGGAAGGGCAGCTCCCGCAGGGCCGGGTGGGTCATCACCCGCAGGATGGCCTCCGTCCCGAGGGTGCCCT
Source organism: Aristaeellaceae bacterium (assembly GCA_051886675.1). GTDB lineage: Bacteria > Bacillota > Clostridia > Christensenellales > Aristaeellaceae > UBA11524. Next base: position 34,590 of record JBJEYH010000284.1, read on the forward strand.
GGCCGATCTTCTCGTGCCGGTCCTTGCGGGCGCCCAGGGGGTTCTTGCTGTCGTTGATGTGCACGGCCTTCAGCCGATGCAGTCCCACGGCTTTGTCAAAGGCCGTCAAAACGCCGTCCAGATCGCCGGCGATGTCGTAGCCCGCGTCGCTGACGTGGCAGGTGTCCAGACACACGCCCAGGTGATCGGACAGCTCCACCCGGTCGATGATCGCCCGCAGCTCCTCGAACCTGCCGCCCACCTCGCTGCCCTTGCCGGCCATGGTTTCCAGCAGGACGGTGGTGTGCATGTCCTCCCAGAGGATCCGGTTGAGCATTTCGGCGATCTGCCCGATGCCCGTGTCGATCCCCTGCTTCCCGTGGCTGCCGGGGTGGAAGTTGTACAGGTTCCCCGGCAGATGCTCCATGCGCTGCAGGTCGTCGAGCATGGTGCGGGTGGCGAAGTCCCGGATGGCCGGATCCGCCGAGCAGCCGTTGAGGGTATAGGGCGCGTGGGCGAGGATCGTGCCGATGCCGTTCTCCTGCGCGAAGGCCAGGTAGGCGGCCACGTCCCTTTCGTCCAGGGCTTTGGCCGAGCCGCCCCGGGGATTGCGGGTGAAGAACTGGAACGTGTTCGCCCCGATGGACACCGCTTCCCGGCCCATGTGCAGATAGCCCTTCGAGGCCGAGAGGTGGCAGCCGATGTGCAGCATATCGCTTCTTCCTTTCATTCGCGAATGACCAGGCCCAGGAGCCGCGCCAGCTCCGCAGCCTGCAGGGGCGTGACCACCATGCCCCGCATGTCCGGGATGCCGATGTTCAGCCCGTCCAGGCGGCAGGTGCGCAGATCAACGCCCTTCATGGACGTCATGTGGATGGTGGCGCGGGTCAGGTCGCAGTCCGCAAAGGCGGTCTGCTTGAGCGTCACGGTTTCCAGCGCCGCCTCCTGCATGGCGCAGGACGCAAAGCGCACATGATCGGTCCTGACCTCCGACAGGTTGAGGAAGTCCGCCTTGCAGCCGGTCATTTCCACCTGCCGGAGCAGCGCGCGGATCAGATCCGCCCCCGTCAGGCGGCAGGTGTCCAGCCGGCAGCGCACCAGCGTCGCGCCCTCCAGCCTCGCCGAGGACAGGTCGCAGTGGTCGAACACCACGTCCACAAACCCCGAGCGGCGCAGGTCGCACCCGGCCATCAGGCACTTGCGCAGGATGCACCCGCGCCATTCCCGCCCGTGGAGATCCTCCCCGGACAGATCAAGTCCCTCCAGCACAAGGCCCTCCAGGTCGTCCTCGTCAGGCAGGGCGTCAAGGGGCGTCAGCGGCTCCTCCAGCCGGGGCGCGTCAAGCTTCATGGGCAGTCTCCTTTGCAGTGTGATTGGTTCCCCCGGGTTGCCCGCGCGCAGCGTCCATGCCTGCGCCAGGCGCATGCCCCGCCCCTGTGTTCACCCCGCGGAGGGCAGGCTGTCGGCCATCTGCCGCACCAGCTTCTCCACATGCCGGCGGGCCTCCATGGCGGATGCCTCGGCCTCGTCGGCGGAAACGGGCGTGTCCCCCATCAGCCCCATGAACTGGCTGACCTTCAGGCCCAGGGCCTCCTGCATGGCCGCGTCGCTGCCCTGGGGCGCCACCAGATAGTAGCACAGCAGCGAATCCTCCTGGCCGATGCGGTGGGCCCGGTCCTCGGCCTGGGAATGCACCGCCGGGCTCCAGTCCAGCTCGCCGAACACCACGCAGGTGGCCCGCTGCAGATTCAGGCCGCTGGCCGCACGAAGGCTGATGCACAGCACGTCCGTCTTGCCGGTCATGAACCGCTCCACCGCCCGGTCCTTCATGGCGGAGGTTTCCCGGCCCGTGATGAACCCCGGCTCGAACTGCCGCAGCTCCTTCTTGTACAGATCCATCACCTCATGATGATGGGCGAAGAGCAGTACCTTTTCCCCGCCCTCCAGCAGCGCCCGCACGAACTGGCACACGTAGGGGGCCTTCGCCACCCCCGTGGCCTGCCGCGCCCGCTGGCTGATCTGCTCCTCCAGCATGGCCCGGGAGGAGGCGGTCAGGGTGCCGTCGGTTTTCCAGCGCATCAGCTGGGGAAGAATCGGCTCCATCAGCTGGGCGTAGACCTTGTCGTTCCAGTCCAGCTCCTGCACCAGACGGCGCTTTGGGGGCAGCTCGCCCAGCACCTGCTGCTTGGTACGGCGCAGCATCAGCCCCTCCCGGCGCAGGTAGTCCCCCAGCACGTCCGGCTTGATGACCACCGCGCTGCCGTAGCCGTAGCACCACTCCCGCGAGAAGCTCTCCCAGTCCCCCAGGAAGTGGTAGTCCAGGATGTTGATCACGTTCCAGATTTCCCCGCCCTTGTTGTAGATGGGCGTGCCGGAAAGGCCGATGACCTGCTCGCAGCTTTCCGACAGAAGGCTGGCGGCGGAGTATTTCTCCGTGCCGGTGTGGCGCAGCTCCTGGATTTCGTCGAAGATCACCGACCGCAGGGGCAGGGTGGGCAGCGTTTCCTTCCAGCCCCGCAACAGCAGGTAGTGCATGATGTAGATGTCCGCCTCGGGCAGGTCGTAGGGCTTCAGGCCCCGGATCACATGGATCCGCGGCGGCGCGCCATTCACCCGCAGGAACCGCCCCGCCTCCTCCTGCCAGTTGCGGCACAGGTGCGCCGGGGGAATCACCATCGCCGGGAACGACCGCGTCGCCGCCAGCCAGGCCAGCGCCTGCACCGTCTTGCCCAGGCCCATCTCGTCCGCCAGCAGACACCGGTCGTGCTGCATCAGGAAGGCCAGCCCCTCCTGCTGAAAGTTCATCAGCTTCCCGGTGAAGCTGCCCTCCGGCGGCTCCATCTTCCCGGGCATGAGAGCGGCCTTTTCCCTGCGCACGGCGGCGCAGCGGGCGTCGCTGACGGCCTGCTCCCACATTTCCCGGTCGGATGGCCGGATGTCCAGCGGAAAGCGCAGCATCAGCCAGCACAGCTCCCCCACCATCCGCCGGTGGGCCGTGAAGCGGGCTTCGCCCCGCTTGCTCCCCGCCGATCCCGGAAACAGCCGCTTGCACATTTCCGTCACGGACGGGTCGCCCTTCACCACCCAGCACTTGCTTCTGCGGTTGTAGCTCAGCGTGCCGTACACATGGCTTTGCAGGCTGTAGTTCTCCTGCAGGTAAGCCGGCAGCAGCGCCGCGTCCTCCCGCCAGGATTCATCGGTCATAGCGCGATCCCCCACAGGCGGTTCAGGCATACCAGGCGCAGGGGCTTCCCGGCCATGGTCTGCGGCAGATCCACCGTTTTTTCCGTGACGAGAATGAGGCCCTCCACCCGCGCGCAGCCCGCATACCGCATCAGCTGCGCCCGGATGCGCTGCCGCTCCGGCTGGCCCCGCTTGATCTCGATCCCCACGCCCCCGCACATCAGGTCGATGCGGCAGCGGGGCGCGAGGGTCACCTCATGCTCATAGGCGATGCCCGCCGCGTCCAGGGCGTCCATCACCAGACGGTGGAGATCGTACTCCCCCTGCTGGATGGGCGCGCGCAGGACGCGCAGGGCGGTCAGAATGCGTTCCATCAGTAGATCCCCGCCATGGCCTGGGTCAGAAGGCCCATGGCCCCGGCCACATCCGCCTGGCTGGGATTGCCCGAGTTGATCACCGCGCTCAGGTTGCTCATGGCGGACTGGATGGCCCCGTACTGGCCGCTGGAGGCATCCATGCCCGAGAGCATGCTCTGCGCCTGGGAGAGCAGGGCCTGGGCATCGGGGATGAGGGTGTTGGTCACAACCGTATTGCTTCCGCTGCTGCCGGGGGTGGTGTGCCAGGTGCACTGGGTCCCGGAGGTCACAGAGGATGCGCCCAGGTATTCCACCAGCACGTCGTTGTACTCCGTGCCGATGAACTGGTACAGCGGATGCCCCTTGGGAATCACCACCACGCCCTTGGAGGCGGTGTTGGTGCAGTAGGGCCCGGCGAGCATGCCGCTGTCCAGGCAGATGGTCTGCACCTGATGCATCTGGCAGGAGACGGTGGGCACGGTGCCCTGGGCCCAGTAATCGGTGACGGTGCCGTAGCCCATGGCGTCGGCGCGGCAGGCGTCGGTGGCCAGCTGGCCGGAGACGGCGCAGGTGGTGGCCTTCACCAGACCGTACTGGCTGGGATCGCCGTCGAGGATGTCGCGGTTGGACAGCCCGGTGTGGATCTTGCTCATGTAGCTCTGCCACAGGGGCGCGGCCGCGCCCGAGCCCGTGGACTTGGAGGACAGGGCCTTGTAGTTGTCATGCCCCACCCACAGCGCGGAGGAATAGTACCCCGTCATGCCGGCGAAGAACACGCCCTTCTGGTCGGAGTTGGTGCCGGTCTTGCCGGCGACGGTCTGGCCGCTGATCTTGGCGGTGGTGCCGGTGCCCGAGGACACCGCGTCCTTGAGCATGTCCACGATCATCCAGGAGGTGGACTCGCTGAACACCCTGCTGCGCTCCTGGTTGGCATGGCCGTCCCAGACCACATTGCCCTCGCTGTCGGAAATGCCCAGCACGGAGATGGGCTCCTGATACACGCCGCCGTTGGCCAGCACGCCGAAGGCCACGGTCATCTGCAGGGGCGTGATGCCGCTGGAGCCCAGGCTCAGGCCGAAGGGCGTGGCGTCGATATGGTCGTCGTCAATGCCCAGGCGGTGCAGGAAGTCCACCGAGCGATCCACGCCCACCATGGTCATCAGGGTCTGGGCCGCGGCGGTGTTGAGGCTCTTCTTCATGGCGTAGCGCAGGGTGGTGGGGCCGGTATAGCCGCCGCCGCCGTAGTTCTTCGGCCAGGTGTCCTTGCCGTTGGAGCCCTTCCAGCCCGAAATGGGCAGGGGCATGTTGTACACGATGCTCGCCGGTGACGCGCCCAGCTCCAGCGCGGGGGCGTAGACGGAGATCGGCTTGATGGAGGAGCCCACGGGCATCTTCATGTCGGTGGCGCGGTTGAGGGTCTTGCGCTGGGTGGGCACGGTGCGGCTGCCCACGATGGCCTTCAGTTCGCCCGTGCGGTAGTCCAGCACCACCGCCGCGCACTGGGGCTGGATGATCTCGTCATAGGTGCCGTCGGCGTTGCGGGCGCGGTAGATCTTGTCCGAGGGATCGCGCAGGGCGGGATACTTGCTCCAGTTGGCCACGGTTTCCTCCACGGTGGTCTGGATATCCGTGTCGATGGCCAGCATCACCCGGTAGCCGCCGGTGCGCAGCTTGTTCTCCATGGCGTTGCGGTTGGCGGTGGTGTCCTCCAGGCCGTTGAGCTCCAGGAGAATATCCACCACCTCGGTGACGGCGTATTCCACATAGTGCGGATAGTCATACATGCCGCTGGAGGCGGTGGGATCCGTTTCCAGCACGTTGGCCGTGGCGGGGTCGAGGGCCTCCTGATACTGCTCGTAGGTGATGAACTGGTTCTCGTACATGCAGCGCAGGACGTAGTCGGTACGGTTGTTGGTGATGGCGACGTAGTCCACCCCCTCCTTGGAGCGGGTGTAGAAATTCCGCCGGGGGTTGTAGTAGTAGGGGCTGTTGCAGGTGCCGGCCAGCATGGCGCATTCCCTAAGCGTCAGCTCCGCCAGGGACTTGCCGAAGTAGCCCTCCGCCGCGGTCTGCACGCCGTAGTAGTTCTCGCCCAGCCAGATGGTGTTCAGGTAGCACTCCAGGATCTCGTCCTTGGTGTAGCGGGTCTCCAGCTGCATGGCCAGATAGGCCTCCTGAATCTTGCGCTTGTAGCTCTGCTCGGAGGACAGGAGGGTATTCTTGATCAGCTGCTGGGTGATGGTGGAGCCGCCCTGCACGCTGGAGGAGGTCAGGTTGGACACGAAGGCGCCCACAATGCGCTTGATATCCACGCCGCTGTGGGTGTAGAAGCGCGCGTCCTCCACCGCCACGAAGGCCTGCTGCAGATATTTGGGCATGGCGGCGATGGACACCATGACGCGGTTCTCGATGCCCTTGTACTCGGTGATGAGATTGCCGTTGCTGTCATAGATAAAGGAGGTCTGGGCCTGATCGTCCAGGGCGGCCAGGTCGAGGGTGGGGGCGGTTTCCATGTAGCCCTTGGCGACGCCGGCCACCGCGCCCAGCCCCGCCAGGCCCACCACCAGCACCAGCAGCGCCAGGATGCGCACCACGTTCACCAGCACGCACAGGACAAAGTTCGGCTTGCGCACCGCCGGCTTGAAGATGCTGCGGGCATGGGGCTTTTCCACGGGCGCGGGCTCGTCCTCCGGAGGCTCCTGCCCCCAGTAGCCGTTCTCCGCATAGCCCTTCCCCGCCGGCGCGTCATACGCGTCCTCCGGGGCATAACCGGCGTCCGGCGCGTCATACATTGTCTCCGGGGGATAATCGCCCTCCGGCGGGTAGTAGCCCTCCTCAGGCGGATAGGCCTCCTCAGGGGGGTAGGCCTCTTCCGGCGGATAGTAGCCGTCCTCCGGGGGATAAGCCTCCTCCGGAGGATAGTAGCCGTCCTCCGGAGGATAGGCTTCCTCCGGCGGGTAGGCCTCCCCGGACGGATAGGCGTTGTCGCCATCCTGCCAGCCTTCATAGCGGTCAGCGTCGCTGCGGCCGCTGCGTCTGTTGCGCTTGAACAAGGAATCGCCTCCTTGACGTGTTCTTCAGCGGACAATCGTATCCGATGGTTCCCATAAACGTCCATGATGATTATAGCACACAACCCACCCGTGCGCCATGCCTAATTAACGAAGGAGGACGCGCCATGACTGCATTCCCCGGGAAAAAACACGCTCTGCTGCGCCGTCTGACCCTCTCGGCGCTGCTGCTGATCCTTGTGCTGATGCTGCTGGAGAGGAATCTGACCCGGGTGGTGCTGACCCTGGCCAGCGCACGGGCGGAGGTGCTGGCCGTGCAGGCCCTCAACCAGGCTGCCGAGGCCCTCATCGCCGAGGGCGTCAGCTACGACAGCCTGGTGCGCGTCACCCTGGGGGACGACGGCAGCGTGCGTCTGCTCCAGGCCAACACCGCCGGCATGAACAGCCTGGCCTCCCGGGCCAGCCTCACCGCCCAGGCCCGCCTGGAGGCCCTGCAGGATCAGACGGTCTCCGTGCCCCTGGGCAGCGCCCTGGGCATCACCCTGCTGGCTGGCGTCGGCCCGCGCATCCGGGTGCACATGCTGCCCGTGGGCGCGGTGGTCACCGCCTATGAGACGGAGTTCACCTCCGCGGGCATCAACCAGACCCGCCACCGGGTGCTGCTGACCATGCGCGCCCAGGTGCAGCTGGTGCTGCCCACGGGAGCCTCCGGCGTGGAGGCCGTCACCCAGGTGGCGGTGGCGGAAAGCATCATCGTCGGCCAGGTGCCGGATTCCTTCGTCAACGTGGGGGACGACACCGACCTGCTCAATCTGGTGCCCTGAGGGCATTTCCCTCCCGCAGGCAGGAAATCCCCTTTTCCGCAGCGAATGTTTGCAGCGGTTGCCATGCCATGTCAAAAGGAGGACGCCTATGAGCCGTCCGACGCTTCTATGCTTCAACCTGCCCGCCGACAAGCTGGCCCGGGTACGCTTTGTCTGCATGCGGGTATCCGTGCTGGCCGTGGAGGTCCGGGCAGAGGATTGTCTGCAGCCTCTGGGCGCCCTGTGCGGCCTGTGTCCCCGGCTGCCCGGCCTGGGCGCGCCGGAGGAGCCCTTCACCGGGGAGATGGTCGTGATGGCCAGCATGTCCCGTCAGCAGACGGACAGGTTCCTGACCGCGCTGCGGCAGGCGAAAATCACCCTGCCACTCAAGGCCGTGGTGACCCCCACCAACGCCCGCTGGGACGCCGTGACCCTCCACCGGGAGCTGGCCCGGGAGTACGAGGCCTTCATGAACCACGAAAGCGCCGACCATCCGGCGCAGACGCACCCAAGCGATCCACAGGAGGAATGACCATGCTGACCATCACCGTTCAGCCCGGCGAAAACGCCCTGCAGTCCGCCATCGACAGCCTGCCCCGGGACGATACCCCCGTCACGCTGCGCCTGGCCCCCGGCACCTATCGGGAGAAGCTCACCCTCAACCGCGCCCACACCACCCTGGAGGGCGAGGACGCGGCCTCCACGGTGATCGTCTGGGCCGACGCCGCCCGGGAGATGATGCCCGACGGCCTGACGCGCGGCACCTTCCGCAGCTACACCATGCTCATGGACGCGGATCATGTGACGCTGCGCCGCGTGAGCATCGTCAACGCCGCCGCTCCCCGGGAGAAGGCGGGACAGGCCGTGGCCCTGTATGCCGACGGCGACTTTTTCACCTGCGAGGACTGCGTGCTGACCTCCTTCCAGGACACGCTGTTCACCGCGCCCCTGCCGCCCAGGGAGCTCCAGAAGAACGGCTTCCTGGGGCCCAAGCAGTTCGCCCCCCGCAGGCCGCAGCGGCACACCTACCGCCGCTGCCGCATTTCCGGGGACATTGACTTCATCTTTGGCGGGGCGGCGGCCTGGTTCGAGGACTGCGACATCGTCTGTGTGGACGGCCGGGAGGATCGCACCGTCCCGGGCGGCGGGTATGCCACGGCGGCCTCCACCCCCGAGGGGCAGAAGTACGGCTATGTATTCCACCGCTGCCGCTTTCTGGGCGAAGGCGTGGCCGACGGCAGCTTTGCCCTGGGGCGTCCCTGGCGCGACTGGGCGAAGACCGTGCTGCTGGACTGCCACATTGGCCCCCACATCCGGCCCGAGGGCTGGGATGACTGGGGCAAGCCCCACGCCCGCGAGGTGAGCTTCTATGCGGAGCACGGCTGCACGGGGCCCGGCAGCGAGGGTGAGCGCGCGCCCTGGACCCACCGGCTGACCGATGCGGAAGCCGCCGCCATCACCTACGAGGATTTCATGGGGAGCCTGTAAGGCTCCGGCCGAACAGCGAACGCGGCATGCCGGATGATACGGCGTGCCGCGTTTTCGTGTGCTTTTTTGGGGGATGCGAGCGGAGTAAGCGGGGTTGGGCGTTCCTGCGCGGTGGGCATCGCCGCTTGAGGCGTTTTTGCCGGTGCGATTCCTTGGAGGGTGCGGAACATGCCGTTTCCCGCGCGGCCGAACTTCGTCGGCTGCTGGGAAACTCGGGCTTCTTTCCGCTCTTTTTTTCGTCCTCTTTCTGTTGAGCCTGGGCTGCCGCCCAGACCTGCGCAGGGGCTAACGCCGCCCCTGCACCCACGCAAGGGGTTTCACCCCTTGACCCGTTTTCGCTGGCGCGATCACTTGGGGTTGCGCGGAGGCTGCCGTTTCCCGCGCGGCCGAACTTCGTCGGCTGCTGGGAAACTCGGGCTTCTTTCCGCTCTTTTTTTCGTCCTCTTTTCTGTTGCACCTGGGCTGCCGCCCAGACCCGCGCAGGGGCTGACGCCGCCCCTGCACCCGCGCAAGGGGTTTCACCCCTTGACCCGTTTTCGCTGGCGCGATCACTTGGGGTTGCGCGGAGGCTGTCGCCCCTGCACCCGCGCAAAGGGCATCGCCCCTTGACCCTTTTCCGCTGCCGCGATTACTTGTGAGGGGTACGTCGGGGTTTGGGTTCCACCGACAGAAGCCAGCTGCCCCAGAGCATCAGCACGAAGGCCATGATGAACAGCGGGCCCGGCTTGTCCCGGAACATCAGGAAGGATATCCCCACCCCCACGAAGGGCGCGATCGCGTAGTACGCGCTGGTGCGGGCCGCGCCAAGGCTCCGCTGGGCGTATACGTAGCAGTACACGCTCAGCCCGTAGGACACAAACCCCAGCAGCATCGCCAGAGGAATCAGCGGCAGAGCCGGCAGCGCTTCGCCGCCCAGCCAGGCCACCACCGCCGCCCCCGCGCCGGAGCCCAGCCCCTTGATCACCACAATGTACAGCGGATCCCCGTGGCTCATCATGCGGGTGCAGTTGTTCTCAAAGCCCCAGCATACGCAGGCCAGCAGCACCAGCAGCGATCCGCCCGAGAAGGCCAGGCTCTGCGCGTCCTCCACCGAGAGCAGCATGCTGGCCACCGTCACCACCCCGATGGCGCACCACAGCCGCCGGTCGATCTGCTCGCGGAACACCACAAAGGCAATCAGCGACGTGGCAACGATCTCGAAATTGTTCAGCAGCGCGGCGTTGGCCGAGGAGGTGCGCGTCAGGCCGTTCATCAGCAGCACCGGCGCGGCAATGTCCAGCGCCACCATCGCCGCGGCATAGGGGACGTCGGCGCGGGTCAGGCCGCTGCCGCCCTTCGCGCTCCCCCGGCGCAGGGGCAGCAGCAGCGCCATCCCCACCCCCGCGCCCAGATACAGCAGCGACGCCATCGCTGATGGATCCACATCCCTGAGCAGCAGCTTGGAAAACGGCGCGTTCAGCGCGTAGAACACCGCCGCCAGAATCGCCAGCCCCGCCGGGCCTGCCATGCCCTTCTTCACAGCCATTCCTCCCGTCAGCAAACACTTCCTGCATGATAGCGTGCTTCGCGCTGCCTGTCAATGTCTGCGCGCCTGCAAATCAGCCGGGCAGGCCACCGGCGCGCCGCCTCGCCGGCAGAGGCCGCGGCTGTCAGGCGTCCCGCCGCCCTTCCGGCACAAAAAAAGCGGCCCGAAGGCCACTTTTTTTGATGCATTGTCATCAGGCGAACCGGCCGCCCTTGTCCACGGAGGTGGCGATGTTCTCGGCATGATCGCCAATGCGCTCCAGGTTCGTCAGCAGATCCAGGTACAGCATGCCGTTCTTCGCCGAGCACTTGCGGTTCTTCAGCCGCTCCACGTGATGCTCGCGCAGCGCCTCGGTCAGGTTGTCGATTTCCTCCTCGGCATCCTCCACCGTCTGCAGGGCGTCGGGGTCGTTGCTCTGGCGGCGGAACAGATCCATGCCCACCTCCAGCTGCCGGGATACCCGCTCGGCCAGATCCTCCAGCTCCGCGAAGGCCTTGCCCGAGAAGCGCACCTCCTCGTTGAACTTGGTTTCCGCGGCTTCCATCATGTTCATGCTGTGGTCGCCCACGCGCTCGATGTCGTTGACCACATGGAACAGCGAGCCCACCAGCCGGGTATCCTCGTCGTTCAGGTCGAGGCCCTTGACCTCCACCAGACAGGAGGTGATCTCATGGTTGAGGAAGTCCAGCACCTCCTCGTTGCGGCGGATCTCCTCAGCCCGCTCCGGATCCCAGTCGTGGAAGAGCGCCACCGCGCCGGCGTAGTTGCCCATGGCGATGTCGCCCATGCGCTGCACCTCCTTGAAGAGCTGCTGGGCGGCGATGGCCGGGGTATTGAGCAGGCGCTTGTCGAAGTACTTGAGCTTCATGGCCTCGTACACCACGCCGTCGTCGCGGACGATCAGGCAGGCGATCTTCTCCAGCACCTTGGCCGCGGGCAGCATGATCGCCGTGCTGGACACGTTGAAGATCACGTGGGTCAGGGCGATCTGCAGGCGGAAGTTGCCGGGGGCCATGGCCTCGATCAGCTCCGCGAAGGGGAACAGCACCGCGATCAGCACAAACAGCACCGTGCCGATGACGTTGAACAGAAGATGCACCACCGCCGCCCGCTTGGCCGTGGAGGAGGTGCCCGCGCAGGCGATCAGCGCGGTGACGCAGGTGCCGATGTTCTGCCCGAACAGGATGAAGATGGAGGTCTGCAGCGGGATGAGTCCCTCGCCCGCCAGGGCCTGCAGGATACCCACGCTGGCCGAGGAGGACTGCAGCACCGCCGTAATGATCATGCCCACCAGCACGCCCAGCACCGGGTTGCTGATGGAGACCATGGCGTCCTTGAACAGCTGCCAGTCCTGCAGGGGCTTCATGGCGCTGCTCATGGTGTTCATGCCCACAAAGAGGATGCCCAGGCCCATGGCCACCTGGCCGAACTGGCTGGCCGCGGGATGCTTGCGGCCGTTGACCGCCATCAGGATCAGGCCCAGGAAGGCGAACACCGCCGCGAAGTCAATCTTGATGGACAGCATCAGGGATGTGACCGTGGTGCCGATGTTCGCGCCCATGATGACGCCCACCGCCTGGGTCAGCGTCAGCAGATTGGCGTTGACAAAGCCCACCACCATCACCGTGGTGGCCGAGGAGGACTGGATCACCGCCGTAATGGCCACGCCGGCCAGCACGGCCAGCACCCTGTTGTGGGTGACGATCTCCAGAATACGCTTCAGTTTGTTGCCGGCAGCCTTCTCCAGACCCTCGCCCATGATCTTCATGCCGAAGAGGAACAGGCCCAGACCGCCCAGCAGCGACAGTACGTTCATCACGCTCACGATCGTTTCCTCCGTATTGCGACTATGCGTGGTTTTCCGCCCATACGACAGCACTGTAACATAGATTTTTCCGATTGTAAACCGGCATTTGATCCGAGGTGGTCAATTTTACCCGTTTTTTACATTGGATCGCCTGCGCTGCGCCAGCCATGCCGCCAGCCCCTCCAGGGCGATCACCCCCGTGCAGATGCCCGTCAGGGCCAGCCGGTAGCCCGTCAGGCCCCGCGCGGCCAGGGCCGTCAGCGGCGTGCCCTCCACCGGCCAGCCCAGGAACAGATAGTTGCCGCCCACCAGCGCGTTCACCGCCAGCACGGCCAGCCCCAGCACCGCCAGCGCCAGCCAGGCGCGCACCGCGCCCCGCACGTCCGGCCGCCAGCCCAGCCCCATGGGCAGCAGCGGCGCCAGAAACACCAGCGCGTGCATCGTGTGGAAGGACAGCGCCGTCCATTGGGGCCAGGGCGTTTCCACCACGGAGGGGAACAGCAGGGCCATCAGCGCCCCGGGCATGCCCAGGTACACCGTCATCTGCCAGAGGGTGCGGTTCTGCCCAACCAGCGCGGGCAGGGTGATCAGCCCCATCAGGCTGCACAGGTGCAGCGGCAGCCCCGTGCGCCAGCTGAGCAGCCCCGATGCCAGCAGCAGGGCTTCCTGGGTCAGCATCGCCGCCCAGATCAGCCCGCCCAGCGTCCAGGCGGCCCGCCGGTACAGCCGCCGGGCCGGGATCAGGCACCCGCACCGGCGCAGGAACACCATCCGGCGCAGCAGCAGCCCCACAGCACTCCCCGCCACAATCAGGATCGCATACTGCACCGCTTTTCACCCCCGCCCTTTCCGGCAAGGATAACCAGCCGCCCCCAAAAGCATACGCCGCATGCGCAAAGCGCCGGACGGATTGTCTGCTCCGCCCGGCGCGATAGGATGGTATCAGGAGGCTTCCTCGGTCATGCCGGCCTTCTTCATGCAGCGCTTGAGCCAGTTGCCCCGCAGGTAGTACACCATGAACAGCGCGGAGGTCAGCACCCAGGTGATGGGATAGCACAGAAGCACAACCTTCAGGCTGCCGAACTGCGGCGCGATGCCGCACAGCCACACCACCCGCAGCAGGCACACGCCGAAGAGCGTGAACAGCGTGGGCACCAGCGAATCGCCCGCGCCGC
>JBJEYH010000285.1:0-12640 GCA_051886675.1 Aristaeellaceae bacterium
TTGGCCGGCAGACCTACAACGCGGTCATCGCCTTCCAGAAGGCCAACGGGCTGACGGCCGACGGCGTCGCGGGCGACGCGACCCAGACCATCCTCTTCGAGAGTCCCGACGTGGTTGCGAAGCCCGTGCAGGCGACCTCCACCCCGACCCTGACCTTCACGCCCGCGCCCAGCGTTTCGCCCGAGCCGGATGAGCTGCCCACCCTGGACGAGCTGACCCCTGCCGCGCTGGATGCCGATGCGCCTGCCGATTCCACCGATGCGCCCGCCGGGGAACCCACGGCGGAGCCTGAGCCTGCGGGGCCGACGCTTCTGCAGGGGGTATCCATCGTCCTCAACGACAGCGGTGAGAAGCTGACCTGTCTGCGGCAGGAGGACGGCGTGACCATCCGCGCCACGCCCCGTGTATGGCAGACGGAGGAAGGCGGGCTGCTGCTGGACATGACGGATCTGGCGGCCAGCGTGGAGGGCTGGAGCTTCACCCTGAGCATGGAGGGCGTGTACACCCTTGAAGCCGAGGGGTACATGGTGACCATCCGTCCGGCGGAGGAGGGCTTCCTCTGCCAGGTGGACGGTGTGGACATGGACCTGGAGGAGGGCGACTTCCTGCTGGAGGGCGACAGCGTGCTGTGCGCGCCGGCGCTGCTGGAAAAGGTTCTGGGCGCGACCACCCTGTGGGAGGGCGAGGAGCAGACGCTGATGCTCCGCATTCTGCCCCGGGAGCTGGCGGAAGCCACGGACTGAGCGCTGAATTCCCGGATTTTCCGCGGCCTTCGGGCCGCTTTTTTGATGCAGATGCGGCTGCGGGGGGAGGGCATGCGGTGCGGGCCGTGGGCGGCGGTGATGCTGGGGGGGGAGGGTGGCGCGTTCCCTTGCGGTGCGCGGGGCCTGCCGTTTCCGGCGCGCGTTCCTTTGCGGTTCGCGGGGCCTGCCGTTTCCGCTGCCGCGTTCCCTTGCGGTACGCGGAACCTGCCGTTTCCCTCGCGGGCGGACTGCGTCGCCTGCTTGGAAACTCTGGCTTCTTTTCGCTCCTACTTTATGTATTTTTTGTGTTGCGCCTGGGCTGCCGCCCAGACCTGCGCAGGGGCTGACGCCGCCCCTGCACCCGCGCAAGGGGCATCGCCCCTTGACCCTTTTCCGCTGCCGCGTTCACTTGCAATACGCGGAACCTGCCGTTTCCCTCGCGGGCGGACTGCGTCGCCTGCTTGGAAACTCTGGCTTCCTTCCGTTCCTTTTTCTCTTATTCTTTGTGTTGCGCCTGGGCTGCCGCCCAGACCCGCGCAGGGGCTGACGCCGCCCCTGCTACCAACGCAAGGGGCATCGCCCCTTGACCCTTTTCCGCTGCCGCGTTCACTTGCGGTGCGTGGAACCTGCCGTTCCTTTTTCTCTTATTCTTTGTGTTGCGCCTGGGCTTGCCACCCAGACCCGCGCAGGGGCTGACGCCGCCCCTGCTACCAACGCAAGGGGCATCGCCCCTTGACCCTTTTCCGCTGCCGCGTTCCCTTGAAGGGGTACGAAAGGGCGGCTGCACATTTCTGCGTACAGCCGCCTTTCCATCAATTGTATTCGATTGTGGCCTGATAGGCCTTGTAGGTGGACTTGCACAGCTGGACCCGGTCGACCTCCTTGCCGTTCTGGTACCACACCTGATAGGTCACCACCTCGTAGCCCGTGCGGGCCTTGATGGTCTCCTGCTGGGTGCCGGGCGGGAGGCTGGTGTTCTGCACGTACTTGATTTCCGAGGACGGCTCGATGGTGCGGATGACCTCGCTTTCCAGGTCGATGGTCACCCCATCCCCCAGGCCCATGCCGTACAGCTCCACCGTCACCTTGCGGCTCTTGTAGTACGCCACGATGAATACCGGCCAGTCCGTGTTGTTCTTGAACTTGAAGTCCAGGTTGGGCCAGTTGACCGTGGCGTCCATACCCTTCTCCACGTAGGTGGAGGGCCAGGCGTGGGGACTGCGCTCCACGATCTCCAGATTGGCGCGGGCCACGGCGTTGAACAGGGTGGAGCTGGTCTGGCAGACGCCGCCGCCCACCTCGGGGACGCTCTGGCCGCCGGAGATGGCCGTGGCCTCCTGATAGCCCTTTTCCGCCGTGCGCTGGCCCGTGGCCTGGTTGAAGGAGAAGGTTTCCCCGGGGAGCACGGTGGTGCCGTTGATGGCCGCGGCGGACAGCTGGATGTTGGTATTGCGGTTGGCGTTGGAGGTGGTTTCCGTGGTGTAGGAGGCCACCATGCGGAAGCTGTTTATCAGCTCGGCCTTGGTCACCTGGGCCAGGAGCATCTCGGGCTCCACGGTGATGGAGGCGTACATGTCGCCCCCGTCCAGCCTGGCGATGACCTGACTGTACAGCGCCTCCGGATCGATGTAGGCGCCGGGCACGTCGCTGTCGAAGGTGAAGGAGCGGGTATTGAAGTCGAACGCCGCCACCGACGCGTTCACCGGATCCCGGTTGACGTAATCCACGATGCTGTCGGTCAGCTGGCGGATGGCGGTCTTGTCATAGGTCATGGCGGTGGAGAGCGCCACGGGTTCGCTGCGCATACTGAGGGCGGTGTTCAGCCGCTCCTGGAAGGGCGTGACCCGTGTCCCGCGGATGGCGGTGGTATTCTGCCGGCCGCAGGCATAGGCCTGCCGCACCACCTCGTTCACGTTGCGGGTCATGGGCACCTGGGTGGAATCGATCACCCAGCTGCCGTTGCCCACGTTGATCGTCACGGCGAAATCCCCGCCCCCCGAGGCGCTGACCTGTTCCACCGCGGCGATGGCCTCATCCATGGTCATGCCGCCCACGTGCACCCCGTCGATGTAGACGCCCGGATAGATGGTGTCGGTGTTCATGTAGCTGCGGTACACCTTGTACTGGGCGTAGTCGTCCGCGTTCAGGGTGATGATGTTCCCGTTGACAAAGGCGAAGGACGGTATCCCCGGGATCTGCACCCCCAGCAGCTGGGGCGCCACCAGCGCGCCCAGGGCCAGCGTACAGCTCAGGCACAGCAGCGTCACCGCCAGCCACAGCCCCCGGTGGGGATCCCTGCGGCGGCGCTTCTGCTTCTTGCCGGAATAAAGCTGGCGGGTGTTCCGGTCATAAATGTCAAAGTCGTCGTAGACGGTATCCTGACGGGGTCTGTCCGCGCCGGGAGGAACCGCTTCATGCCGGCCCGTCTGCCCGTAGCGCATGCGCTCCTGCAGCTCCTCCGAGCGGCCCATGGGCTGGCGGCGCGCCTTCCCCGGCCCGGCGGGCTTCACCACCGCGGGCCGGCGGGGCTGCGTCGCGCGGGAATTCACGCGGATGCGCTCGCCATCGCCCTCGTAAAGGGGCGCGCTGCGTTCCGTCCGCTTCTCCCTGCCTTGCTGATCCATCTGTGCCTCCTTTCCATCAGGCGGGCGGGCCGCCTGTCCGGTCGCGTCGCGCTTCCAATCCGCCGCGCGGGCTGACAGATCGCCCCCCGCGCAGAGGCCGTATTTCCTTCATAAACCCAAAAAGTGGCCGCAGCCACTTTTCCGGCGCCTGCGCGGCGGTCATTCCGCCTCCCTGTGCGCCATGCGGTAGGACAGAATCTGCAGGCTGTCGCTCAGATGCACGTTGACCACGATCATGTCCTCGGGATGATTCAGGTCCGTGGGGGCGAAGTTCCACACCGCCCGCACCCCCTGGGCATACAGCCTGTCCAGGGTCGCCTGGGCCACGGCGGAGGGCAGCGCCAGCACCGCGATGTCGATGGCGTTCTCCGACAGATAGCCCTCCAGCGCCTCCATGGGGCTGACGGTCACCCCGCCCATGGCGGTGCCGATCTTCTCGGGATCGTTGTCGAAAATGGCCACCGTCCGGAACCCTTCCCGGGAAAAGGTGGGATACTTGGCCACCGCGCCGCCGATGTTGCCCGCCCCCAGGATGATCAGCCGGTGCGGCCTGTCCAGCCCGAGAATCTCGCCGATATGATCCTTCAGCTCCGACACCTTGTAGCCGTAGCCCTGCCGGCCGAAGCCCCCGAAGCAGTTGATGTCCTGCCGGATCTGGCTGGGGGTGAGCTGCATGCGCCTGCCCAGCTCCTGGGACGAAATCTGCGTCACACCCGCCGCCTCCAGCTCCCGCAGGTGCCTGTAATACCCCGGCAAACGGCGGATCACCGCATCGGATACGTATCCTGCCATGGCCGCAGCCTCCTTAACGCTCCACATTGCTCCATGGTCATGCGATGGCCATGTTCAGTCATTATATCACATATCCCGTCCCGCCGCAACAAGGCGCGCTGGAAAAACCTCCGCCGGCGCGCCGTGCGATCGGCGTGGTTTCCGCTTGTATCCGCGGCGGATCTATGCTATACTGGCCCTGCATTCTATCCAAGGAGGCTGGTTCCCGTGAAGAAATTCCTGGAGGAGTTCAAGAAATTCGCCCTGCGCGGCAATGTGCTGGACATGGCGGTCGGCGTGATCGTCGGCGGCGCGTTCACCGGCATCGTGACCTCGCTGACGTCCAACTTCATCAACCCCCTGCTGAACCTGATCATGACCGGCGGCGCGGGGGAAATCTCCGACGGCGTGGCCTGGACCCTGGGCGCGGCGGTGGCGTCCTTCCTGACGACGGTGGTGAACTTTCTCATCACGGCGTTTGTGCTGTTCGTGCTGCTCAAGGGCATCAACAGCCTGGTGAGCCTGGGCAAAAAGAAGGAAGCCCCTGCCGCCCCCACCACGAAGAAGTGCCCCTACTGCCTCAGCGAAATCCCCATCGCCGCCACCCGCTGCGCCCACTGCACCAGCGAGCTGCCCAAGGCCTGACGGGCGTCGTCCGGGGGGCGAGGCCATCCGGACAGGCTGGCGCGCGCTGCTGAACAGGCGTCTGCGCGCGCTCCCGGGCGTTCGCGGGTGTAAGGCGCGATGCCTGAGGGAAACCGCGCAAATGCCGACGCGCAAGCCCCCGGCCTTCGTCCGGCCCCTCGGCCCGCAGCCCTTCGCCCCGCGCAAAGCATCCATCCAAATCAAACGCGCCTGCCCCGTGATCAGCGGACAGGCGCGTTTTTTTGTGCCGGCAGGGGCTTCACCGCCGGGCCAGCAGCGCCTCGGCCTCCTCCCGGCTGCGCAGGATGATGAAGGTCTTCTCCGGGTGCGCGGCCATCAGCGCCAGCACCCTGGGGCGGCTCTGTGCGGCGTAGCGCCGGATGGAGTCCATGAACGCCGGATCCTCCTGCGTCTCCAGCCAGGGCAGGTCGGCGTGAGGCTTCCCCATCCGCGCCCGCACCCCCGCCAGACACACCTCCGTCGGATAGTCCAGGAAGATGACTTCCTCGCTGGCCTCCACCCGCAGGGGCATGGTGCTGTTGTAGTTCCCGTCGATGATCCAGCGGGGGCTGGCCAGGATCGGCCGGAGAACGTCCGCCAGCTCCTCCCGGGTCAGATGCGTGCGGTCCGCCCGCCAGTACAGGCTGTCCAGATGATACAGCGGCAGCCCCGTCTTCTCCGCCAGACGCAGGGCGAAGGTGGTCTTCCCGCTGCCCGGACAGCCGATGATCAGAATCCGCTGAGCCATGTTTCCGCTCCTTTCCGCCGGGCTTCACCGGCCTGCGTTCCCCCGCCGCCATCGCCCCCAACGCAAAAAAAGTGGCCGAAGCCACTTTTTCTGCCGCGCTCACTTGCGCAGGGTGATCACCACATGCCGGTTCGGCTCGTCGCCCTCGGAGTGGGTGTCCACAGCCTCGTTGGCCTGCAGCGCGCTGTGGATAATCCGCCGCTCGTAGGGGTTCATGGGCTCCAGCGACACCTTGCGGCCCGTCTTGACCGCGCGGTTCGCCATCCGGTTCGCCAGACGCACCAGGGTGTCCTCCCGCTTGGCGCGATAGTTCTCCGTGTCCAGGGTCACGCGGGTGTAGCCCTCCTGACCGCGGTTCACCTTCAGGCTGGTCAGGTACTGCAGGGCGTCCAGGGTCTCGCCCCGCCGGCCGATCAGAATCCCCAGGGTGTCCCCGGTCATCTTCACGAACACGTTGCCCTCCTCGTCCAGACCCACGGCCACCTCCACGTCCACGCCCATCAGGTGCGTCAGCTCCTTCAGGAACGCCTGCGCCTTGCCCGCCGCGGAATCGGCCGCGACCTCCCCGTCGGGGATCATGGTCACCACGGGCTTCTCGATGGGCTTCGCGGGCGCCTTGGGCGGCAGGGGCTTCTTCTCCTGCTCCGGCTGCTTCTCAGCGTCGGGCTTCTTCTCGGGCTTGGGCTGGCGGGGCTGGCGGGGCTTGCGCTCCGGCCGGGGCGCTTCCGCGGTCTCGGCGGACTCGGGCTTCTTCTCGGGCTTGGGCGCTTCCGCGGCATCAGCCTTGGGGGCATCGGGCTTGCGCTCGGGCTTGGGGGGCTCGGGCTTGCGCTCGGGCTTGGGGGGCTCGGGCTTGCGCTCGGGCCGAGGCTGACGCTCCTCCCGGGCAGGCGCGGGCTTGCGCTCCGGCTTGGGGGCGGGCTTGTCGTTCAGCAGATCGGCCAGCGGATCATCCTCGGTCTCCTTCACGGTCAGGCGCACCCGGGCCAGCCGCGAGCCGAACAGCCCGAACAGGCCCTTGCTTCCCTCGTCGATGACCTCCACCGTCACGTCGCTGATGGATACGCCCAGCGCTTCCAGGCCTGCGTCAATGGCTTCTTCCCTGGTCTTGGCGGATGCTTCGTAGGTTTTCATTACTTAACGGTCCCTTCTCCGATGGTCTCGGCTTTCTTTTCCTTCATGTCCAGGTACTTGTTGATGGCGAAGGTCTGCACCATGGCGATCAGGTTGCTCGTCACCCAGTAGAGGGAGAAGGACGCGTTGGAGGTGGAGCAGATCCACAGTGAGAAGATTGGGAAGAACCACTTCATGAAGGTATTGGTGCCCTGCGCGGAGGGATTGCTCTTGGGATCGGACTCCGGCTGGCCGGCGTTCTGCAGCTTGGTCATGAGGAACTGGGACACCGCGGACATCAGCGGCAGAATGTACAGGCCGTTGAAGTTCTTGGCCACGCTCACGGTGGTGAAGATCAGGTTGAAGCTGAAGCCCGGCATGTTGGCCACATGCTCCATGTAGGCGGGCATCTGCGCCATGGTCTGGTACACGACGCTGATGGACGTCTGCAGGTTTTCGCCGAAGCTCTCGTAGGTCACGATGTAGCCGGTGGCCGCGGCGATGTTCTCGTTGATCAGGGCGAGGGTATCGGCGGGCAGGGCGGCGATGGCGCTCTGCCAGATATCCTTGGGCACCTGCTGGAGGATGCTCTGGCTGGGCCAGGCGGCGGAGAAGGGGCTGTCAGGCATCCAGACGTTCTTGATCCACAGCCAGCCCTCCAGCACGGGGGTCTTGCCCTGCAGGATGTCGAAGGTCTGCTGCACCACCTGCTCGTTGGCGATCATGCGCATGGCCGCGAACATGGCGAAGAGCACCGGCATGGTCAGCAGCATGGGCAGGCAGGAGGAGAGCGGGTTGATTTTCTCCTTGCGGTACAGCTCGCTCATCTTCTGGTTCAGCTTGTCCTGATCCTTGGCGTACTTCTTTTGAAGGGCGTTGATCTGGGGCTGGAGCTTGGTGGTCTTGCGCATGGAGACGCGGCTCTTGTAGTCGAAGGGCATCAGCAGCATGCGGATGAGCAACGTGAAGATGACCATCGACCAGCCGTAGCTGCCCACAATGGAATAGATACCGTCCAGGATACCTTTGAGGAACGCATTCATGGTGGGGATCAGTCCTTCCTTAGGGTCGTGAGAGGATCTTCGGGCACCGGATCGTAGCCGCCCCTGCTGAAGGGGTTGCACCGCAGGATGCGCCATGCCGCAAGCCGCGTGCCCTTCAGCGCGCCGTAGCGCTCGATGGCCGTGACCGCGTACTGCGAGCACGTCGGAAAATACCGGCAGCAGGGCTTGCGCTTGCGGGGGCTCAGCTCCCTTCGGTAGAAGCGGATGAGCCCCAGAAGGATGCGTTTCATCAGGCGCGATTCCCTTCCTTCGCCCCGGCGGGGTCCAGCGCGCCCTGCTTGCGCAGCAGGTAGCGCATATCCCTTTGCAGGGACTGGAAGGTGGCCTCCGCGGCCGACGGCCTGGCTACGATGACGTACAGTCCGGTTTTCACGTCCCCCAGGTAGGGCCGGAAGCATTCGCGCAGGCGGCGCTTGACCCGGTTGCGGGTCACGGCGTTGCCCACCTTCTTGCTGACGGAAAAACCGACCTGCGTGCTTCTGCCCTTGGCGTAAAGCATGACCAGGTCGCGACAGGCGACGCTCCGTCCGCGGCGGTACACGTACTGGAACGCCCTGTTTTTTTGCAGCCGATAACGTCTCTCCATGGGTTCCATCCTTTTGACACGGGGTCGTGGTCGATCCTCGGGGGGAAAGGGAGGCTCTCGCCGCCCATATACGAGGAAAAGCCCGCCCCTGCACAGCATGGATATGCTTCGGGCGGGCTTCATCCACAGTCAGTGGGTCAGCCGGCGGGCGATCACACCGTCAGCTGCTTGCGGCCGCGGCGACGGCGGGCAGCCAGCACACGGCGGCCGTTCTTGGTGGACATACGGGCACGGAAGCCGTGCACCTTGCTGCGCTGACGCTTCTTGGGCTGGTAGGTACGGAACATGGTCAACACTCCTCACAGTTTTCGTCAATCGGGAAGAGCCTTCCCGAATCGCTACAATACAGCCTTTACATTATACCTGAGGGCGCCCGCCTTGTCAAGGTGGGATTGACACTTTTCTTCCCGCGGGGCTTCACCTGCGGTGGTTGCGCACCGGGCCGCGGAGCATGTCCCCCGCCTGCGCCGCGAAGGGCAGCGGCATGCGGATGATCTCCCCCGCCACGCCCAGGGTGTCGAGGTGCTCGCCGGTCTTCTCCCGCAGGAAGGGGGTCGCCTGCACCTCCCGCACGCCCGCGGGCGTCATGCTTCTTCCCGCGGGGCTTCACCTGCGGTGGTTGCGCACCGGGCCGCGGAGCATGTCCCCCGCCTGCGCCGCGAAGGGCAGCGGCATGCGGATGATCTCCCCCGCCACGCCCAGGGTGTCGAGGACCTCGCCGGTCTTCTCCCGCAGGAAGGGGGTCGCCTGCACCTCCCGCACGCCTGCGGGCGTCATGACCTCCAGCGTATCCCCGGCGAAAAAGCGGTTCTTCAGCAGGATCCGCGCGCCCTCCCCGGGCCCGGCGTCCTCCACGATCCGCCCCACGTACTCCCGCGCCTGGTGGAAGCCCTCCGCACCCCCCGGATTTTCCGGCGCGCCCAGGGCAAAGCCCGTGTCGCTCTCCCGATGGCTGGCGCAGCCCAGCTCCGCCATCAGCCCCGGCAGCGCCGCACGGAAGGCGTCCTCCCCTTCCGCCAGCAGATCCAGCCCCCGCCGGTAGGCCCCCGTCACCACCGCCACGTAGTATTCCGTCTTCATCCGGCCCTCGATCTTCAGGCTGGCCACGCCCGCGTCCCTCAGCTGCGGCAGCAGGGGCATCAGGTTCAGATCCTTCGCCGAGAAGATGTACGTGCCGTTCCCGTCCTCGGCGACGGGAAGGTATTCCCCGGGACGCTTCTGCTCCATCACCGCGTACTGCCAGCGGCAGGGCTGCGCGCAGGTCCCCTGGTTGCCGCTGCGGCCCGTCAGCGCCGCGGACAGCAGGCATCGCCCCGAATAGGCCATGCACGCCGCCCCATGCACGAAGGTCTCCAGCTCCACGCCCTCCGCCGCCTCGTGGATGGCGCGCATCCGCCCGATGCTCACCTCCCGCGCCAGGATCACCCGCTGGCATCCCAGCCCCCGGTAGTGCCGCACCGCCGCGCTGTTGACCGTGCTGGCCTGGGTGCTGACGTGGATGGCCAGCTCCGGCACCTGCTCCCGCAGGGTGACAATCGCCCCGATGTCGCTGACGATGGCCGCGTCCACGCCGATGTCCCGGGCCAGCTGCGCCGCCGCCGTGAACCCCGCCAGCTGATCGTCAAAGGGCAGGATGTTCATGGTCAGGTAGAATTTCTTCCCGGCGGCGTGGGTCAGGGCCACCGCCTCCCGCAGCTGACATTCGTCAAAGTTGCCCGCGAAGGCCCGCAGGCCGTAATCCTTCATGCCCCCGTAGACCGCGTCCGCCCCGAAGTGCAGCGCGGCGCGCAGGGCGTCCATCGTGCCCGCAGGACAGAGAAGCTCCGGCGTTGCTGCTGCCATGGTTATTCAATCCCCCGGGCTTCGTCGTATTTCTGCCACAGCGGCGCGTAGATCGCCACGGCCTGCTCGTGCTCCTGGAGGGTCTTGGAGAAGTGCAGCTCGCCGCTCTCCGGATCCTTGGCGCAGAAGTAGAGATAATTTTCCGCCACATAGGTTTCGTCCGGGTAGAGGGCGGCGTTGATGGCCTCCTCCGAGGGGTTGCAGATGGGCCCCAGGGGCAGCCCCGTCACCTGATAG
Source organism: Aristaeellaceae bacterium (assembly GCA_051886675.1). Lineage (GTDB taxonomy): Bacteria > Bacillota > Clostridia > Christensenellales > Aristaeellaceae > UBA11524. Next base: position 10,374 of record JBJEYH010000285.1, read on the forward strand.
GTGTTGTAGGGGCTGGAGGTGGCCAGGTCGCCGCTGTCCAGGGCCATCTTCATCACGCCGGTGACGTAGTGGATGGTCACGTCGCTCTGCAGCTTCATGCCGGCCTTCAGGCGGTTGTGGAACACGGCCGATACCTTGCGCATGTCGGAGGAACCGGCTTCCTTCTCGATCATGCTGGCCAGGGTGAGGATCTCATCCATGGTGAAGCCCATGTCCGCGGCGGCGTCCTGGCTGTCGGCGGGGAAGGCCCGCTCCGTCTGGGACAGCAGGCGGCGGATGATATCCTCGTTGCTGGCGGTGACGTACACCTCGTAGGTGTTGGGGGACAGATAGCCCTCCAGCACGTACCGGCGCTGGGCGGCATTGGGGGTGGCCAGCACGTCGGCAATGTAGTAGTAGTCGCTGAAGCTCTCGCCCGTGCGGCACAGGTCAAGGAAGCCTTCCCTGTCGGTGATCACGCCGTCCGCATAGAGCCTGTCCGCGAAGTCCTCGATCGTCCAGCCGGGAATCATGGTGATGTTGCGCACAATGGGATTGCCATCGCCCCGGGTCAGCTGATCGGCGATCTGCTGCATGGTCATGGTGCGGTTGAGCTGGTAGGAGCCGGACTGGATCTTCTGCCCCATGCCGGCAAAGTCGCAGTAGTACTTGAACACCGTCTTGCTGCGGATGAGGCCGGCCTCCTCCAGGTTGGTGGCCACGCGGGTCAGGCTCTGGCCGCTCTCCACGGTGAAGGGCACGTCGGAGGCGTCCTGCAGGTCGGTGGGGGCCAGAAACCGGTCGTACACGGCGTTCCAGGCGCTGGTCAGCAGACCCGCCACCACCAGCAGGGACGTCAGCCCCACCAGCAGCGGCCGCAGAATCCGCCACAGCCCGCTGTACCAGTAGGGGCCGTACTCCCGCTCGTCCCGCATGGAGCGGTAGGTATAGTCGCGCTTGTTTCTCCTCAAGGGGGAATTCCTCCTTCCGGGCAGGGGGCGGTCAGTTCACGCCGGGCAGCTGCATGTCGATATCCGCCGCGTCGGTGATGATCCTGAAGATATCCGCCAGGGCCTGCTGCAGGCGCATTTCCGCCAGCAGATACTGCGACACCTCCGTCTGGGCAAACAGCACCGTCGTGATGCCCGAAAAGCGCTGCATGTCGGTGCTGTCGGGCTGCTGGCCGGCCATGGCGGCCATCTGCAGGGATACCTGCAGCTTGCGGTACTCGCGGATGAGGGCAGCGGTGGTTTCGTCCTGCATGACCTCCTCCTTCAGGCGGTGGTAGGTCCGGTATTCCTCGCTGTCCCGGATGGCCCGGGCCAGGCTGTGGGCGGCGCTGTATTCCATGGGCGTATCTCCTGCCTTTCACTGGCTATAACGTTGGAAGGGGCGGGTTTTCATCCCCCGGCAGAGAAAAAGGACGGCCTGACGAAAAGCCGCCCGGTGCTTCAAATCCCCGGAGGCGCCGGAAGGGCCGCGGCCCCCTCGATCTGCAATCGTATCCTGCAATCGTATCCGGCAATCGTATCCGGCGGGTCTGCCGGCGGGGCGGATCCTTCCATCCTTCCGAAGCCGGGAGCTACGCGGAGGGCGGAAGGATGCCTGACTCAAAAAAGTGGCCGAAGCCACTTTTCTGACTGCCTTACACATCCAGGATGATCGGGAGGATCATCGGGTTGCGCTTGATCTTCTCGAAGATGTAGCGGTGCAGCTCATCCTTGATGCGGTTCTTGAGGACGGGCCAGTCCTCGCCGGCCAGGCTGCTCTCGGCCAGAATCTGCCGCACAACCTCCCGGGTGTTCTCGATGATGTCCTCGTTCTCCCGCACGTAGATGAAGCCGCGGCTGATGATGTCCGGGCCGGATACCAGGCGGCACTCGTCCCGGTTGATGGCCATCACCACGATGATCAGGCCGTCCTGGCTCAGATGCTTGCGGTCGCGCAGCACCACGTTGCCCACGTCGCCCACGCCCAGGCCGTCCACCAGCACCGTGCCGGTGGGAATCTGTTCGCCCAGGTTGCAGCCCTGGCCGTTCATCTCCACCACCTGCCCGATCTCCGGGATGATGATGTTCTTGCTGGGCATGCCCATGGATTCGGCCAGCTCGGCGTGCTGCCAGAGCATGCGGTACTCGCCGTGGACGGGGATGAAGTACTTCGGCTTCACCAGGGCGTGGAGCAGCTTGAGCTCCTCCTGGCGGGCGTGGCCGGACACGTGCACCTCCGCCAGGGCCTCGTACACCACCTGCGCGCCGCAGCGGTACAGCTGGTTGATCACCCGGGAG
>JBJEYH010000286.1:0-2778 GCA_051886675.1 Aristaeellaceae bacterium
GCTCCAGATCCTCCCTCGTGCGGACGAATTCCGCCGCCCGGTACAGCCGGGAATGATACACCCACTGGTCGGTGACCCGCAGGGGATGCTCGGAGGGGAAATCCTCGGGGATGCTGTCCTCGGTGAGCACCGCCAGGCCGTAGGAGGCCACCAGCTCCGGGATGCCGTGGTTGATTTCCGGGTCGATGTGGTAGGGACGGCCCGCCAGCACGATGCCCCGGCGGCCGTTGTCCCGCATCCAGTCCAGGGCTTCCTTGCCGTAGCGCAGCACGTCCGCCTTGGCGGCGAGCTGCTCCTCCCAGGCCGCGTGGACGGCGGCGCGGGTTTCCCTTTCGGGGATCTGCCATTCCTCCCGGAACACCCGCGCCAGACGATCCGCGGCGATCTTCTCGCTGGTCAGGGCCAGGAAGGGCTTGAGGATCCGCGCCCGGCCGCCGGTCACGTCCTCCACGTTGTTGTTCAGGTTTTCCGGGGAGGCCACCACCATGGGGCAGTTGTAATGATTCTGGGCGTCGGCGTCCTCCTGATGCTCGTAGAACACGCAGGGATGGAAGATGGTCGTCACGCCCTGGTTGATCAGCCACTGCACATGGCCGTGGGCCAGCTTGGCGGGATAGCACTCGCTCTCGGAGGGGATGGACTCCATGCCCAGCTCATAGATGGCGCGGCTGGACAGGGGCGACACCACCACCCGGAAGCCCAGGCGGGTAAACAGCGTGGCCCAGAAGGGATAGTTCTCGAAGATGTTCAGCACCCGCGGGATGCCGATCACACCCCGGGGAGCCTTGTCCTCGGGCAGGGGCTCGTAGGCGAAGAGGCGGTCCAGCTTTTGCTGCACCACGTTGGGGCCCTTGTCGGCAGACGCCGTGCTGCCCAGGCCCTTTTCGCAGCGGTTGCCGGTGATGTGCCGCCTGCCGCCGCCGAAGTTGTTCACCGTCAGCATGCAGTGGTTGGAGCAGCCCTGGCAGCGGGCGGTGCGGGTGGTGTACTTCAGGGCGAGAATGTCCTCGATGGGCAGGGTGGTGGTGGCCTGGCCGGTGTAGCGGTCGCGGGCGATGAGCGCCGCACCGAAGGCTCCCATGATGCCGGAGATATCCGGGCAGACGGCCTCCACGCCGGAAAGCTGCTCGAAGGCCCGAAGCACCGCCTTGTTGTGGAAGGTGCCGCCCTGCACCACCACGTGGCGGCCCAGGTCGGCGGCGTCGGCCAGCTTGATGACCTTGAACAGGGCGTTCTTGATGACCGAGCAGGCCAGGCCCGCGGAGATGTCCTGAACGGAGGCGCCCTCCTTCTGGGCCTGCTTGACGTTGGAGTTCATGAACACGGTGCAGCGGGTGCCCAGGTCGACGGGCTCCTTGGCGAAGAGGGCCTCGGCCGCGAAGCCCTCGGCGGTGTAGCCCAGGGAGGCGGCGAAGTTCTCCAGGAAGGAGCCGCAGCCCGAGGAGCAGGCCTCGTTGAGCAGGATGGTGTCCACGGAGCCGTTCTTGAGCTTGATGCACTTCATGTCCTGGCCGCCGATGTCCAGCACGCAGTCCACCTGCGGGTCGAAGAAGGCGGCGGCGGTGGTGTGGGCGATGGTCTCCACCTCGCCCTCGTCCAGGCAGAAGGCGGACTTGAGCAGGCTCTCGCCGTAGCCGGTGGAGCAGGAGCGGGCGATGCGGGCCGTGGGGGGCAGGCGGTCGGCGAGCTCCTTCATGGCGCGGCGGGCGGTTTCCACGGGGCTGCCCTGGTTGCCGGAATAGAAGTCGTAGAGCAGCTCGCCCTGATCGCCGATGAGGGCCAGCTTGGTGGTGGTGGAGCCCGCGTCGATGCCCAGGAAGCAGTCGCCGCTGTAGGAGGCCAGATCGCCCCGCTTCACCCGGGCCTGATGATGCCTGTGCCGGAACTCCGCGTATTCCGCGTGGTCGTGGAACAGGGGGGGCAGGCGCTTGAGGCCGTAGGTCATCATCACCCCGTGGGACAGCTGATCCAGCAGCGAATCGATGGGCACGGGCTTTTCCTCCGAGGAGGCCAGGGCCGCGCCGGTGGCCGCGAACAGATGGCTGTTCTCCGGGACGATGGCGGTTTCGTCCGTGAGCTTCAGCGTGCGGATGAAGGCCTCCCGCAGCTGATCCAGGAAGTGCAGCGGCCCGCCCAGGAAGGCCACATGTCCGCGGATGGGCTTGCCGCAGGCCAGGCCCGAGATGGTCTGGTTCACCACCGCCTGGAAGATGGACGCCGCCAGATCCGCCCGGGAGGCGCCCTCGTTGATCAGCGGCTGGATGTCGGACTTGGCGAACACGCCGCAGCGGGCCGCGATGGGGTACAGCTCCCTGTAGTCCCGGGCCAGGTCGTTCAGGCCCGCGGCGTCGGTCTTGAGCAGGGCGGCCATCTGGTCGATAAAGGATCCGGTGCCCCCGGCGCACACGCCGTTCATGCGCTCCTCGAGGGTGCCGGAGAAATAAATGATCTTCGCGTCCTCGCCGCCCAGCTCGATGGCCACATCGGTCTGGGGCGCGGCGATTTTCAGGGCGGCGGCCACGGCCACCACCTCCTGCACGAAGCCTGTCCCCAGGGCCTTGCCCAGGGAGATGGCGCCTGAGCCGGTCATGGTGACGCGCAGGGAGCAGGGGCCCAGCAGCTCGCGGGCTTCGCGCATCATCTGGGCGAGGGTCTCCTGGGTGTGGGCGCAATGGCGGCGGTATTCGCCATAGAGCATGTGGCCGCCTTCGTCCAGGATGACCAGTTTGACGGTGGTGGAGCCGATGTCCACACCGGCGCGGTAGACGTTCATGGGCA
>JBJEYH010000287.1:0-2772 GCA_051886675.1 Aristaeellaceae bacterium
GCGGTAGATGGTCTTGTTCGGACGGACGGCAATCACGTTGTCCAGATTCATGCGTGTGACCTCCTTGCTGTCATCGGAAAATGGTCGTTCGCTCGTATGATGTTAGGATTCGCGGCGGGGCGGCCTGAATCCTGCCGCCCCGTGCGCGCCTTACCGGCCGTAGTAGGCCCGCAGATACATCTCCTTGATCTCGCTCATCAGCGGATAGCGGGGGTTCGCGCCGGTGCACTGATCGTCGAAGGCCTGCTCCACCATCTCGTCCAGGGTGGAAAGGAACTTCTCCTCGTCCACGCCGTAGTCGCGGATGGTATCCTTGATGCCCACGCGCTGCTTGAGGGCATGGACAGCGGCGATCAGGTTCTCGACCTTTTCGTCATCATTGGCGCCGCCCAGGTTCAGGCTCTCGGCCACCTCGGCGTAGCGGCGCTTGGTGTGGGGATAGGCGTACTGGGGGAAGGTGCCCATCTTGGCGGGAACCTCCTCGCTGTTGAAGCGGATGACCTCCTCGATCAGCAGGGCGTTGGCCACGCCGTGGGGCAGGTGGTGGAACGCGCCCAGCTTGTGGGCCATGGAGTGGCACACGCCCAGGAAGGCGTTGGCGAAGGCCATGCCCGCCATGGTGGCGGCGTTGCCCATCTTCTCCCGGGCCACGGGATCATGGGGGCCGTCGTCATAGCAGCGGGGCAGGTAGTCGAAGATCAGCTTGGTGGCCTGCAGCGCCAGACCGTCGGTGAAGTCGGTCTGCATCATGGAGGCGTAGGCTTCCAGGGCGTGGGTCAGCGCGTCGATGCCCGAGGCGCTGGTCAGGCCCTTGGGGGCGTTCATCATCACGTCCGCGTCGATGATGGCCATGTTGGGCATCAGCTCGTAATCCGCCAGGGGGTACTTGACGCCCGTGCGCTCATCAGTGATCACCGCGAAGGGCGTCACCTCCGAGCCGGTGCCGGCGGAGGTGGGCACGGCGATGAAGTAGGCCTTCTCGCCCATCCTGGGGAAGGTGTAGGCGCGCTTGCGGATGTCCATGAAGCGCATGGCCATATCCAGGAAGTCCACCTCGGGATGCTCGTACATCACCCACATGATCTTGCCCGCGTCCATGGCGGAGCCGCCGCCGATGGCGATGATGCAGTCAGGCTGGAAGGCGGCCATGGCCTTGGCGCCTTCCTTGGCGCAGGCCAGGGAGGGATCGGGCGCCACGTCGAAGAAGGTGGTGTGGGTGATGCCCATCTGATCCAGCTTGTCGGTGATGGGCCTGGTGTAGCCGTTGTTGTACAGGAAGGAGTCGGTGACGATGAAGGCCTTCTTCTTGCCCATGACGTTCTTCAGCTCGTCCAGGGCCACGGGCAGGCAGCCCTTCTTCATGTAGACCTTCTGGGGCGCGCGGAACCAGAGCATGTTCTCCCTCCTCTGGGCGACGGTCTTGATGTTGAGCAGATGCTTCACGCCCACGTTCTCGGAGACGGAGTTGCCGCCCCAGGAGCCGCAGCCCAGGGTCAGGGAGGGGGTGAGCATGAAGTTGTACAGGTCGCCGATGCCGCCCTGGGAGGAGGGGGTGTTGACCAGGATGCGGCAGGTCTTCATCCGCGCGGCGAAGCGGTCGATCAGCTCCCTGCGGGTGATGGGGTTGAGGTAGATGGAGGAGGTGTGGCCGTAGCCGCCGTCGGCGATGAGATGCTCGGCCTTGTCGAAGGCGTCGTCGATGTCCTTTGCGCGGTACATGGCCAGCACGGGGGACAGCTTCTCATGGGCGAACTCCTCGGCCAGGTCGACGGATTCCACCTCGCCGATGAGGATCTTGGTGTTCTCGGGCACCTCCACGCCGCTGAGCCGGGCGATGGTATGGGCCTTCTGGCCGACGATCTTGGCGTTCAGGGCGCCGTTGATGATAATGGTCTTGCGGACCTTGTCCAGCTCCTCGCCCTGGAGGAAATAGCAGCCCCGGGCGGCGAACTCGGCGCGCACCTGGTCATAAACGCTGTCCAGCACGATGGTGGACTGCTCGGAGGCGCAGATCATGCCGTTGTCGAAGGTCTTGGAGTGGATGATGGAGTTGACGGCCAGCTGAATATCGGCGCTGTCGTCGATAATGGCGGGGGTATTGCCCGCGCCCACGCCCAGGGCGGGCTTGCCGGAGGAATAGGCCGCCTTCACCATGCCGGGGCCGCCGGTGGCCAGGATGATGTCGGCTTCCTTCATGGCCATGTTGGTCAGCTCCAGGCTGGGCACGTCCACCCAGGCGATAATGCCCTCGGGCGCGCCGGCTTCCACCGCGGCCTCCAGGACGATCTTCGCCGCCTCGATGGTGGACTTCTTCGCCCGGGGATGGGGAGAAATGATGATGCCGTTGCGGGTCTTGAGGCTGATCAGGGTCTTGAAGATGGCGGTGGAGGTGGGGTTGGTGGTGGGGATGACCGCCGCCACCACGCCGATGGGCTCGGCCACCTTCATCATGCCGAAGCTGTCGCTCTCCTCGATCACGCCGCAGGTCTTGGTGTTCCTGTAGGCGTTGTAGATGTATTCGGCGGCGTAGTGGTTCTTGATGACCTTGTCCTCCACCACGCCCATGCCGGTCTCGGCCACGGCCATCTTGGCCAGCGGGATGCGGGCGCGGTTGGCCGCCAGCGCCGCCGCCTGGAAGATTTTATCCACCTGCTCCTGGGTGTAGGTCGCAAACTGCTTCTGAGCCTCGCGCACCTGCTTCAGAGCCTTCTCAAAGCTCTCCACACTGTCCACGATGGGGTATTCCTTCGCCATGTCGCTCTCTCCTTTTCG
>JBJEYH010000288.1:0-2748 GCA_051886675.1 Aristaeellaceae bacterium
GGAAGGTGGAGTTCGTGCATTTCCCCGGGGGCAACGGCGTGCGGGTGGATTCCGCGCTGTACAACGGCTGTACCCTTTCCCCGTGGTACGATTCCCTGGCGGCCAAGGTGATGGTATCGGCCCCCACAAGGCTGGAGGCCATCAAGCGCATGCGCCGCTGTCTGGAGGAGTTCACGCTGGAGGGCGTGCCCACCAACGCGGAGCTGTCCTACCAGATCCTGTACTATCCGGCGTTCATCCGCGGCGCGTGTACCACGGCCTTCCTGGAGGAATGCCTGCCGGAGCTGCTGGATTTCAACCGCCGTGTGCATCAGGAGCGTTGAGAGATGACCAATGCATTTGAGAAGCGCCGCAGCCGTCTGCGGGCGATGAAGGAGCTTTTCGGGCACTATCTGCCGCCGGATCAGCTGATCAGCTGTCCCCGGTGCGGGCAGGAGCATCCCCGCAGCGAGGTGGAGGCCAATCTGTCGGTGTGTCCCATGTGCGGCTATCACTGGCCGCTGAGCGCGGCGCAGCGGCTGACGATGATGCTGGACGATGGCCGCTGGCGGGAGCTGCATGATACCGTCCCCGCGGCGGATCCGCTGGGCTTTCCGGGCTACGGGGAGAAGCTGAAGCAGGTGCAGGCGCGCACGGGGCTGCGGGAGGCGGAGGTGACGGCGGTGGGGAGCATCCACGGGCACCGCTGCGTGGTCTGCGTGCTGGACAGCCGCTTCCTCATGGGGAGCATGAGCGCCGCCGTGGGGGAAAAGATCACCCTGGCCATCGAGTACGCCCTGCGCAGGAAACTGCCGCTGATCATCTTTTCGGCCAGCGGCGGGGCGCGGATGCAGGAGGGGATCCTGTCCCTGATGCAGATGGCCAAGACCAGCGCGGCGCTGAAGCGCTTTGCGGACAAGGGGCTGCTGTACGTATCCGTGCTGACCGATCCCACCACCGGCGGGGTGACGGCCAGCTTCGCCTCCCTGGGGGACGTGATTCTGGCGGAGCCCGGCGCGCTGATCGGCTTTGCGGGGCCGCGGGTGATCGAGCAGACCATCGGCGAAAAGCTGCCGGAGGACTTCCAGCGGGCGGAATTCATGATGGAGCACGGCTTTGTGGACGCGGTGATCCCCCGGCAGCGGCTGCGGGACGCCCTGGGGGAGCTGCTGATGCTGCACGGGAAGGAGACCTGCCATGACTGATCAGCTGACCGCCGCCCAGCGGGTGGCCATCGCGCGGCATGCCCGGCGGCCGGGCATCCGGGACTGGATTGACGGGCTGTTCCCGCACTTTTTCGAAATGCGGGGGGATCGCCTGTGCGGGGAGGACGAGGCCGTGCTGGGGGGGATCGCCCTGTACCACGGCCGGCCGGTGACGGTCATCGGCACCCGCAAGGGCAAGACCATGGAGGAGAATCTGCGCTGCAACTTCGGCATGCCCGGGCCGGAGGGCTACCGCAAGGCCCTCAGGCTGATGAAGCAGGCGGAAAAGTTCGGCCGGCCGGTGATCACGCTGATCGACACCTCCGGGGCGTATCCCGGCATGAAGGCCGAGGAGCGGGGTCAGGGCGAGGCCATCGCCCGGAACCTGTACGAGATGAGCAGCCTGAAGGTACCGGTGATCGCGGTGATCACCGGCGAGGGCAACAGCGGCGGCGCGCTGGCGCTGGCGGTGGCCAACCGGGTGCTGATGCTGGAGAACGCCGTGTACGCGATTCTGTCGCCGGAGGGGTTCGCCAGCATCCTGTGGAAGGACGCCGCCCGGGCCGGGGAGGCCTGCGAGCTGATGAAGCTCACCGCCCCGGAGCTGAAGACCCTGGGGGTTATCGACGAGATCATCCCGGAGCCGGCGGGTGGCGCGCAGGAGGATCCGGAGGGGGCCATCCGCGCCCTGGACGATTGTCTCTGGCGGCATCTGACGGCCCTGTGCCGGGAGAAGGGCAGCGCGCTGGCCCTTGCGCGGCAGGAGAAATTCCGCCGCATGGGGACCGCGCGGCCCATGGAGGAAGCATGAACGGCATCAGAATACGCGGGGCGGGCCACGCCGTGCCCCGCAGCATTGTGACCAACGACGACCTGGCCCTGCGCATGGACACCTCCGACGAATGGATCGTCACCCGCACGGGCATCCGCCGGCGCCATCACTGCGCCGGGGAAACGCAAACCGGCCTGTGCATCCAGGCGGCGCAGGCGGCGCTTGCGCGCAGCGGCGTCAGGCCCGGGGACATCGGCGTATGCCTGGTGGCCACCATGTCCCCCGAGCGGATGATGCCCAGCACCGCCTGCATGGTGCAGGGAGCCCTGGGGCTGCCCGGGGACACGCTGTGCTTCGACCTGAACGCGGCGTGCACGGGCTTTGTGTACGCGCTGCACACGGCGGAATGCCTGCTGGCAGCCTCCGGACGGAAAATGGGGCTGGTCATCGGCGGGGAAGCCCTCAGCCGCATGGTCGACTGGGAGGATCGGGGCAGCTGCATCCTCTTCGGGGACGGCGCGGGCGCGGTGGTGGTGGAAGCCCGGCGGGAATGGCCCTCCATCGGGACGATCGCGGGGTGCGAGGGCAACGACGCGCTGCTGCGGGCCGACGGCCCCGGCTCCGGCCGGCCGCCGCGGATCGCCATGGAGGGGCAGAAGGTTTTCCGCTTCGCCGTGGAAACGGTATCCGCCTGCATCACGCGGGTGCTGGAGAAGCACGGCGCGGCCATCGACAGCGTGGACTGGTTCGTGCTGCACCAGGCCAACGCCCGCATCATCGACCTGGTGCGGC
>JBJEYH010000289.1:0-2735 GCA_051886675.1 Aristaeellaceae bacterium
GCCAAGATGCTGGATCATTCCACCCTGCAGCCCTACCTGACCGAGGACGACATCCGCCGCGGCTGCGAGCTGGCCCTCAAGTACGACTGCGCCTCCGTCTGCGCCCGGCCCTGCGACGTGCCCATCCTCACCGAGATGCTCCGCGGCAGCGACGTGAAGGTCTGCACGGTGATCGGCTTCCCCCACGGCGGCCACGAGACCGCCATCAAGGTGGCGGAATCCGCCCTGGCCCTGGACGAGGGCTGCGAGGAGCTGGACATGGTCATCAACATCGGCCGGATGATCCGGGGCGATGAGGACTACGTCCGCGACGAGATCCGGCAGATCGCCGACCTGGCCCACAGCCGGGGCGCCATCGTCAAGGTGATCCTGGAAACCTGCTACCTGACCGACGAGCAGAAGAAGCGCGCCTGCGAGCTGTCCGAGGAGGCCGGCGCGGACTTTGTCAAGACCTCCACGGGCTACGGCTCCAAGGGCTGCACCATCGACGACCTGCGGCTGATGCGCGCGGCGGTGTCCCCGGCGGTGCGGGTGAAGGGCTCCGGCGGCATCCGCGACCTGGATACGGTGCTCTCCGCCCGGGCGGTGGGCGCCAGCCGCTGCGGCGTGTCCGCCACGGAGAAGATCATGCTGGAGGCCGAGAAGCGCTACGCCGAGGGCACCCTCCGGGAGGTCACCGATCTGAAGGAAATGCAGGGCGGCTACTGATTCCGCCGCGTCATCCCCGCCACACCCCGCCCGGAGCCCCGACGGACTCCGGGCCTTTTCACGCCCGATGGCCCCGGCTCTACGGAGCGTTTCTTGCCGTCCCCCGGAATGCGTGGTATGCTTGCCGCAGAAGGGGGATGACACACATGCAGTTTACGCCCGTCGACATGAAGACCTGGCCCCGGGCCCAGCAGTTCCACTACTTTGCCCGCATGGCGCCCACGGGGTATTCCGTCACCGTCCGGGCGGATGTGACGGAGCTTCGCCGGGCGCTGAAGGCCGCGGGGCTGAAGTTTTTCCCGGCCTACCTGTGGCTGGCCACGGGATGCCTGAACCGCCAGCCGGAGTTCCGCCTCGCCGAGCGGGACGGCGCGGTGGGCGTCTACGACAGCCTCACGCCGCTGTACCCCGTCCTCCACGGGGACGACCACACCGTCTCCATGATGTGGACGCCCTGGCAGGACAGCTTCGATGCTTTCTGTCGGGCGTATGAGGACAACCGGCAACGCTTCGGCAATGTCCACGGCTTCCTGTGCCAGCCGCAGACGCCTCCGCCGCCCAATGCCTACACCATCTCCTGCATTCCGTGGGTGTCCTTTGAGCATTTCGCGGTGCACAGCTACGGCCTGGGGGCGTACTACTTCCCCTCCCTGGAGGCGGGGAAATTCCTGGAGGAGGACGGGCGCATCCTGATGCCCCTGTCCCTGACCTGCCATCACGCCGCCGCCGACGGCTGGCACATCGCCCGGTTTCTGGAGGATTTCCGGGAGGAGGGGCTGAAGCTGGCCCGAACCCTCGGATAAGCGCGCAACAGGGTGTGAACCTCCGGCGTTCAAAAGGCATTCACAGGCTTCCGTCATTGGCCGTCGGCAGACTGTCCATCGGAAACCGGCGGCAGGCGCGGCGATTTCCGCGCGATTCTGTTTGCAAAACCGCTTCCTTTCCATGAGCGAACGGCCGGGAGGAGGGCATTGCCCTCCGACCAGTGAGGGAGTGCACAACTCAAAAAAGTGGCCAGCGCCACTTTTCTGACACAAGAGGGCCCGCGCATTCATACAACGCGCGGGCCCCTGATGTTATTCCCCCGACGGGTACATCTGCGTGAAGGAAGCGTAGTGGTCGCCGGTGTAGTAGACCAGGCCGTCGCTGGAATAGACGATGCGGCAGGCGCCGCGGTCGCCCTCCGTATAGTAGCAGTCGGCCTCGTACCAGATGCGGCCGTCCGCGTCGGGCAGCAGGCCCTCGTAGTTGCCGAAGCGGTCCCCGCCGATGGAATACCCGGGGGCCACGTCGCTCAGGTCGTTTCTCGCGCTGTCCCAGCCGAGTTTCCTCGCCTCGGCCTTGGTGATGAAGTTGTCCGGCAGCTCCCCGTGGGCGAACAGGTAGTCCGCGATGGCCTGGGGCTCGGTGACCGGCCCTGTCTGCGGGGCCTGCGTCTGCACGGCGGCCGCGGGCATGGCGACCTGGGCGGCCTCCTCCTCCGGCAGCTGAAGGGCTCCCAGGCCCGCCAGCAGCGCGACAGTCAGCGCCGCCAGGATGGTCAGTAGCCGCCTGCTCTGCGGATGGTTGCGTCGGCTCATTTGTGGTACCTCTCTCCCGCGCGGATTTTCATCGCCCGGTACAGCTGCTCCATCAGCATCACCCGGGCCAGCTGATGGGGAAAGGTCATTTTGCTCATGGACATTTCCTCGTCCGCCCGGGCGATCACCCGCTCCGACAGCCCCAGCGATCCCCCGATGACCAGCGTGATGTCCGACGCGCCCCTTGTCATCAGCTCGTCCAGATGCCGCGACAGCCCCGGCGAATCCCACTGCTTCCCCGGGATGGTCAGGGCGATCACGTGGCTCCCCGGCCGGATCCGCGCCAGGATCGCCTCCCCTTCCTTCTCCCGGATCTGCCGCTCGATGGCGGGGGAGGTGTTGGCCGGCTCGGGCAGGTCGGGCAGCTCGACCTCCTCGAATTTCCCGTAGCGGGAAAGCCGCTTCATGTATTCGTCCGCCATCATGCGGTAGGGCTTTTCCTTCATG
>JBJEYH010000290.1:0-2734 GCA_051886675.1 Aristaeellaceae bacterium
TGCCCCAGGTGAAGGCGTCCCGGTGATGGATATGCCCGGCGCACTCCCGCAGGGTGCTGCAGGCCGTCAGACACGCCGACACGTCCCGGGCTTCGATCCCCGCCAGCACGTGCTGCAGCGCCAGGGTCACGTCGTCGGTATCATCGTGGTTGATCAGGATCTGCAGCCAGCGCTCCGTCTTCTCCCACCTTTCCAGGTAGGCCCGGGCCGTTTCGCCGGCGCGCTGCCAGCTTTCCGCCTCCGTCAGCGCCGTCAGCTCCTCCGCCGCGGAGACGTACTGCGCCGATACCTGCGCGGTCAATCCCTCGCAGACCGCGCCCCCCGCAATCACCACCGCCAGCAGAATCAGCGACACCGTCAGGCTTGTGCGCATGTTACCACCTCGCCTGACCGGGCAGCATGATCTGCTTCAGCTGCGTTTCCGTCCGTCCCTTGCCCTGGCAGAGCATCACCCCCGCGGTGTTCACGCACAGGAACAATACGTCCCCCGGCGCGGTGTAGCCCATCTCCCGCACCTGCCGCTCCAGCCAGGCGGCCGTCCAGCCGCCGCGCGCCAGGTTTTCCTGCTGCACGTGCCCGTCCATGATCAGCGGCAGCGGCAGGCCCTCCTCGGGCGGATCGAGGCGCATGTCCTCCGGGGTCACGGGCCGCGCCTTTGCCTTCGGGAACACCGTCACATGCCCGGCGGTTTCCAGCACCGCCGTCCCCACCTGCGCCGGATCCATCGCGCCGCCGGTGCGCAGGGCCTCCATCAGGTCGTTGAGGGTCATGGCGGTTTTGCGCATTTCCTTTTCGCAGATGGCCCCGTTGCGGATCAGCACCGTGGGCTGGCCGCAGAGCAGCAGGCGGAATTTCCCGCTGCGCATGCACAGGGCCGTCATGATCCCGTGGCAGACGATCAGCGCGATCATGGGCACCAGCCCGTAGAGCAGCGGAATCCCCACGCTGCCCATGGGCGTGGCGGCCAGCTCCGCGATCATGATCACCACCACCAGCTCGTAGGGCTGCAGCTGCCCCACCTGACGCTTGCCCATCACCCGCATGGCCGCCACCGCCGCCACAAACAGCAGAACCGATCGCACAAAGATTGTCAGCATTGCACTTCTTCCTCCATACGCCTATTCTGACCAGCTGAACAGCCCGTCATACAAGGAGGCTACGCCGATGAAACGTCGCTTCTCCCACCCGCTTCTGCCCGGGATGACCGTCGGCCTGGTCGCGCCTGCCAGTCCCGTTTTCGAGCCTGACCGACGGGACGCCGCCGTGCGTCTTCTGGAGGACATGGGCTTCCGGGTACGGCGCGGGGCCACGGTGGACGCGGCGGACTTCTGCTTTGCGGGGGATCACGCCCTGCGCGCCCGGGATCTGCAGGCCATGTTCCTGGACGACACGGTGGACGCGGTGGTATGCCTGCGGGGCGGCTACGGCTCGGCGAGGCTGCTGCCGCTTCTGGACTTCCGCGCCATCGCCCGGCATCCCAAGCCCTTCGTGGGCTTTTCGGACATCACGGCCCTGCACGCGGCGCTGAACAGGCGCTGCGGGTTCATCACCTTCCACGGGCCGATGCCAGGGGTGATGGATCCCATCGGGCTGCGGGAGCCCCGGGCCCGGCGGCAATGGCTGGAGGTGCTGTCCGGCGATGCTCCCCGCAATGCCGCCAACCCGGACGGGGAGCCCTTCGCCGGCTGCGGGGAGCGCATTGTCACCGGGCGGCTGATCGGAGGGAACCTGTCCGTGCTGACGGGGCTGATCGGCACCCCCTGGGAGCCGGAGTGGGATGGAAACCTGCTGCTGATCGAGGATGTGGCGGAGCGCGCCGACCGTCTGGACGGCATGATGAACCAGCTGAAGTCCGCGGGGGTGTTCGGGCGCATCGGCGGGCTGGTGATCGGCGACTTCAGCCGCTACGAGGGCATGACCACGCCCCGGAAGCTGCCCCTGTCCCGCATCATCGAGGAGGCCCTGCCCGAAGGGCTGCCGGTGCTGCACAGGCTCCACGCGGGGCACGGGCGGGATCGCATGACCCTCGCGCTCAACGCGCGCTATCGCCTGAATCCCCGCGCCGCCACCCTGACGCTGACGGAGGATGTGTTCCGGACGTGAGGGCGGACTTCATGGGGTTAAGGGCGTTCCTGTGAAGTTGAGCCAACCTGCCGTTTCCAACGCGGGCGAACTTCGTCGCCTGCTTGGAAACTCGCGCTTTTTCCTTTCCTTTTTTCTGGTCTTTTGTGTTGCGCCTGGGCTGCCGCCCAGACCTGCGCAGGGGCTAACGCCGCCCCTGCACCCGCGCAAGGAGCTTCGCCCCTTGACCCGTTTTCGCTGCCGCGCTCCATGTGAGTTGGTCGTAGGGGCGGCTTTTTTTGTGTATCGGGTCTGTCTGTTCCTTGCGGTTTGCGGACCGGTATGGTACAATAGCGGATGGTTAACGATACCCCTGCAAGGAGTTTACAGATGGAAGCAACACGTATTTCTGTGGAGGATGTCACCTTCACCTATGAGGAAGCCCCGGAACCTGCCCTCCACGGCGTAAGCGCCGCCGTCCGTCAGGGCGAATTCGTGGCCGTGCTGGGCCACAACGGCTCGGGCAAGTCCACCCTCGCCAAGCTGCTCAACGCCCTGTACGTCCCCCAGGAGGGCCGGGTGATCGTCTGCGGCATGGATACCCGGGAGGATCAGTACCTGTGGCAGATCCGCCAGCAGGCGGGCATGATCTTCCAGAACCCGGACAACCAGA
>JBJEYH010000291.1:0-12367 GCA_051886675.1 Aristaeellaceae bacterium
AAGAAGCCAGAGTTTCCCAGCAGGCGACGAAGTCCGCCCGCGCCGGAAACGGCAGATTCCGCGCACTGCAAGTGAACGCGCCAGCGGAAAAGGGTCAAGGGGCGATGCCCCTTGCGCGGGTGCAGGGGCGGCGTTAGCCCCTGCGCAGGTCTGGGCGGCAGCCCAGGCGCAACACCAAAGACAAGATAAAAAGGAGCGAAAAGAAGCCAGAGTTTCCCAGCAGGCGACGAAGTCCGCCCGCGCCGGAAACGGCAGGTTCCGCGCACACCAGAGGAACAGCCTCATCCGCCCCGCCGCGCTCCCGCCTTCCCCCGCACGGAAAGCCTGCGGGGGCGCTTTCGCCTTCTCCCGCAAAGCACGCCCCCCTGCCCCCTCAGCGGAAATGATACATCAGGTTCAGGCACTCCGGCGCGCCGGGATCCACATACCCCGTGTCCACAAAGCCCGCGCGATCGTACATATGCCGGGCCGCCAGCGCCTCCCGGTGAACGCAGACCTCCACACTGCCGTACCGCCCCTCCGCCTCCAGCAGCGCCAGCAGCTGCCGCAGCGCTTCCGTCCCGCAGCCACGCCCCTGATGCCGCCGGTCTATCATGAACTGCTGCAGATCGTAGCAGGCAGGCGGCTCGTCCAGACCCCGTACCATGGCCAGACCGATCATCGTCGCATCCTCCATGATCGCGTAGACCCGCGCCCCGTCCCGGCGGTATGCGTAGCCCCGGGCCAGAATCCCCATGGGCGAGGCGACATACCGCCGCTGCTCCTCCCCGATCTCCAGCGCAACAGCTTCCAGCCAGTTGTCCCCGTTGACGTCCCGCAGATGAATCATCCGGTGGTTCCTCCCTGTTCAGCGGCATGCGTCGGCGCGGCGGACGGATAACCCGCCTACCCCGATGACCAGCGGTCTGCCGGCGCGTCCGGCGGGGCTGCTCCTCCCCGCGGAAGCTCCGGCAAGGAACGCAAAAAAGTGGCCCGAAGGCCACTTTTCTGCTCCGCCTTACTCGGCGGTGTCGGTGGGCGCAAAGGCTTCGCCCTCGGCAGTGTAGGTCACCTGGGCCGCAGCCAGCCAGGCTTCCATGGTGCTGTTGAACATCTCGTTCTCGGCGGTGGCCAGCAGCTCCTCGCGCAGCTCCGCACGGATTTCATCCGTCAGCTCCACGGCGCCCGCAGGAATATCCCGGGTGTACTGCACAATGTGCACGCCATAGCTGCCAACCACGGGCTCGGCAATGTCGCCCACGTTCTCCACGGAGAAGGCCGCCTGCACAAACACCGGATCCCAGATGATGGAGTCCAGATGCACGGGATAGCCCTCCGTCTTGTAGGGCTCGCTCTGCATGCCCGGATCCGTGCCGTACTCCGCCACCAGATCCGCAAAGGGCACGCCATTGGCCAGCTTCGTGTTGATCTCGTCGATGGTCGGCTGCACGGAGGCGATGATGGCCGCATAGGCGGCGTCCACTTCCTCGCGGGTCACGTGCCGCACGTCCGCGTCGGATTCCGCCACTTCCTCGCCCGCGGCCTCCGCAGCAGCGGCTTCCTCCTCAGCCTCCTGCTGCTCCTCCAGCTGCGCGCTCAGGTTCTGATAGGTCGTCAGCAGCTCGTCGTCCACCTGCAGCAGAATGTGCGTCACGCCGCGGTAGCCCTCGGGCTGATAGTAGGAGGTCTGGCCGTAGTAGTTGGTCATGTACTCGTAGGTGCCGATGTCCGCGCTGTAGTATTCCTTGTCCTCCTGCACGCGCTCATCAAAGGCTTCCTGCACGTCCTCGTCGGTGATCTCCACACCCTTGACCATCTCGGCCTCAACCTTGTCGAACTTGACGTTGTCCAGCTCGTTCTGCAGGATGGTCTCCTGGGTGTAGCCCATGGCTTCCAGACCCGCGATGGCGCTGATGCGCGCCGCGGCCTTCTCCTCGTCGGAGGCGTCGTCCGCCACGTCGCCGTAGTAATAGATGTAGGTGTCGATCAGGTTCTCCCACTCCTCGGCCACCTCGGCCTCCAGCGCGGCGCGCTCCTCATCGCTGATCTGGTCGAAGCCCCATTCCACAGCCTTCTGCTCCATCAGCTCCAGCTGAATGGCGTACTCCATGGCCATCTCGTAGAAGATCTGCTGCATCTCCGCGCTGGAAATGTCGTAGTACTGGCTGTAGGAATACATCAGGTTCTGCGCGATGGTATCCACCGTGCCGTAGGATACCTCCCGGCCGTTGACGCTGGCCACAACCGTGCTCTCGGTCAGCTCGCCCGCCGCAGGCGCGTCGGACGCTTCAGGCACATCGGTGGCATCCGCGGGCGCGTCGGTCACCACGGGCGCATCGGTCACGACGGGTTCGTCGGTCACGACGGGTTCGTCGGTCACCACGGGCGCGTCGGTGACAACGGGTTCGTCGGTCACCACGGGCTCCTCCGTGGCCTCGGGCGTCGCGGTGGCTTCGGGCGTCGCGGTGACCTCCGTGGCCGTTTCCACCGTGGCGGTCTTGTCCTCGCCGGACAGCTTGGGAATCAGCAGAAGCGCCAGAATCACGACCAGCGCAACGACTGCGGCAATCCAGGGTGCGTACTTCTTCATCAGAGCAGGTTCCTTTCTTCTGCCCGCGTCGCGCGCAGGCTACATGTAACATTATGACACGGTTTTCCCGCCAGCGCAACCTCGGTTTTGGAAAAGTTACAGACCGTTCATGCTTTTGGGGCGGATTTACGGTCGTATCAGCCATCTCTGCCGGAAAAAACCGGCGGCGGTTGACGTTTCCCCCGCCATTGGGTATACTGGATGTCAGCACTCGATATTGATTTGGGAGGCATGCAGACATGGCGGCATGCGGAAAATTCACCTTCTCCTCCACGGCGGGGCCTGCGCTGGACGCGCGGCTGTGGCGGCCCGAGGGCTCGCCCCGGGCAGTGGTGCAGCTGGTTCACGGCATGGCCGAGCACATCGACCGCTACGATCCCGTGGCCCGGCGGCTGAACCGTGCCGGACTGGCCGTGGTCGGGCACACGCATCTGGGGCACGGCCCCCGGGCGCAGCGGCAGGGCTACTTCGCCGATCACGACGGCTGGCAGCACCTCATCGACGACGTGCATCGCCTGCGGGGCATCGCCCAGGAGCAGTTCCCCGGCCTGCCCTACCTGCTGCTGGGACATTCCATGGGCAGCTTCGTCACCCGGTGCTACCTGCAGGAGCACGGCGAGGGTCTGACCGGCGCCCTGCTGTCGGGCACGGGGCATTTCGACGGGAAAACGGTGACGGCCGCGCTGGCGGCGGCGAATCTGGTGTGCCTGCTGGGCGGCCGGAAGAAGCCCTCCCCGCTGATCGATCATCTGGCCTTCGGGGGCTACAGCAAGCCCTTCGCCCCCAACCGCACGGACTTCGACTGGCTCAGCCGCGCCGAGGCCGAGGTGGATCAATATGTGGCCGACCCGTACTGCGGATTTCTGTTCACCGGCAGCGGCTACCGGGAGCTGTTCCGGGGGCTGAAGCGGCTGACCGATCCGGACGCCCTGAAGCGCATGCCGCGGCAGCTGCCGGTGCTGCTCATCTCCGGGGACAGCGATCCGGTGGGCGGCATGGGCCGGGGCGTGGAGCAGGTGGCCCGGGAAATGCGGGACGCGGGCATGAAGCATGTGGAGGTCCGCCTGTACCCCGGCGCCCGGCACGAGATCCTCAACGAAACCAACCGGGACGAAGTGGTGCGGGACGTGATCATCTTCGTGGAGCAGTGCCTGAACGGGCAGGGATGAGCCCGGCGCGACAGGGCATATGCATTTGGTCATCAGGAAGCGCGGCTGTGCTGACAGGGTCAGGGGCCGCGCTTTTGATTTGCGCGGGAGGCGGGAAGCGGCGGGTGGTGGGGGATGCGGGGCATGTTCGCACCGGCAAGTGGCGGCGAATGGTGAGCCGTGGCACGTTCGCACCGGCAAGTGACGGCGACGGGGGAGCCGTGGCACATCCATTCCGGCAAGTGGACGCAATGGGTAAACCGTGGCCCATTCATCCATGAAGTAGCCGCGAAAGGGTGAGCCGTGGCACGTTCACCTCATGAAGTAGCCCCGAAGGAGGGGAACCGTGGCACATTCATCCCTGCAAGTGGCGGCGAATGGTGAGCAGCGGCGCATTCATCCCGGCAAGTGGCGGCGAATGGTGAGCCGTGGCACGTTCATCCCTGCAAGTGGCGGCGAATGGTGAGTAGCGGCACGTCCACCCCATGAAGTAGCTGCGAAAGGGTGAGCCGTGGCACATTCACCCCATGAAGTGGCAGCGATGGGTGATCTGCAGCCCATTCACCCCGGCAAGTGGCGGCGAATGGTGAGCCGTGGCACGTTCATCCCCAGCACGTGGCGACAAATGGTGAGTAGCGGCCAATTCACCCCGGCAAGTGAACGCGACGGGTGAGCCGTGGCACGTTCGCACCGGCAAGTGGCGGCGAATGGTGAGCCGTGGCGCATTCATCCCGGCAAGTAGCGGCGAATAGTGAGCCGTGGCACGTTCACCCCGGCAAGTGGCAGAGATAGGAGAAGCGTGGTACATTCACCCCCGCAAGCAGCGGCGAATGGTGAGTAGCGGCCCATTCACCCCGGCAAGTGAACGCGAAAGGGTGAGCCGTGGCACGTTCACCCCGGCAAGTGGCAGAGATAGGAGAAGCGTGGTACATTCACCCCCGCAAGTAGCGGCGAATGGTAAGTAGCGGCACGTTCACCCCGGCAAGTGGCGGCGAATGGTGAGCCGTGGCACGTTCGCACCGGCAAGTGGCGGCGACGGGGGAGCCGGGGCACGTTCGCACCGGCAAGTGGCGGCAACGGGTAAACCGTGGCACATTCATCCCTGCAAGTGGCGGCGAATGGTGAGCAGCGGCGCATTCATTCCGGAAAGTGGCCACGACGGGTGAACCGTGGCACGTTCACCCCGGCAAGTGGCAGAGATAGAAGAAGCGTGGTACATTCACCCCCGCAAGTAGCAGAGATAGGAGAAGCGTGGTACATTCACCCCCGCAAGTAGCGGCGAATGGTGAGTAGCGGCCCATTCACCCCGGCAAGTGGACGCGACAGGTGAGCCGTGGCCCATTCACCCATGAAGTGGCCACGACGGGTGAACCGTGGCACATTCATCCCGGCAAGCAGCGGCAAATGGTGAGCAGCGGCGCATTCATCCCGGCAAGTGGCGGCGAATGGTGAGCAGCGGCGCATTCATTCCGGAAAGTGGCCACGACGGGTGAACCGTGGCACATTCTCCCCGGCAAGTGGCAGAGATAGGAGAAGCGTGGTACATTCACCCCCGCAAGTAGCGGCGAATGGCGAGTAGCGGCCCATTCACCCCGGCAAGTGGCGGCGAATGGTGAGCCGTGGCCCATTCACCCATGAAGTGGCAGCGATGGGTGAGCCGTGGCACGTTCTCTCCCGCAAGTGGCGGCAAATGGTGAGCAGCGGCGCATTCATTCCGGCAAGCGGCATCGAATGGTAAGCAGCACCCCCGCTGCGGCCTCTCCGGAAAGATTTTTTCAGCGTAAAAACACAAAATCTTCAAAAACCTGCGAACATTTCCGGTAGGAAATGCGTCTAATTAGGTGTACAATTGTCTTACATTCCATCTGCGGGAAAGGGGGCGTGGCCGTTGAGACGCAAGGCGCTGATGCTGCTGCTGGCGCTGGCATGCGTGTGCCTTTCCCGCGCCCCCGCCCTGGCCGAGGGCCTCAACCGCGCCCTGCTGGTGGGCTGCGACAACTTCATCACCCAGGAATCCACCGCCCCCGCCTCCGCCAACAACGTCGCCCGCATGGCCGAGGCGCTCTCCGGCGGCGCCATGAACCTGGAAAACCTCGTCACCCGCCGGGGCGACGTGAGCAGCGCCGCGGAGCTGGAGCAGCTGATCCGTACCGCCTTCGACGGCGCGGACACGGAGGATGTGAACTATTTCTACATCAGCACCCACGGCCTGTGGGAGCAGGGTTCCCCCGCAGGCGAAATGACCTTCCTGCTCTCCGACGGCAACCGGGAGGAGGGCATCACCGCCGCGCAGCTGCGGGAGATCTTCGACACCATCCCCGGCACCAAGGTGCTGATCCTGGACGCCTGCCATACGGGCGCGGTCATCGGCAAGGGCGTGCACGCTCCCTACGACAATGTGTTCCAGGGGGCGGAATACAAGGTGCTGTGCTCCTCGGGCGGGGCGGAGGAAAGCTGGTTCTGGCAGGGCGGCGATGAGGACGAGGCCCTGGTGGGCGCGGGCTACTTCTCCACGGCGGTGGCCAGCGGGCTGTCCGTCTCCGGCGGCTACGGCGCGGACGACAACCGCGACGGCACCATCACCCTCACCGAGCTCAAGCGCTATCTGCTGGCCAACCATGGCGCCTCCACCGTCCGCACCTATCCCGAGGAGGATGATTTCGCCATCCTCCGCTACGACGCCCAGGCCTATACCGGCCGCCGCCGCGACAGCGTCATGGAGGGCGTCACCTTCGAGGGCGACGTGCTTTCCGCCAGCGATTCCACCGTGGCCTTTTCCTTCAACATGATCAAGCCCGCCCAGGTGGCCTATCAGATCGTCTACCAGAACGGCGGCCGCTGGGACTTCGACCACAGCGAGCTGATCTACGACAACGCCGAACGCTACGGCGCCTACGGCGACGCCCAGGGCTACCTGTCCCCGGGCATGAAGCAGCGCACCCTGACCCTCAGCCGCTCGGAAACGGGCAGCTTCGGCTACGTGCTGGTGCAGCTGATCACCCGCTCCGGCGGCGTGCCCTCCCTGGCCTCCAGCCGGGTGCTGTGCGTGCCGCCCGCCCAGGGCGATCCTCAGCTGGATATCCTGCCCGGCAGCGGCTTCCGCCCCGGCGAGGGGGAGGAGCTGTCCTTCGTGGTGACCCACCGCTACCCCTGCGAGCTGACCATCACCATCCAGGACATGGAGGGCAAGACCGTCCGCCGCCTGGCCTCCCGCACCCCCTCCCGGCCGGAGCAGCTGTCCCCCCAGGGCTCCAGCTTCTGCTGGAACGGCCGGAACAGCCGCGGCGAAACGGCCCCTGCCGGTCAGTACCGCATTCATGTGAAGGCCTACATCGGCGACGCGGTGTACGAGGCGCTCTCCGAGCCCTTCGAGCTGCTGGACGGGGACGCCTGACGCCTGCCGCGCCGGAATCCGCCCGATCCTGCGGAAGATCCCGCAAAACCAATATTTGACAATTTTCACCGGATGTGCTATCATGCATCCATCACGGATGAAGGAAGGTCGCCATTCATGAAGAAAATTGCCGGTATTGTCGGGATCATACTTGCCTGTGTCTTCGTCTTCATGGCCATGCGGACAACCGTGCCGGACAAGTACATCAGCTCCTACGGCGCCAACAAGATGACCGAGTACGTGGGCGGCGATGCATACAATTTCATCATTGAAGCATCGCTGCGCGGCGGCGAAATTGCCGGAGCGCAGATCACCAGGGCGATCTATTACGCGGTCGCGGCCCTGCTGGGTGTGATCTCCCTGGCGTGCCTCGCCAGCGATCCCGCGCCCGCGCAGCCGATCGATTACCACACGGATCTCCAGGCGCTATCCGAAAAGGTTGACGACGCCGGCAAAACCATCAGGCAGATCCAGGAAAAGCTGGACGAAAAGCCCGAAGCCAGCGTCAGCGACGCCTGACCCGCGGCAGGCCGGATTGCGCGGGCGGGCCTGTCTCCGGCCCCGCTGCACATGCTCCCCGGGGTGACGGAACCGCGTCCGTCATTGCCCTGTCCATCCCTGCCGGCAGCCGACGGTTCGCGCCGCAGACTGCCCCCGAAGGCTGACGACTCGCGCGTCGGCCTTCGCGCTGGTTTTGGTGGCCTGCGGCACCGCTTCCTTGCGTGGGCAGGCGCGGGACGGACGGGCGCAGGCTGGGCATGGGCCGGGCGGCGACTTCCGTTGCCCTGGCACAGTGGTTCCCGGATGTCACGCCCCTCCGGCCCCGCTGCATCTGCTTCCCGGGGAGAAGGAGCCGCGTCCGTCATTGCCCTTTCCATCCCTGCCGGCAGCGCGACGGTTCGCCGCCGCCGGACTGCCCCCGAAGGCTGACGACTCGCGCGTCGGCCTTCGCGCTGGTTTTGGGGCCTGCGGCATCGCTTCCTTGCGTGGGCGGGCGCGGGACGGGCGGGCGCAGGCAGCGTCTTCCGTTTCCCGGGCGCGCCGGTTCCCGGATGTCACGCCCCTCCGGCCCCGCTGCATCTGCTCCCCGGGGGACGGAGCCGCGTCCGTCATTGCCCTGTCCATCCCTGCCGGCAGCGCGACGGTTCGCGCCGCAGACTGCCCCCGAAGGCTGACGACTCGCGCGTCGGCCTTCGCGCTGGTTTTGGGGGCCTGCGGCATCGCTTCCTTGCGTGGGCGGGCGCGGGACGGGCGGGCGCAGGCTGGGCATGGGCCGGGCAGCGTCTTCCGTTTCCCCGGCACAGTGGTTCCCGGATGTCACGCCCCTCCGACCCCGCTGCATCTGCTCCCCGGGGGGACGGAACCGCGTCCGTCATTGCCCTGTCCATCCCTGCCGGCAGCCGACGGTTCGCCGCCGCCGGACTGCCCCCGAAGGCTGATGACTCGCGCGTCGGCCTTCGCGCTGGTTTTGGGGCCTGCGGCATCGCTTCCTTGCGTGGGCGGGCGCGGGACGGGCGGGCGCAGGCTGGGCGTGAGCCGGGCGGCGTCTTCCGTTTCCCGGCGCGGTGGTTCCCGGATGCCACACACCTCCGGCCCCGCTGCATCTGCTTCCCGGGGAGAAGGAACCGCGTCCGTCATTGCCATGTCCCTCCCTGCCGGCAGCCGACGGTTCGCCGCCGCCGGACTGCCCCCGAAGGCTGACGACTCGCGCGTCGGCCTTCGCGCTGGTTTTGGGGCCTGCGGCATCGCTTCCTTGCGTGGGCGGGTGCGGGCCGGGCGGCGACTTCCGTTTCCTAGGCGCGATGGTTCCCGGATGTCACGCCCCTCCGGCATCCGGCCGCTCCGCGCCGCCCGGCCGCCGGGCTCCCCCGAAGGCAAAACCCTCCGCCGGCTCTTGTCAGCGCGGAGCGGAAGTGCTATCATGGTTCAGCAGAGAACATTGGATTGAGGTGACCCTTCCATGCAGAAGCGTCCTGACCTGGGCTCCGGCTCCGTGGGCAAGCTCATGGTGCGCCTGGCTGTGCCGACCATCACCGCCCAGCTGGTCAATATGCTCTATAACCTGGTGGACCGCATTTATATCGGCCATATCCCCGATATCGGCACCGAGGCCCTCACCGGCGTGGGCGTGTGCTTCCCCATTATCATGATGGTGTCGGCCTTCGCGTCCCTGGCGGCCATGGGCGGCGCGCCGCTGGCCTCCATCGAGCTGGGCAAGGGCGACCGCGATCGCGCTGAACGCATCCTGGGCAGCTGCGCCGCGCTGCTGGTGTGCGTCTCCGCCGTGCTGACCGTGGTGCTCGGCATCTGGCACAGACCCATGCTGCTGGCCTTCGGCGCGGGCGAGGATACCATCGTCTACGCCGCCAGATACATGCGCATCTACAGCATGGGCACCATCTTCGTCCAGCTGGCCCTGGGCCTCAACGCCTTCATCACCGCCCAGGGCTTCACCACCATGAGCATGCTGACCGTGCTCATCGGCGCGCTGCTCAATACGGTGCTGGATCCGCTGTTCATCTTCGTCTTCGGCATGGACGTGCAGGGCGCCGCGCTGGCAACGGTGATCTCCCAGGCCGTCAGCGCCGTGTGGGTGGTGCTGTTCCTCCGCGGCCGCAAAACGACCCTCCGCCTCAACGCCGCCTGCTTCCGCCTGGACTGGTCCCTCCTGGGCCGCAGCGTGGCGCTGGGCCTCTCCCCCTTCATCATGCAGAGCACCGAAAGCCTGCTGTCCGTGTGCTTCAACAGCAGCCTCCTGCGCTACGGCGGAACCCTCGCCGTGGGTACCATGACCATCTGCACCAGCGCGATGCAGTTCGCCATGCTCCCCCTCAACGGCATCACCCAGGGCGCGTCGCCCATCATCAGCTTCAACTACGGCGCGGGCAATCCCCAGCGCGTGAAGAAGGCCTTCAAGCTGCTGCTCATCAGCTGCCTGACCTACTCCACCGCCATCTGGCTGATCACCACCTTCGCGCCGCAGGTGTTCGTGGGGCTGTTCACCCCCGATCCCGAGCTGCAGGCCTACGCCATCCCCTGCGTGCGGCTGTACATGTGCGCCGTGCTGATCTTCGGCGCGCAGACCGCCTGCCAGAATACCTTCATCGCCCTGGGCAACGCCCGCTGCAGCCTGTTCCTGGCCTGTCTGCGCAAGCTGATCCTGCTGATCCCCCTGATCTACATCCTGCCCCTGTTCTTCGAGGACAAGGTCATGGCGGTGTTCCTCGCCGAGCCCGTGGCGGATACCCTGGCGGTGCTCTCCACGGTGACGATGTTTACCGTGGTGTTCCGCAAAACCATGCGCCGCCTGGAGGAATCCCCCGCCCGCGCCTGACCGCGCGGCAAAGGGCCTGCCAGCGGCTGACCGGCGCGCAGACGCAATCGTCCGGATGGCCAGGCCATCCGGACGATTTGCATTACAGGCTCTTCAGATAGGCGGCGATGGTCTCGTCCTGGCAGGCGGGGTAGAACAGCTCCGCGAAATGCTCGCCGGAGATGGTCTCCTTCAGGAAGTCCTGATCGATGTCGTGCAGGATGTCGATCAGCGGGCGGTAGGTGATCTTCTTCACGCCGTCGAGGATCTTCTTGTTGCGCTGTTCGGGCACCACGCGCTCCTTGGGATAGCCGTTGCCGTGGCCGAAGCCGAACAGCTGCTGCCAGATCATCTCCAGCTTCAGCTCGGCGCCCCAGCCGAAGTCCTTGGCGAAGGGCAGGGCCACGCAGTTGCCGTCGTTGATCTGGGCGAACATGTAGCCGTCGGAGGGATCCACAATGTGGCCGCAGAGCACGCCGGGGAAGCTGTTGCAGGCCAGCATCGCGCCCTCGCCGGTGCCGCAGCCGGTCACCACGTAGTCCGCCGCGCCGGTCTCCAGCAGGAGGGACGCCAGCAGGCCCGCCTTGACGTAGGTCAGCTGGCAGGCGTCATCGGCGGCGTACATGCCGTAGTTGACCACCGTGTGGCCCATGGGCTCCACAACCTTTTTCAGGGTGGCTTCAATGAGGCTGTTCC
The DNA here is from genome assembly GCA_051886675.1 of Aristaeellaceae bacterium. GTDB lineage: Bacteria > Bacillota > Clostridia > Christensenellales > Aristaeellaceae > UBA11524. The sequence goes on from JBJEYH010000291.1 coordinate 11,121, forward strand.
TGGCAGCCTGGCTGTTTTCGTTGATCAGGGCAATCCGCATGGGAAACATCATCCTTTCACAGGTAATGTCCTCATGATAGCACCCTTTGGAGGAAAATGCAACCCGGCGGGAATTTTCCCGGACGCCCTCCCCGGGGAAGTGTTGCCCGCTTATGGAAACCATGATATAATAGAATGGATTTTGTCCCCATGTTAGCCAAGGAGTGTGAGCAACGAATGAAAACCTCCGCAATCCGCTGGATTGTGATCGCCGTGATGCTGTGCGCCATGGCGCTGCTGATTTCCTCCCCCGCCCTGGCCGAGACGGAGCCCCTGCCCCTGGATCAGACGGTGCCGGGGTATCCCGCCCTGGAAAGCGGCTGGACCTACACCCCCGCCGCCGAGGCCGCCCAGGGCCAGAAGGTCCTGCGCTACGCCTCCAAAACCCGGGAGTGGTCCCTGACCGATACCGACGCCCCCGTTTCCGCCTACGACTGGGCCCGCTATGAGGATCCCACCATCACCGTGGAAACCACCTTCATGACCGTGAAGCCCGCCTATGTGACCGTTCAGGTGCCCGCGGCCATCGTGCGCATCAAGGTGGCGGATCCCTCCCAGATCCGCACCGCCATGAGCTACGACAACTACGACAAGAAGGACTACGTCAAGGCCGCCGATATGGCCAAGCACGTCAACGCCATCGCGGCGGTGAACGGCGACTTCTTCAAGTACCACTACAACGTGGGCTATGTGGTGCGGCAGGGCGAGTTCTACCGCGATATGCTCAACGGCAAGCGCGACCTGCTCATCATCGACCAGAACGGCGACTTCCACACCGTCCTGGCCGCCACCAGCGAGGATGCCGCCGCCTGTCTGGACGAGATGGCTCAGCAGGGCCTGACCCCCATCAACACCTTCACCCTGGGCCCGGTGCTGGTCACCGACGGCGTGGCCGTGAACGTCAAGGAGACCATCACCGCCAAGGTGGGCGAATTCCAGTACCGCTATCCCCAGCAGCGCGTGGCCATCTGCCAGCTGGGCCCGCTGGATTACGCCATCGTGGAAATCTACGGCAAGACCGATTCCTCCGCCGGCACCACCCTGCAGGAAATGGCTGACTTCATCGCCTACCTGTTCCCGGAGTGCAAGGTGGCCTACAACTTGGACGGCGGCGGCTCCACCAACGTGATTGTGAACGGCGAACGCATCCATCAGACCCCCGGCGCCCGCAAGATCAGCGATATCCTGTACTTCGCCTCCGCCTGGAC
>JBJEYH010000292.1:0-2730 GCA_051886675.1 Aristaeellaceae bacterium
AGCGTCAGCAGGGCCATGGTGATCTGCGTGCCCTCCGTGCCGATGCCCTCGGTGAAGCCCGTCACCAGCGCGGTCATGGAGGCCGCGCCATCGGTCAGCAGCAGCAGGGTCAGAGCCGCGCAGAGCATGACGGCTCCGCCCCGGCCCAGCAGCGCGCGGACAGCCTCCAGCAGCGTACCCTTGCCGGTGCGCCCCATGGCCAGACACGCCAGCGCGTACAGCACAAGCCCCGGCAGCAGGCACACCGGCGCAAGCCACCACCCCGCGCTGCCGCACAAGGGAATGACCTCCGTCAGCGCCGTGCGCAGCAGGGACACCGCGCACCATAGCTGCAGCTGGTGCATCCGTGCGCGGCGATCCCCCTGCATGCGCTGGCGAAGCCGCTCCTGCGGGCTGTGGACGAGGGTGGTGGTTCTCATTTCCGTCTCCTGTCGAAGCCCCGCATGGGGCCGGTGATGCGTTCCATCCGCCGGGGATTGGCCAGCCAGGTGCGCAGCCGCTGCCGCCACAGCGGATAGCGGAGAAAGACGTCCGGGTTATGGGTTCTGTCGGGGGCAAGGGGCGCGGCGAAGGGCGAGCCCAGGCTGCGCATGCCGCACAGGCGGATGGCCGCGGCCCCCAGACACAAAACCATCCCGTACAGCCCGAACACGCTGGCCACCGCCAGGAACAGCAGCTGCGCAATCCGGCAGGCCAGCCCCAGCGAATAGTCCGGCACGGCATAGCTGCCCAGGCTCGCCACCGCCACCACAATGATCAGCAGCGGATGCACCAGCCGGGCTTCCACCGCCGCCTGCCCCAGGATCAGCCCGCTGACCGTCCCCAGGGAGCTGCCCACCACCCCCGGCACCCGGGTGGCCGCCTCGCCGATGAGGTTGAACATCAGCAGCATCAGCAGCATCTCCATGGGGATGGACAGGGGCACGGCCGCCTGACTCTCCAGGATGGCGGTGAGCAGCGTCACGGGCAGCAGCTCCGGGTGGAAGATCACCGCCGCCACGAAGAGTCCCGGCAGAAACAGCGTCACCGCCGCCCCCAGCAGCCGCATCAGCCGCAGAAACGTGCCGTACTGCCAGCGCAGGGAGGTATCGTCCGGGGTATGGATCAGGTGCAGGATGCTCACCGGCATGCACAGCACCTGCGGCGCGCCGTCCAGCACCAGCACCATCTGCCCCTCCCGCAGGAAGGACGCCGCCCGGTCGGGCCGCTCGGTCAGGCAGCACTGGGGCAGCAGGGCATACGGGTTGTCCTCCAGCAGCTGCTCCAGCGCGCCGATGGACAGCAGATGATCCACATGCAGGCTGTCCAGGCGGTTTTTCAGCCGCTCCAGCGAGGCGGGATCCACCGCGTCCCGCAGGTACATCAGGCACAGGCTCACCGGACAGCCATCGCCGATGACGCGCATCTCCCCGATGAGCTGGGGCGTGGGGAGAATCCGCCGGATGAGGGTGATGTTGTCCCGGATGGACTCGTTGAAGCCCTGGTGCGGGCCGTTGACGACGCTCTCGGTCAGCGGCTGGGATACGCCGCGCCGCGCGTAGGACCGCACGTCAAAGCAGATCGCGCAGGGCATGCCGTCCATGAGCATCACGGCATGCCCGTTCATCATTTTGCGGATGGCGTCCTGGTAGGTGTCGGCCCGGGCGGTGTCCAGCAGGGGGGTCAGCGCCTCCAGACTGGCGGCCTCCTCCCCGGGGAGCGCGTCCCCCGCATGGGCCAGGCAGGGCGAGAGCAGATAGTGCTGCAGGAAGTCTGCCGATACCATGCCGTCCACGAAATACACCGCCGCCTCCCGCCGGTAGACCCGGAAGGCGCGGCAGTGCATGTCGTCGTTGACGTCGCGGTTGAGCCGCTGCTCCATCACGTCCAGGGCCTGCGTCAGGCGCGCGGAAATCCTGTCGTTCATCATGCTTCATCTCCGCAGGGAAGGCTCAGGCACGGGGCGGCGCATCCGCAGCCGGTGGCTGCGGCGCGCGCGCCTGAAGGGGTTTTACCAGCGGCACTTGTAGCTGGAGCAGCAGCTCTCGTCGGCCTTGCCGTTGCAGCAGCCCTTCTTGGGGGTCACCTGAATGTCGGTCAGGGAGCACAGGTTGTCCGTCTCGTGATGCTGGCAGCTTTCCACGCTGCAATGGATGCACTGGTTGTTCTTCTGGGCCATGATGAACACCCTCCTTGCCTTTGTCGCCGGGAAAACCGGCGCATCAGCCATCATGCCCCCATTTGCCCCTTGTGATGCGCTGGATTTTGTGGTATGATGTTCCTCGCTTGCGACTGTATTCGCTTTGCACCCAATTTCATATTTAGGAAAGGAAGGTCTTCTATGTTCAAGAAGCTCCTCACCACCAGGTCCGTGTGCCTGAGCGCCATGATCGCCGCGCTCTACGCCGCGCTGACCCTCCTGCTGGCTCCGATTTCCTACGGCGCGATTCAGTGCCGCATTTCCGAAGCCATGACCCTGCTGCCCATCCTGCTGCCCCAGGCCATTCCCGGCCTGGTCATCGGCTGCCTGGTGTCCAACCTGCTCAGCCCCGTGGCCATCTGGGACGTGATCTTCGGCACCCTGGCCACGCTCATCGCGGCGCTGGGCACCTACCATCTGCGCAAAAAGCCGCTGCTGGCCGCGCTGTGTCCGGTGGCGGCCAACGGCATCATCGTGGGCGCGATGCTGGCGGTGTTCTATGCCCTGCCCCTGTGGATGACCATGCTGGAGGTCGCCGTGGGCGAAGCCGT
>JBJEYH010000293.1:0-12353 GCA_051886675.1 Aristaeellaceae bacterium
CCGCCGTTGCCCTCGGACTCCTCAGAGGTGGAGAAGTGCATCACGGACAGGGTGCCCTTGTAGGCCAGGTCAGTGGCAGCCACGTCGGTGGCGGCGAAGGCGCTGATGCAGGTGCACAGCATCGCCAGGCAGAGAAGGAAGCAGGCAAACTTCTTCATAGGGATGGATCCTCCTTTGATATATTGCGGCAAAGGCCGCGATTTCTCCAACAGCGCGTCTCAGCGCTGTCATGGACAACAGGGAAACCGGGGGGAAGCTTTACGCGAAGGCCATGGGGACGGAGCCCAGGCTTTCGCCGGTGAGGAGCGTCACGGGCACCTGCACCGTGCTGAAGGGGAAGGCGGGATCCTCCACCCGGCTGATAAGCAGCCGTGCGGCTTCGGAGCCCATTGCCCGGGTATCCTGGCGGATGGTGGTGAGCATCGGGCGGATGCACTGGCCGATTTCGATGCCGTCGAATCCGGCAATGGACAGATCCTCGGGCACCCGCAGGCCCATTTCCTGCGCGGCCTGCAGCGCGCCCAGGCAGCAGTGGTCGTCGGGCAGGAAGATGCAGCTGGGCCGGTCCTCCCGGCGGAGCAGCGCCAGGGTAGCCTCCCGGGCGCCGGCGGGCGTATCGTACAGGGACTTGACCAGGTAGCCCTCCGGGATGGGCAGGCCTGCCTTGCGCATCGCGGTGAGGAAGCCGTTCACGCGGCTGTCGGTGACCATGGAGGGATCGCCGCTGATCAGGGCGATCCGCCGGTGACCCAGGGCGATGGCCCGTTCGGTCAGCAGGCGCATGCCCTGTCCGTTGTCGCTGACCACGGCGCTGCGGCCGGCGTACACGTGATCCACCGTCACGCAGGGGATCCTGCTGGCGCCCAGCTCCAGCACCTCGGGGATGCGGAAGTCCACACAGGCGATGAAGACGCCGTCCACATTGCGGTACTGGCAGTGCTCCAGGTACGTCATGCCCGCCCGGGCGATGTGGTGGTTGATGAAGGTGATGTCGTACCCCCGCCGTTCGCTCTCGGTCTTGAAGGCGTTGAGCAGGGAGGCGAAGAAGGCGTGGGTCAGGCCCGACTGCCGCTCATCATTGAACAGCACGCCCAGGTTATAGGAGCGGTTGGTCTTGAGGGTGCGGGCGATGGCGTTGGGAAAATAGCCGATTTCCCGGGCGGTGCGGCGTACCAGCTCCTGCGTTCGGGGACTGATGTCCGAGTAGTCGTTGAACGCCTTGCTGACCGTTGAGACGGATAACCCGCACCTGGCGGCTACATCCTTGATGGTGACAGCCATGGGGTATGCTCCTGCTTCAGCATTCACGAAAAACTAAATCGTTTTCGCTGGGTATAGTATAATGCACTTTTGTCCAGGTTGCAAGGGGTTCGGCGAAAATTTTCATAAATTTTTTTCGAAGGACAGCTTTCGTGCCGTCCGGGCGGAGGCGGGCATGCTCTGCCTGAGGGCGGCGCACAAAAAAAGCGCCATTCCGGCAATGGCGCTGGTTCGGGCGGGGATTCAGGCGAAGGGGTATTCGCCCATTTTGCCGCGGGCGGACTGCTTCAGCTCCTGCATGCAGAGGCAGATGTCCGACTGGCCCTCGGGCCGGGCGATGCATTGCCGCAGGTACTGGCGCACCTCCTGCGCGCTGGCGCTGATCCGGCAGCAGGTGCTGACGGCGTAGCTGCTGCCGGGAATCTGCACGGCGCAGATCACGTGATAGCCCGGGCCCTTGCGACCGAAGGGATCGGCGATGAGCTGCACCGCGGTGGTGAAGCCATCGTCGCGGGCGAGTGCGGTGCAGGTGATCTTCCGGGGCTTGGAGGTGCGCCGGAGGACGCGCCGCAGCAGGGCCCGGAGCGCGGTGGGCTCCAGCTCCGCGCGGCAGGCGCGCAGGGCCTTCAGCAGCTGCTTCGCGGCCGCGTGACAGCCGGGGGTCTGCAGGGTAAAGGTCCTGTCTTCCATGATGCGAGTCCCTCCGTTCTCCGGCGGATGCGCCGTGCAGATCCGCTGTGCATGCGGGAAGCATAGCAGATCCTTCCGCGGACTTTTGCGGACGGTTTCCGCGCCCCGGGGACGGATCCCCCGCCGCTGCATTTTTGCTGTACCGTCAAAGGATTTCAGCCGGAGGATATCGAAATGATACCATTTGTACAGCATGAGACGCCGCATACGGTCAGACGCTACGAAGGATAGGGTGGAGCGCATGGACAAGAAAGACTTTCCGAAGATGACCAAACGCACCGATGAGGCCTTTGACGCTGCAACCACGAGCAGCATGACCTCCCGCAGTGCCGTCGAGACGCTGATGAAGCAGGTGCAGATCCGCCGCTTCCGGGAGGTGCTGGCGGCCTGCGCCGATGAGAGCAGCCTGCGCGCGCAGCTGACGGATGGCCTGTGCGCCAACGACAGCACCCGCTCCCGCGCCTCCATGGACAAGAAGGTCCGCGACTGGCTGGCCGGCCGGTATCAGCCCCGGGAGCGGGAGGATCTGTTCGAGCTGTGCTTCATTCTCCGCATGGACGCGGACAGGGCCGGCAGATTCCTGGCCGACGTCAGCGACGTGGGCCTGCACCGGCGGGATCCGCGGGAGCTGGTGTACGCCTACGCGCTGGATCGGGGCATGACCTATCCGGAGGCCCGGGCGCTGTATGAGCGGGTCAGGCCCGACGCGGTGGCGGACAGGAGCATGGCGACGAGCTACACGCCCCAGATGAACGATCAGGCAGCCGGGATCCGCACGGAGGAGGAGCTGCGCGAGTATCTGCGCGCCAACGCCTGGCGGATGGGCGAGCTGCACAACACCGCCTATCAGACCTTCGACGCCATGATGAAGATGCTCAAGACGCCCCGGTCGGTCAACGTCCGGGAGGAGGAGCGCTACACCACCCGCGATATTGTCAATACGTATCTGGACAAGCGGCTTCCCACCGCCCGGGAAGGCCGGTCGCTGGAGGAGCAGAAGCGCTGCATCCTGGCGGACTGGCCGGATGAGATCACGCTTTCCCGGATTGCCACCCGCAACGTGGACGTGAGCCGCAAGGTGCTGATTCTGCTGTTCCTGGTGACGGAGGGCGGCGACGACGCCGTCATGCAGTGGACGGAGGCTGACGAGGACAGCTTCGGCAACCCCGACCTGACGGACGAGCAGTACGCGGACGCGGTGTTCCGGTCCATGTACCTGCGGCTGGACAATGTGCTGGCCGCCTGCGGCTTCAAGAAGCTGGACGCCCGGAACGCCTTTGACTGGGTGGTCATGTACTGCATGCGGTCCTGCTATGAGGATCCGGACAGCCTGGAGGGCCTGAACGAGCGGCTGTCCAGCGTGCTGGAGATACTGTTCGCCGCGTCGGCCCCGGAGGCGTAAGCCCTTATTCCTTTGGGACAGGCGGTGGAAAACACCTGCAAAACGCCGCGCGTCCGTGTGATAGGATGCGGATGAAAGCGGAGGTGTTTTTTGGATGGATCGGCGTGTGGAACTGAAACGGGGAACGCATCTGCCCTTTCCGGGCATGGACTGTGTCATCGTCGGAACCATAGGATGCGGCTCCAACGCCATTGTTTATGAGGGTGAATACCGGGACGCGACGAGTCTCCACAGAATGCACCGGGTGCTGATCAAGGAGCTTTTTCCCTATGATCCGGACGGGCATATCTGGCGCGATGAAGCGCAGCGCATCTGCCGCGACGGGGCGGGCGAAGCCGCCTGGCAGATGCATCGCCGGAGCTTTGAGCGGGGGAACAGCGTCCATCTGCAGCTGCTGGCGCAGCATCCGGAGCAGACCGGCGGCAACCTGAATACCTATGCGCTGAATCAGACGCTGTACACGCTGCTGGACTATTCCGGCGGGCGCAGCCTGGACAGGGCGATGGACAGTCCGTCGTCCCGGTCGCTGCCGGTGATTGTCGCGCGCATGCGCAGGCTGCTGCTGGCGCTGTCGGTGCTGCACAGCCAGGGCTATCTGCATCTGGACATCAGCCTGGACAACATATTGCTCATCGGGCAGGGCGAAGAGGAACGCGTGCTGCTCATCGATTACAACAGCGTATACAGCAGGGACGAGCTGCGCGGACAGGGCAGGATCTGCTTCAGCGCCAAGGAAGGCTTCACCGCGCCGGAGGTACAGACGGGCATGGTGGATGCCATCGGGCCATGCACGGATCTGTTTGCGGTGACGTGCGTTTTTTTCGCGCTGCTGACGGGCCGGCCACCCACGCTGATGGAGCTGAGCCGCCGGCTTCCGCCGGACGTATCGGACAGTCCGCCGCTGCGCGACGCGCCGGCCACGGTGAAGGAAAAGGCAGCCGCCATGCTCCGCCGGGGTCTGTGCGCGCTGCCCGATATGCGCTATGGCTCCTGCGGGGCCATGCTGCGGGATCTGGAGGAGCTGGAGAGACGCCTGGCGGGCGTGGGCGTGACGCACGCGGCGCTGTGGGAGGCCGGACGCAGAAGCGTGCAGCGGCTGATCCGGCAGAATCCCTCCCTGTGCTATGTGGAGCAGGAAAGCGGCCTGTATCCCCTGCGGATTCAGGCGGAGGACGGGGCGTCCATGCCCGCGCAGGCCTGGATGGACGCCGTCATGGCCGAGGGCGGCCGGACGTCGCTGCTGGTGGGCGAGGGCGGCATGGGCAAATCGACGGTGCTGCTGCGCGCGGCGCTGTCGGCGGTGAAGCGTTATTCGCCCGCCCGGCCGGCGGTGATGTATCTGCCGCTGATGGGCCGGAAGCATGGCGAGAGCAGCTATATTCTTGATCATATACTCTTCGAGCTGCGCTTTGACGCGCAGACGCAGACCATGGAGGACGCGCGCCACGCGCTGCTGGCGCTGCTGAATCCCGAAAGGAAAGCCGCCCGGGGCGCGCCCGTGCAGCTGCTGGTGCTGCTGGACGGGCTGAACGAGGCCTCCGGCGACACCGCCGCGCTGATGGAGGAAATCCGCCGGCTGTCGGCCTGCAGCGCGCTGCGCATGGTGATCGCCACCCGCACCGCACCCGACGCGCTGCCTATGCCGCGGGCGTCCATGGTGCCCCTGGAGGATGGCGACATTGCCGCCGCCCTGTCCGCCCACGGCCTGCTGCTGCCCGAAAGCGCGTCCGTGCGCCAGCTGCTCAGGACGCCCATGATGCTGTCGCTGTTCATCCAGACGGCGAACAGCGCGGGCGGACAGGTGCAGTGCCGGTCAGGGGACGGGCTGATCGAAGGCTATCTGGACGCGCTGTGCCAAAAGGCGGCGCGGGATGCCGGGGCCGCGGCGGACTACCGGGTGGAAGCCGCCGTGCGGCTGGTGCTGCCGGCCATCGCCCGGGAGATCCGCCGACAGGGGCGGCCGCTGAACGATCAGGCGCTGTACCCGGTGGTGCGGCGGTGTCACCGGGTGCTGCGGGGCAGGGCGCTGTCCCGGGCGTTCCCGGAATGGATCGGCCACGGCAGCGAGGCGCTGGGCGACGGCGCGGAAAACGCGGAGGCCTGGTACGGCGAGGTTGTGCAGCGGATCCTGTGGCAGAAGCTGGGCCTGCTGGTGCGCGGGGAGGACGGACGCTACCGGATCCTCCACCAGATCCTGCAGGATCATCTGACGGGCGTGGCGGCGCAGAATCAGCGGCGCATCCGGGCGCGCAGGGCGCGGGGTGCTGTGCTGGCTGTGCTGTGCCTGATGCTGCTGGGCGGCGCGGGCCTGGCGGTGTACGAAACCTGGCTGAAGCCCCAGCCCTACGACACGCAAATGAGCGCCGCCGTCCTGGATGCGATGACGGTGCAGTACGTCCGCTGCGGCCAGCAGTATGAGGCGATGACCGGCATGCTGGCCGGGGACGTGACGCCGGAGGCCTGTGCGCGGGAGATCGCCCGGCAGGGTCTGCCGGTCAGCAGCACGGCCAGCCTGAGCCTTGAGGGGCTGCAGCAGGCGGATGCGGACGTGGTGGCCTGGTCGGGGCTGCCGCTGGACTTTGACAGCGCGGCCAGCCTCATGGAGCTGCCCGTATCCCGGGCGGAGGAGTACGCCGCCTTCGTCCGGGCCTGGCAGCTGATCCGGGACACGCCGGAGCGTACGTCGACCACGGCGGAGCAGCTGGCCTCCGCCCTGACCGCCCTGCTGGAGGCGGATGCGGATATCGTCTGGGTGCTGGCGCAGCAGGCGCTCTACCCCCACGTGGAGGGCATGAGCGAGCAGCAGCGCAAGACCTTCGACACGGGCATCGGGACGCTGCCGGAGATCCAGCGGGACCGGCAGGTGTATACGGAGCTGGGGCTTGCCTTCGCGCTGGAGGATGCGCAGAAGGCAAGGCACAGCGCGCTGCTTGTCCTCAACGGGCTGACGGTCATGTCCAGCGAGGCCGTCAGGCAGCCGTAAGGGAACCCGGGACGCGGCCCGCTGCGCCGGAGGAGCCCTTCAACCATCAGCAAAGGAGAGACGAAGGATGAAAAAGCTGGTATGTCTGTGGATGACCCTGGCGATGCTTCTGGGGGTATGCCCGGCGCTTGCGCAGGACGATGCCGCCGTCGGCGCGCTGCTGGAGCAGCTGGACGCCTACCTGGCGTGCAGCGAGGCGCTGTACGCGCCCTGGGATGCCACGCTGCAGAGCATGCAGGACTTCAGCGACGCGCAGGATTACGCCAGCCTGCTGGAGGCGCGCATCGCCGCCGACAGCGCGTATCAGACGATGCAGCGGCTGACCGTGCCCGCGTTTACCCTGACGGGGGACGCGCTGGCGATGCTGATGGCACTGGGCGTGGAGACCGACGCGCTGGAGGCCGAGATCCAGAACCTGGATACCGTCCGGGAGATGACCGGCGACACGATGAGCAGCTTCGAGGCCCGGCTGGAACGGATCCTGGTGCAGCGGGACGGGCTGGACAGCTTTGTCCGCTGGACGAAGCTGGACCGGGAGTACATGCTCCAGGAGATCAGCTACACCTGGGCGATGGTGAACTATCTGCTGCTGCCCGTGGCATCCGACGCGCAGGTGGCGGCCTTCTGGGACGCCATTCCCGGGAGGTACCCCGTCATCGGCAGCCGCCGTCCCGCCTGGAACACGGACGGCGACGCGCTGGTTGACCAGGTGCTTCTGCAGTATGAGGAGATGGAATCGCTGCTGGAGCAGATCGCTGTGGAGAAGGGTCGGCTGGCGTATCTGTCCGAGCAGCAGGGCTTCAGCCTGCAGGAGGATACGGAGACGCTGAAGGCCGGCCGGATGATCATCAGCGGCATGCCGGCCATAGCGCCCCTGCCCGATGGCTGGATGGAGCCGGAGACATCGGCGATCATCGCCGGTGAGCGCGCCGGCGACCTGCCCTCCGCCCTGACGCTGGAGGATCCCGCCGTGACGCTGGAGGCCTTCAGCGAATACGTCGGCCGGCTGACGGACGAGGGCGCGGCGCTGAGCGCGAAGGACGGCAGCGACGGGACCGGCTGGACCATCGCGCTGACCCTTGGCGACGCCGCGCTGACCCTGCAGTGGCTGCCCGACCAGACCGCCCGCATCACCTATGATCCGGCGTGCATTTCCCTGGAGTCCACCCTCTACGTCCTCAGCTGCCGCTGACGCGCCGCGGGAACAAAAAAACCGGCCCGGTATTCCGCAAGGGATACCGGGCCGGCTGCATGTCCGGCGGTGGGCGCGAAGATATGCCGGGCGGTTCGCGGGATGGACGGCCGCCCCGCGCAGGGACGTGCCGCCGGGGCGTTGGGGGCGCGGAAGCCTCCGCGGCACGGGGCCTGTTACCAGTGGCCGCGGCCATCGCACAGGGGACAGACGCCCTCCTCGCAGTAGATGCAGGGCATCTGATGCGTGCCGCCGCAGCGGGTGCACCGGCCGTCCTCGCACTTGTCGCATTCCCGGCTGATCAGGTTCCCCTGGTCGTCAATGCCGCCGGGGAACTGGCCGCCGTGGCAGTACAGGCATCCGCCGTCGAAGCATTCCGCACAGGTCATGGTGCCCTCGCCGCCGCAGTACACGCAGATGCCCTGCCCGTCGCACAGCGTGCACCTTGTGGGAAACCGGGAGACCGCCAGACCGGGCAGCAGCGTCAGCGCCGTCATCAGGGACAGCAGCGTCCTGATCATGGTTGCATTCCTCGCTTTCGGTGATGAATTCTTCCGCAGCCCCGTCCGGGACGGCGGGAACAGGATTCCTCCTGTGTACAGAACAGTATAGACGATGGCCGCGCCGGAATTTGCCGGGCGTTTCCCGGGCAGGGCCGGTGCGGCATCCCGTCCGCCCCACGGAAACGGACCGCAAGTTCCGCCGGACAGCCGTGATACCATGGCAGCGCAGTCCCGGAGCCGCCCTCACCGGCGACCCGGACGCCACGGAAACGGACCGCAAGTTCCGCCGGACAGCCGTGATACCATGGCAGCGCGGTTCCGGAGCCGCCCTCACCGGCGACCCGGACGCCCCGGAAACGAACCGCAAGTTCCGCCGGACGGCCGTGATACCATGGCATCGCAGTCCCGGAGCCGCCGCACCGGCGACCCGGACGCCCCGGAAACGAACCGCAAGTTCCGCCGGACGCCGTGATACCATGGCAGCGCAGTTCCGGAGCCGCCCTCACCGGCGACCCGGACGCCCCGGAAACGAACCGCAAGTTCCGCCGGACAGCCGTGGTAACATGGCAGCGTACCCGAGAACCTTGACAACTGCACACAGGAAAACGAATCCCTCCGAGCCATTCTGCAACTCAGTGCATAAGCGGGATGAAAACCGTTCTGAGAGACGCAGACTTTCGGTTGTCGGAACAGCCGGAACGTCCGCATTGGGGAAAAGCGTCGGGGATACCCGGCGCCAGTGCCCTGTGGCCATCGCGCGAGCACTGGCCGGAACGCCGCAAGGCGAAAAATGCAGTGCCGTGCCGGAGGGATGCAGATCAAAGCGAAGCAGCCGTCGCCGGGAAATAGACGCCCTCCCGAAAGGAGGGAATAACCCAGCATGCCGCGGGGTGGTGCCCGCAGGACAGCGGCCGGGAAACCGTACCGGTCCATTGCAGGGATGACTGACACACCCGGTTCCCAGTGAAGCGCCGAAAGACGCGTATAAGACGGAATGCTTGCCCGAGTAGCGGAATGGGAATCATCCGGATTTCCGAGCTTCGATTTCAATCTCAGTTGCCTGATGGCAAGAGAATGATATTTGCCGGAAGAACCGTGAAAGGCAGGGGTCATCAATCCCCTGCGGGCGTGGCGGCGCAAGCCGCAGGATGTGCGGATGGGAGTCGCTGCCCATCAACCGGCCGTATCCTCCCGCTGGCTGAAGAAAGGTCTGAAGTCCTGGTCGGTACCGTGAAAGCGGGCAGGATGGTTTGGAAGGATTCGTTTTCCGCAGGGCGAATGCGGGTTTTGCCCTGTGCGCACCGCGCAGAGAAAAAATGGGCTGCGGGGCCGGAGAGGCTCTCCCATGGCAGGCGGCGCGCACAGGCAGGGACCGCAGACGCTCCTGATCTGACAGCTTCCGCAGCCCGGTGCAAATTGCCTTTCAGGCATCCGGGACGTGCTGAATCGGGAGCCGGACGGAAGGGATACCTTCCGCACCCGGCCCGCCCCCGGGCAGCAATGCAGGGGACACAGGCGAAAACGCCAACCCGGCAGGCATGGTGCGCACAGCAGGAAGCTGATAACGCAGGGATTCTGCCGCTGACGCAATAGACGCCTCCTGTGGAGGAAGAATCCGGTTCAGGCGATGGGCCAGTCCCCCATGGCAAACACCGGAAAGCCCTGACCCGGGGAACAAGTCAGTCGCCGTTGAACGCAGCTTGAGACAGAGCTGCGGTATAAGGCAGAGGTCCCGTTCGATTCGCCTAATCGGCCAATTCTTCAGGTGAAAGTCGGGGGTGCAAATCCCTCCCTCAATCCGTAGGCAACTACGGGGGCAGCGCGGTGGACGGATGGCTACCGGACGCAAGCGGGCTTACTGGTGGCGGAGCAATCGGCGGAGGGCTGAGGCGTATGGCGAAAGCCGGCGGCAGCTGTCAGATCAGGAGCGCAGGCAGGTCAGGCTCCATTCGCCCATGGCCGCACAAGGTCGCGGGGGGAAAGGCTCCCGCAGCCCGACATGGAAGGCATTTCACAGCAGGTACTTTGCCGCATGCATGATCCGTCGCAAAGGAGGCATCGCCTATGAACAAGCGCTGTACGAACTCTTCCTGCCGGAAGGTCTTTTCCACGCTGACCTATGGCGGACAGTGCCCCTTCTGCGGGAAGACGTATCCCCAGCTGAATGGGACGGGTATCACCGTGAACGGGAAGGGCTGCAGGCTGTCCGATGCATTCTGGGCGGTATATCGCCTTGAGGCTGCAAACAAGCTCCGGCAGATCATATTGCTGAGGGCGGATATGGAGGCCTGCGGTTTTTACCTCGGGCTTCGTGATGCCAAGGAAACCGTGGAGGCCATGTGGACAGGCGTGCGTCGCTTCTCCTGGCGCCTGACCGATGAGTATGTCAATGGCCGGAGAGTCATCGACTGTTCCCGGAAGAAGCCTGCCGCTCCTCCGGTCGCGGGCCATGGCGCTCCGGCCATGCTGCTCCGGGGCAGGCAGTATCCCTTTTCCCGGCGGCTGTACAGGCTTCTGCAGGAATACGGCAGCATGCCCATGGAGCAGAGGAACAGGCGCGACAAGCTGGAGCTGATCAGCCTGCTGCGCAAGGAGATGCGCAGGCATGGCTTCAGCGCGACCTTCGCCGTGCTGGAGAAGACCGTGAACGCCATGGCCAACGGGCAACGCAGGCTTGCCTTCCGCCTGACCGGTCAGTGCAGCAATGGCTGCAGGGGCGTCACCCTTGAGGAATAGCCTGCGCCCGGGGCTGACCATGCCGCGGAAAACGAATGCGTCCGGAACGCTCCCCATCGCGCGGACAGCAGCACGCCGCTTCCGCGGGGGGACAACGCATGAACCCATACCATCCGAAGCATGAAAGGAGTACGCGGAATGCTCTTCAATGTTAACAGGATCCCCTGGAAGAATCTTCAGCCTGGGCAGGAGGTCACCTTTGGCCGGTATCCCCAGGGCGCGGGGAACGAGGTGCAGCCCATCGCATGGCAGGTGCTGGAGGTCCGGGACGACCGGGCGCTGCTGCTGTCCCGGTATGTGCTGGACGCGCAGCCCTTCTACACGGAAGCGGGCATCACCCGCTGGATTGACGCCACCGTGCGCCAGTGGCTGCAGGAGACCTTCACGCCTGCCGCGTTTACCCGGCAGGAGCAGAAGCTGATCTGGCATCCCGCCCCCAAGGCCGATCCCAACGAGGACTTCCTGGATTGGCTGAGGGGCGAAGAGGAGCGGATTGACGATCCGGTTTTCGTGCTCTCCCAGGGGGAGGTCCTGCAGTATTTCCCGAGCGAGAACGGGCTCTTCTGCACGGGCGCCTCTGCCGCCATGACCCCCTGGGCGGAGGCCAATTTTCCCGACGTCTATCAGGTTGATGGCAAGGCGTGCTGGTGGCTGCGCAACACCTTCAATCAGATGCCCTTTGCCTTCATCGTGTCCCCGGTGGATTCCATCGGCGCCAGCATGATCGACCCGCACAACTGCCAGGGCGTCCGCCCGGCGCTCTGGGTCAGGCTCAAGTGAGACGGGGCCGATGCCCCCGCGGGAGAAGGATCACCCCCGACAGCCGGATGCTGCATTGTGCAGTGTCCGGCTTTTTTGCTGCCCGGAAATCCCGCGCTGACGCCCCGGCAACTTTGCCCCTTGACAACCGGGAAGACCCTGCGTATAATGTGTCTAAATCATTTTATCTAAATTATTTTAGGTAAAATGATTGAGATTCAAACAGAAAGGAACGTGACGTTCATGAATTTGGAGCAGGTGCGCAATGTGGTGGCCGAGACCCTGGGCTGCGACGTGGAGGCCGTGACGATGGAGGCGAAGCTGCAGGAGGATCTGGGTGCGGATTCGCTGGCGGCGATGGAGCTGATGATGGCGCTGGAGGAGGCCACGGGCGTGGCCATCGCGGACGACGCCATGCCCGGGCTGAAAACGGTGGGCGACGTGGTGAACTACCTGAGCGCCAACTGACCTGCGAGACCCCTGCCGCCGCCACAAGCGCACACCGCGGCGGGGGTTTCGCCATGGAGGGGAACGAACGCACCATGACAAACCAGGAGATTATGGAACTGATGAGCCGCTTTGAGGGCAGCAGCCTCCGGGCCATGAAGGTGACCCGCGGGGACTTCACCCTGGAAATGGAGCGGGGCGCCGCCGTCCCCGCGCCGCAGGCGGCCGCCGCCCCCGCGCCCGCGATGCCGGAGGAGCCGGCGGTCACCGCGCCGCTGGCGGGGGTGTACTACGCCGCCGCGGAGCCGGGGGGCAAGCCCTTTGCAGCCGTGGGCGACCGGGTGCGCAAGGGCGACACCCTCTGCCTGATGGAGGCCATGA
>JBJEYH010000294.1:0-2718 GCA_051886675.1 Aristaeellaceae bacterium
TACTGCGATAAACGATCATTTATATGAGGAATATGAGGTACGACTGAATAGTTACAAAAAACTTTAATTCAAAGGTATCTATCAGTCGTACCCGAAATTCCTGATATAAATGATCGTTTATCGCAATACCTATCGTTCCCTTATGCACCCATCGTAAGGGCCGATGTGGGCATCGGCCCCTACGATGGGTGCAAACATAAACGATCATTTATCGCAGTAACGAACGGAGCGGGGCTAATAGATCGCGAAAACATATTCATGCAGCAGCCGGTGATACCAGGGCATCTGCCGCAGCTGCTTCCGGGCGGCGCGGAGATAGGTTTCGAAGCAGGTCAGCTCCTCCGCCGTCAGGGTGTGCTGGCTGAACTTCGCCTTTTGAGCCAGGGTTACCAGCTCCCTGGGCGGCGGCGTCTTCAAAAGCTTTGCCAGTGTTTCCGCCTCCTGCCAGCGGGCCAGGGCCTGGGCATTGGCGGTGCCGCTGCGCTGACGCTGGCGGCGAAGGCGGATCCGCAGACCACGCTGCCCTTCCAGAATCGCTGCCGCGGCAGCCAGAAGCAGCAGGGCTTTCACCAGGGTCCCCAGCCAGCCGGGGGCCTGTTTCTTTTCCGCGGCGGCGGGCTCCGGGGAAGCTTCCGTGGCGGGGCTCCCGGCGGTGGGTTTTGGCGGGGCTTCGGTGGGCCGGGCTGCCGCTTCCGTCGGGGCTTCGGTGGGCGCAGGTTCCGCGCTGGGAGGGGGTTCCAGGGCGTTTGTGTCCGCCGGGGTGGCCTCCAGGATCAGCCAGGCGCCCAGGGCGGGCTCGTAATATTCCACCCAGGCGTGGGCGTTTTCTCCGGTGACGGTGACGGTCTGTCCCGCCTGGGTCCTAACCATGTAGCCGCTGACGTACCGGGCCTCTACCCCGGCAGAGCGCAGCAGCACCGCCGCCGCCGTGGCGAAGTGGACGCAGTAGCCCGTATCGGACTTCTCCAGAAACCACAGGGCAAAGTCCGGCTCCGAGCTTGGCATCCGGGAGGTGTTCTTGTCATATCTGGCGGAACCCCGGACAAAGCTGGCAATGGCTTCGGCCTTCTCCGTGGCGCTTTGGCCCAGGGAAAGGCCTTCCAAAATGGTTGCCGCCTTTTCCCGTGTGGCTTCGGGCAGCGAAAGATACCGGTCCGGGTCCAGCGCCGCCGTGGCGAAGGACAGTCCCGAGACCGCCGTCTCCCGCCAGTATTCCGGCAGGCCGGTGCGGGACACGGTATACTCCGTGGCAAGCCGGGTGTTGTCCAGCTTCCCGCTGACCAGACTCTGGGCGCTGGCGGGATAGTAGGGCAGATACAGCTGGTCCAGCTTGTTCCGGGTCCGGACGGTGACGCTGCCCAGGTCGATCCCCGGACAGGAGAAGTCCTCCACCCGGTTCCGGTTCGCGGTCCAGCCGTGGCCGTCGTAGCCGTCGTAATCCTGGCCCCGGAGATACAGGGTGCCGCCCACCTCCGCCGTGACCTCCATCACCGGCGCCGTGGATTCGATCCGGCGGCCCAGAGCGGCCAGGTTTACGGTCTCCGGCTCGCTGCTCTGGGCAGTGGCAGCGGCTCCCTGGGCGGTGCCTGAAACCGTCCCGGACCATTCCTCGATCCGGGTCAGAATGCTGTCCCGAAGCTCCGCGGAATGATTCACATACCCTTCCCTGGGCACCGCCAGGAACAGAAGTCCCAGGGCCAGAGCCGTGGGGATGGCGGCGAACAGGGTCAGCCGGTTGCCCTGGCTCGGGTTGCCGCCGCGGACCCGGCCCGTCAGCAGCAGAAGGATAATGGCGTAAATCAGCAGAAACAGAAACGGCGCGCTGGGCACGGTGTCCGTCACCACCAGGCAGGCAAACAGGGGCAGCAGGGCCGGGGCGACGGCAAAGAGGGCGTTTTCACCACGGGATACGGTCCAGGCTCCGGCCAGGGCGATGACCGCGCCCAGGATCCCCATGGGCAGGTCCGCGTACCCCGCGTCCCAGGGGGCCTCCGTCAGGGAAAGGGCGCCCCAGCCGTAGGCCTGGTCATAGACATAGCTGAGCCGGGAGATCAGCTGCAGAAGCTGCTCCCAGGCCTGGCCCTGCCGCCACAGGTACCCTGCCAGCAGTCCGCCCAGCAGAAGCACCGCGATGCTGCCCTGCTTCCAGCGGAAGGCAATGGCGCAAAGCAGCGCGGAACCGATACAGGCCGATGCAACGGCCTGGGCGCTTTCCAGGGGCAGTTCAAAGGCGGTGACCACGCAGCCCACGGATCCCAGGGAAAGCAGGCAGGCCAATGCGGCGGCCAGGAACGCGGTGACCCATTTTTCAGCTTTCATCCGCGTCCCCTCCGATGTGGTACTGCCAGGAGGCGGCGTAGACCCGGTCCCGGATGGAGCCCTCCCTGGCCGCCTGGGCGCACAGCAGGGTATCGACGGCCTTGTTCAGCGACCGGGTATCCGTCACCGGCAGGCAGCGGACCCCGTCCCCGGTCAGGGCCCGGATCTCAAAGGGCACGTCCTGTTCCAGCAGATAATTTCCCATCCACAGCAGCCGTCCGAACTTCCGGTCCAGCGCCTCCGGGGTCCCCCGGAGGGTCATGGTCAGCAGCACCAGACCCCGCTGGGGCTCCATGGGCTCCCGCAGGGTCAGATTGCCGGTCTTGGCGCTGAGCTTCCAGTGAATCTGGTTCAGGCTGTCCCCGGGACGGTACAGCCGCAGCTCGTGGTTCTCCGCGA
>JBJEYH010000295.1:0-1798 GCA_051886675.1 Aristaeellaceae bacterium
GCCTGACCAAGGCCCAGGGCGAGGAGGCCATCTGCAGCCTGATGACCCGGTACTTTATCGTCCGCACGGCGTGGCTCTACGGCGGGGAGGGCGATGACTTTGTCCGGCAGATTGCCGCCATGGCCACCGGGCGCGGGGAGCTGGCGGTATCGGGCACGGAGGTATCCACGCCCACGCTGATTCCCGAGCTGGCCCGCCGGCTGTGCGACATGGTGATCACGGAGCGCTACGGTGTGTACCATATGGTGGGCGAGGGGTACTGTTCCCGGGCGGACTGGGCCAGGAGCATCCTGCGGCTGATGGGCTCGCGCAGCACGGTGCGCGCGGTGAATACGCCCTGGATCGCCAAGATGCCGCTGAACGGGCGGCTGAGCACCGCCAGCCTGACGCAGGGGGGCTTCGACCGCCTGCCGGACTGGGAGGAATCCCTGACCCGCTTCATGACGCGCGACCGATAAGGGACATACGCGGCCTGCTTCCCGAGGGAGGCGGGCCGATTTTTTGTGCCTGTGGATAACTTCCGCTGCCGCCGATTCTGACGGAATGCCTGCAGGATTCTGCGCGGAAGGGAAGGTCATGGCCGGGAAGGGCTTGAACGCCACCGGTTCGGACAATGCCGGGGAAGAAAAATATACAGAATCATGAATAAAATACCGGATATTGTGAAGAAAAGGCAACAAATCCGCGACAAAAGCCGGCGGATCGGCCGGGGGGAAAATCACAGGGCGCAGGGGACAGACTGTGGATGATGTTTGTGGAAAACCTGTGGATAATGTGGATAAACTCAGAGAATTACGGAAAATAAAGGTTTGGACGCCCGTCGGGCTGTGGATAACGCTGTGGATTGTGTGGATGAATCGCCGGGTTGCCCACAGGGAGAAATGCAGGAGCCTGCATTTTCCGCGGGGCGGCTATGCATCCGGAGACGCCGTACCAGATTGTCCATGCCGGGCAGGCGCGGGCCTGTTCTGTGCGGCGCAGAGCCGGCATAGCATGGCGGCAGGAGGTGCGTGGCATGGGCGGCATCAAGGGCGGAAGGCGGCTGGCGGCGGCGGTGATGGCCGTGGTGGCGCTGGGCGCGACGACGGCGGTGATGGCGGCGTATCGGGTGGGGCAGGACCGGCAGCCGGACGCGCCCGCGCCGGCGGAGGCGTCGCCGGCCCCGGAGCCGCTGCCGCTGACGGGCTGGATGATCCTGGTGGATCCCGGCCACGGGGGCTACGACGGCGGGGCCCGGGCGCGGGTGAGCGGCGTGTGGGAGAAGCACATCAACCTGGCGGTGGCCCTGCAGGTGGAAAAAAGCCTCGCCGCCCGGGGCGCGTCGGTGGTGATGACGCGCCGGACGGACGAGGATCTGTGCGAGGCGGAGCGTCCCGCGTCGCTGACCAGGAAGCGGCAGGATATGGAGAATCGCGTGGCCATCGCCGTGGAAAGCCATGCGGACATGGTGCTGTCCATCCACATGAACGAGTACCGGGATACCCGCCAGTCCGGCCCGCAGGTGTTCTACCGCCAGGGCGCGGACGCGGGGCGTCTGCTGGCCGGATGCCTGCAGGAGACGCTGATTGCGCAGCTGCAGCCGGCCCGGGCGCGGCAGGCCATGGCCGGGGATTACTTCATCCTGCAGCTGGAGGTGCCCTCGGCGCTGGTGGAGTGCGGGTTCATATCCAACGCGGCGGAGGAGCAGCTGCTGCTGGATCCGGCGTATCAGGCGCGGCTGGGGGAGGCCATCGCCGAGGGCGTGGCGCAGTACGCGGCGCTGCGGCCGAAGGAGGCGGCGTCGCCGTAAGGGCTGTGT
>JBJEYH010000295.1:1898-38216 GCA_051886675.1 Aristaeellaceae bacterium
GCGTATCTGCCGGGGAGGGTCATGGCTGCGGGAAGGATGGAGGATCCGGGGTGTCAGGCGCGGCTGGGGGAGGCCGTTGCCGAGGGCGCGGCGCAGTACGCGGCGCTGCGGCCGAAGGAGGCGGCGTCGCCGTAAGGGCTGTGTCCCCGGGCAAAGCGAAGCCCTCCCGGGCGTATCTGCCGGGGAGGGTCATGGCTGCGGGAAGGATGGAGGATCCGGGGTGTCCAGTGCGGCTGGGGAGTCGATCGACAGCATCCGGCGCAGTGCGCCGCGCTTCACCCGAAGGAGCCGCGCCGACGTGGGGGACTTCACCCGCTGATGAAGGTGAAGCCCTTCCTGTCCGGCGCGGAAAAGGCGGCATAGTTCTCCCGGGTATAGTCGCGGATCACGCTTTCCCAGAAGGCCAGGGCGGCATGGTTGTTGGACCAGGCAGCGATTTCCCATCCGCCGGGGAAGCGGTCGAAGACCTGCCTGGCGGCTGTCAGGCCCACGCCCTGCCTGCGGTACTTCCTCATGACGAAAAACTCCGCGACGCAGTGGGGCCGGGGCAGATCCGTGTACTCACAGCAGGAGCGGATCAGCACAAGCCCCGCCAGCTTGCCGTCCACCCGGATGAAGAAGGGATACCGGCCCGCCTCGTTCCAGTAATCGTCGATGTGGGAATAGCCGAAATAGCCGTATTCGCTGATATCGTCGCCGGAGAATTCCGAGAAGTCGTAGCTGAACAGCTCCATCATCTGCATGAGGACGGACTTCTGCTCGATGCGGATAGGGTCAAGGGTGACGGTCATTGTCCGCTGACCTCCTGCATGTCGATGCCGTTGGCCTTCAGCCCCCTGATAAACGCCTCGGGCAGGGGCGCGGTGAAGGTCAGGCGCTCCCCGGTGGAGGGATGGGTGAAGCTCAGCGAATAGGCGTGGAGCATCAGCCGGGGAACCTTCGCGCCTTTGGGGCTGCCATAGATGGGATCCCCGCAGACGGGATGCCCCGTGTGCTTCATGTGCACGCGGATCTGGTGCGTGCGCCCGGTGAGGATGTGCACGTCCAGCAGCGTCACGCCCCGGCCACGGGCAAGCGCCGTCCACTCCGTCACGGCCTCCCGGCCCTCGGGATCCACGGCCATCTTTTTGCGATCCTTTTTGCTCCGGGCGATGGGGGCCTCGATGCGGCCGCTGTCCTCCTTCACCACGCCGTCCACCAGGGCGTGGTAGTGCTTCTCCATCTGCCGCTCCTGCAGCTGACGGCTCAGGGCCAGCTGGGAGGCGTCGTTCTTGGCCACCAGCAGCAATCCGGAGGTGTCCTTGTCCAGCCGGTGGACGATCCCCGGGCGCAGCTCGCCCCCGATCCCCCCCAGGCTGTCCAGATGATGCAGCAGGGCATTGACCAGGGTGCCGTCCTCATTGCCCGCGGCGGGATGCACCACCATGCCGCAGGGCTTGACCACCACGGCCAGGTCGTCGTCCTGATAGAGGATGGTGAGGGGAATGTCCTCGGCCTGGGGAATGGCGGGTTTGGGCGCGGGGATGGTCAGGCGCACGGTCTGATGAGGGCCGGGCTTCGCGCTGGTTTTTGTCTCGGGGCGGCCGTCCACGGTGACCTGGCCCTCGTCCATCAGCGCGGCGACCCGGCTGCGGGTCAGGCCGCTGTGCCCGGCCAGCAGCACGTCGATGCGGCGGCCGTCCCCGGTGCATTCGATGATCTGTTCATTGGTCTGCATGGCTTGCATTGCTCCAGTCTTTCGGATTGAACAGCAGGGATGCGGCCATCAGCACGCAGCCCACGGTGAGGGCCGCGTCCGCCACGTTGAAGATGGCGAAGCGGAACAGCAGCACCTCGAACATATCCACCACATAGCCGTGGAGGAGGCGGTCGATCATGTTGCCCGCCGCGCCGCCCAGCATCAGCATGGCGGCCACGGAGGGCAGGGGCCCCGGCTGCCAGCGGCGCAGGATGATCAGCCCCAGGACGATCACCGCCGCCGATACAAGCCCCAGCAGCCAGCTTTGCCCGCTGAGCAGGCTGAAGGCCATGCCGGTATTTTCCGCGTAGGTGAAGGCCAGCACCCCGGGGATCAGGACGAAGGCTGCCTGCAGGCGGCAGGCCAGATACTTGACGGCCTGATCCGCCGCCAGCACCAGCAGCGCGATCCAGCCATAGCGTCGAATCATGCGTTTCTACTCCAATCTGCTCTGGACAATGGCCACAATCTGCGCCAGGAAATCCCCGATCACCGGGAGATTCCGCTGGGCCAAGGCCTGCAGCGCCACCACCAGCACCGCGCCCAGGATGGTGAAGCCCACCGCCATGCCCATCCCCCGGAACATGCCGGAGACAAACTGCGTGCGCATCAGACGCCGTGTGTCCCGCACATAGCGCAGATATTCCTCCAGCTGCAGCTGCTCCAGGGCGCGCAGATGCTCCTCCATTCTTTTCGCCATCAGGCGGCGGCTTTCCTTCATGCCATGGCCCTCCCGCTCCTGTTACACAGTCTGCCGGAGGAAACGGGGTTTCATGCGCGCATGACGCCGCTCTCATGAAGCTTTAACTTGCCGCGGACAGGCAAATATGGTATACTTCTCGCATCCCCTTTAGCAGGATCGAGGAGGTATCATGAAGCCGGCAACGAAAACCATTCTGAACTTTGCCTTTATTTTCGGCACGCTGGCTGTGGTGATCCTGATTGGCGTGAACGGTCAGGAGATGACCGGCGCGGTGGAGGCGCTCAAGTCCATCGGCCCGAAGTGGATCGCCCTGTGCGGGCTGTCCTATCTGGCCTGCCTGACCTTCGACACGCTGAGCCTGTACTATTTCCTTCGCCGCCAGGGCCAGCGGATCACCTTCCGCTACGCGATGTTCGTCACAGCCATGGGCTCGTATTATTCCAACATCACCCCCGGCGCCACCGGCGGCCAGCCCATGCAGGTCTATTACCTGACCAAGCGGCAGATCCCCATCGGCATCGGCACCTCCGCGCTGACGGTGAAGTTCTTCTGCTTCCAGTTCATGCTGGCGGTGATCGGCACCGCGCTGTGGATCGCCAACGGGCCCTTCATCCAGCAGCAGGTGGGCGCCAGCATGTGGATTCTCATCTTGGGGTATGTGTACAACTGCTTCTCCGTGGCGATGGTGGTGCTCATGGCCACGAACAAGCGCCTGGTGCGCTTCCTCATCCATCTGCTCATCCGCCTGGGCGCGAAGATCCGTCTGTGCAAGAACCCCGACGCCTCCATGCGCAAGTGGGAGGAAGTGCTCAACAACTTCCACGACAGCATCATGCTGCTGATGGGCCGCCCGGTGGATCTGCTGCTGCAGATGCTCTTCGCCGCCGGCCAGCTGCTGAGCCTGATGGCGGTGATCTTCTTCGTGTACCACGCCTTCCGCCTGCAGGGCGTGAGCTACGGGCAGCTGACGGCCCTGGGCGTGATGCTCTACACCTCCGCGGCCTACACGCCCCTGCCCGGAGCCTCCGGCGCGCAGGAGGGCGTCTTCGCGTTGTACTTCGCCCAGGTGTTCCCCGACGGCATCCGGCTGATGGCGCTGCTGCTGTGGCGGTTCTTCACCTACTACCTGTCGCTGATTGTGGGCGCGGTGATCACCCTGGGCCACGGCATTCAGCAGGCCCATCGCCGCCATACCCTTGACAAGGGCACATGATTCCGGTATACTATTCCTGTTTCCATGAAGGAAGCCCGCGGGCATGAAGTCCGGCTTTCTTCATGGTATTTTTTTGTTGAGGGAGTCGAAACGCATGAAAAAATCACAGGTGACCCGCATGGTGATTGCCGCGGTGCTGCTGGCCGCAGGCATGATGCTGCCCCGCTTCCTGGGGGGCGTGCAGCTGCTGGGACAGACTATCAGCCCGCTGCACATTCCCGCGCTGATCGCCGGGCTGACCCTGGGCGGGGCCTGGGGCTGCGTGGTGGGCGCGCTGATCCCGCTGGCCAGCAGCCTGCTGGGGATGCCGCCGCTGCCTGTCGCGCTGCCCATGGCCTTTGAGTGCGCCGCTTACGGCCTGCTGACAGGGCTGCTTTATCCCGTGCTGCGCCGGGTGCTGAAGAAGGACAACCATCTGCCGGCTATTCTGGCGACCCTGGTGATCGCTATGGTGGGCGGACGGCTGGTGGGCGGCGCGGCCAAGGCCCTGCTGCTGACCTTCGGGGCCATCACCTCCCAGACGCCCTTCACCATGGCGGCGTTTGTCAGCAGCTACTTTGTGGGCACGGCGGTGGGCGCGGTGATCCACCTGATTGTGGTGCCGGCGGTGGTGCTGGCCCTGGAGAAGGCGCGGCTCTCCCCGGCGGCGGCCTCGCTGAAGGCGTAAGCGCTGCCGGAGAAAGGGCGTCCCGATGCCATGGCGCATGGGACGCCCTTTTCATGCCCCGACATATGACAACCGCCCGGAGGGCCGACGTGCCTTCCGGGCGGTTGTCTGTGGATGCCGGGCGCGCCCTACCGGTCGAAGTGCCGCCAGAAGGCGCGGAATTCCGCCTCGGTCACGTCGCCGCCGCTGGAGAAGATGTCCCAGCGTTCGCCCCGCCAGGCATAGTGGATGCCCGTGGGGGCGTAGCCGCAGCGCAGGTAGAACTGCCGCCGCCGGAGCCGCTGGGCCTGATTGGGCGCGGCGGGGGCTTCGGCCTCCACGTCGGCAATGATGCGGGCATGGGGCCTGCGCTCCCGCAAAAGGCGCAGGGCCCGGCTGCCGATGCCCTGATTGCGCCTGTCTTCCGCCACGGCGAAGAACATGATGTGCGTGATATCCCGCCAGCTGATCAGGCTGATGAAGCCGCACAGGGCATCGCCCTCCCGGATGGCCAGGAAGTCCCGGCTGCCGTCCCCGGGATCAAACAGGAAGGCGGCGGGGAGACGCTCGTTCTCCGGGAAGGAGCGGGCCATGAGGGCCATCACCCGGGGCAGGTCGGGATGCTCCGGAGTCAGGGGCGTGAGGGACAGGGTCATTCCTCCGCCTCCCCGGCCTCGTCGTACCATTCCAGGAAGGTGTGCTCCTGTCCGCGCCACTTGCAGCCGGGCATGGTGTCCAGGCTCACGGCGTGGATGCTGTTGAAGATGCTCTTCTCCACGTCGGGGTTGTGCTGGCGGAGGGAGCGCAGCAGCTCCTTGACCTCCTGCCGCTTGGAGACGTGGGCGTCCTGGGCGGCGCGCTCGGTGAGGCGGCAGGCGCAGTTGATGAAGGTCAGATCGTTGTAGCGGCACCAGGAGAGGATATCGTCCTCATGGATGCAGTACAGGGGGCGGATCAGCTCCATGCCGGGGAAGTTCCGGCTGTGGAGCTTGGGCATCATGCCCTGGAGCTGCGCGCCGTAGAGCATGCCCATGACGGTGGTCTCGATCACGTCGTTGAAGTGATGGCCCAGGGCGATCTTGTTGCAGCCCAGCTCCCGGGCCCGGTCATAGAGGAAGCCCCGGCGCATGCGGGCGCACAGGTAGCAGGGATTGCTGGACAGATTGCTGGTGACGTCGAAGATGTCGCTGTCGAAGATGCGGATGGGGATTTCCATCAGGCGGGCGTTTTCCTCGATGCGGGCGCGGTTCACCGGGCTGTAGCCGGGGTCCATGACGATGAACTCCTGCTCGAAGGGGATGAAGGTGTGCCGGTGGAGCTCCTGCATCAGCTTGGCCAGGAGCATGGAGTCCTTGCCGCCGGAGATGCACACGGCGATTTTGTCCCCGGGCTGGATCAGCTCGTAGCGCTTCACCGCCACGATAAAGGGCTTCCACAATTCCTTGCGGAAGCGCTTGATGATGCTGCGCTCGATTTTCTCGTTGGGGGTCAGGTCGCGGGGCATGGGGGTGTCAGCTCCTTGCTTGGGCGGCCTGCTCGCGGTTGAAGCGGTCGGCGCCCTCGATGGCGTGAATCAGGTCGACGATCAGCGCGTTGTAGGGCGTGGCGATGCCGTAGAGCTTGGCCTGCTCCACAATCGCGCCGTTGATGGCGTCGATCTCCGTCAGCACGCCCCGCTTGCGGTCCTGGTACATGGAGGAATAGCCTGCCGCGGCGCTCTGGCACACCTTGCGCACCGAGGCCAGCACCTCCCGCCGGTCAAAGTAGGTGCCGTCCTCCTCAGCCACGTCCACCGCCTCGTAGATCAGCCGCTTGGCGAAGTCCCAGGCGTACTTGTCCTGGAGCATGAAGCCGATGGGGGTCTCGGTGATGGCGGTGAAGGTGTTGATGGACAGGTTCACAAACAGCTTGCTCCAGATCACCCGCTGGATGTCGTCGCAGATTTCCACCTCCAGGCCGCTGTCGGTCAGGACCTGCGCGACCCTGGCCAGGCTGCCCTGGGCGTTGTGGTTGCTGCCGATGGTGGTGACGCCCTGTCCCCCATGGCGGGTTCTGCCCTGGCCGAGGTTGACGGCGTTGTGCTTGCTGGTGCCGATGACCACGTTCTCCGGCGCCACGAAGCGGGCGATCTTCCGGTCGTTGCCGGCGCCGTTCTGCAGGGTCATGACGATGGTCTCCGGCCGGAAGAGGGTGGCGTTATCCTCCAGCGCCTGGGCCGACATGGTGGACTTGACGAAGAGAATCACCAGATCCGCCGCCTCCTGGCACTGGCCGGAGCGGCAGGCCCGCACCCGGGGATAGGCCCGCTCCGTGCCGTCGGCCTCCACGACGGTGATGCCGTGACGGTTGATGGCCTCCACCTGGGGCTCGTAGGCGTCCACGAGGATGACGTCGTTCTTTTCGGACAGGTATGCGCCGTACAGGCAGCCCATGGCTCCCGCACCGATGACAACAATTTTCATATGGCAGGCATCGTCCTTTCACAGGATATGGGGATCACCCGGGAGGGATCACGGCCCCTCACAGCCGGAAGTGCTTCAGGTGCTTCATCACCAGGGTGGCGCACACGCCCGTGAGCAGGCCGCAGCCCAGGCCCACGGCCATCAGCAGGCCCATGTAGCCCATCAGCCCCGGCGTGCGGGTGATCAGCATGGCCAGGGCCACCTGCCCCACGTTGTGCATGGCGCCGCCCAGCATGCTCACCGCCACGGGATGCACGCCCTTCATCCGGCTGAGCAGCGCCATGACGCCCACGCTCAGCACCCCGCCGCACAGCGCGTAGGGCGCCGCGCCGAAGCCCGCGTACAGCGCGCTGGACAGAAGCACCTTCACCGCCATCAGCCCGAAGGCCGTGGGGATGTCCAGCATGTAGATGGCGAAGATCAGCACGCCGTTGCTCAGCCCCAGCTTGATGCCGGGGATGCTGGCGTTGAGGGGGATCATGTTTTCCACCAGGCCCAGCACCAGCATCAGCGCGGTGAGCAGCCCGCACAGGGCGATGCGCCGGGTGGCGTTACTTTGCCTCATGGGGACAGCCGCCTCCTCCGGGAAGGGGATCCGCCATGCGCCACAGCATGAGGATCTCCCGATCCTCCGTGTCGCCCAGGGCGTAGTTGGTCTGCCCGTGGAGGTTCATGGTTTCCATGGGCAGGATCAGGTTGTAGAATTGCTGTCCGCGGACAATCTTCAGCCCCGGCGCCTGGGAAACCAGCTCATCCGGCTCGTCGTAGGGGTCGAAGATGCCCACCCGGTTGCCCTCCAGCAGCTGGGTCAGCAGCACATAGTGCCGGTAATGCTCGCTCCAGCAGCGCACCACCGCCGCGCCTCCCTGCTTCAGGCAGGTTTCCACCAGGCTCCCCGGGGCGATGACCGCGTCGTCCCCGTCCTGATAGGCGGCGCGGATGGGGAACTGACACCCTTCGGCAAAGCCGTCCAGCCAGGAGCAGAGATAGCGCATCGCCGCCCGGGAGGTGCCGCGCTTGCCGTGCTCGCCCTGCATGTTGAAGGTATCGTTGCACAGCGTCCAGACGCTCTTGACCAGGCAGGGGGGAAGCTCCTCCCGCTCGTAGAGGTAGCGCAGGGCGTTGATGACGCTGGTGGGGCCGCAGTCGTACTCGGTGGTCTGGGTGATGAGTCGGTTCTTCATGGGTGCTTACCTCGCTTATGTCAGGGAGTTGCGGGGGTCGAGGGCGTCGCGCAGGGCGTCGCCCACCAGGTTGATGCAGGTGACCAGCAGGATCACCGCCAGCCCCGCCGGAAGCCACAGCCAGGGCTTGGTGGTCAGGATGGACAGGGATTCCGCGCCGCCCAGCATGTTGCCCAGGGAGGGTGTGGGCGGCTGCACGCCCATGCCCAGATAGCTCAGGGCCGCCTCGTCCAGGATGGAGATGGCGAAGACGCTGGTGGCGTACACCAGCACCGGCGCCAGGGTGTTGGGCAGGATCTCGGAAAAGAGGATGTAGCGTCCGGGCATGCCCGCGGCGCGGCTGCTCTTGACAAAGTTGGTTTCGCGAAGGGACAGCACGTTGCCCCGCACCAGACGGGCCACGCCCGGCCAGTCCACAAAGCCCAGGATCAGGATGATCGTCCACAGCCCGGGCTCGAAGATGGCCGCGGCCACCAGCACCAGCAGGATGTAGGGGAAGGACATGACCATATCCGTCAGCGACATGAGGGCCTTGTCCACCCAGCCGCCCAGGTAGCCGCTGACCAGCCCCAGCACCACGCCGATGACCGTGGAGATCACCGTGGCCAGGAAACCCACCAGGAGCGAGGCGCGCATGGCGTACAGCAGGCGGCTGAACACGTCCCGGCCCACCTGATCGGTGCCGAGGATGTGGGCGGCGTCGGGGGCCTTGGAGAAGCCGCCGGTGGGCTTGGTGGGGGGATAGGGCGCGATCAGCGGCGCGAACACCGCCATGAGGATCAGGACCGTCAGCACAAAGAGGCTGACCACCGCCAGTCGATGGCGGCAAAACCGCCGGAACACCGGCGTCCAGCCGGATGAAAGCATGGGGCCAACCTCCTTCAGTACTTGATGGTGGGATCCACCAGGGCGTAGACGATGTCCGTCAGCAGGTTGGCCAGGAGCACCACCACCGCCGACAGAAGGCACACGCCCATGATCACCGGATAGTCGCGGCCGAGAATGGCGCTCATGGTGATCAGCCCCAGCCCCGGCCAGGAGAACACCTGCTCCACAATCACCGCGCCGCCAAAGAGCGTGGGGATCTGCATGCCGATCACCGTGACGATGGGCAGCAGGGCGTTGCGCAGGGCGTGCTTGTTGATCACCCGGAAGCGGCCGATGCCCTTGGCCCGGGCGGTGCGCAGGTAGTCCATCTCCAGGATTTCCAGCACGGCCGAGCGGATGTAGCGGATGTTGCTGCCCGCCACGCCCACCGCCAGGACGATCACCGGCATCACCATGTGCCGGAGGATATCCGTGACGCTGCCCTCCAGGCCGGGGGTGGTCATGCCCGAGGAGGGGAGCCAGCCCAGCCGCACCGTGAACAGGTAGATCAGCAGCAGCGCCATGAAGAAGCTGGGCACGCTGGAAAACACAAAGGACGTGGTGACCATGGCGTAGTCACGCTTCTGATAGCGGTGCACCGCGCTGTAGATGCCCGCCGGAATGGCGATGAGCAGCCCCACCACCAGCGAGGAGCCCATCAGCAGCAGCGTGGGGCCGATATGGCTGCCGATCATCTCCGCCACGGGCTGGTAGGTCTTGTAGGAATAGCCCAGGTTGCCCTGCAGGATTTCGCCCAGCCAGCCCAGGTACTGCTTCCAGATGGGCTGGTCGAGGCCCCAGGCGGCGGCGCGCATGGCCTTCATGCTCTCGGTGACCTTGGGGCCGGTCATCATGTCGATGGGGCTGCCGGCCAGGTTCATCAGCAGAAAGTCGATGATGGTGATGCCCAGCAGCACCGGGATGGCCAGGAGGATCTTCTTGAGGATGTATTTCAGCATGCGGATTCCTCCTGCCGGAAGGCGCGGTCGCAGGCGGACAGATGGGCGGCGTCCTCCATGACGGGGGCGAGGGCGGGATCGCGGCGGGCACAGTCCTCCGTGGCGAAGGGGCAGCGATCCCGGAAGGCGCAGCCGGTCCGGGCCGCGCTGTGGGCCTCGCCGGTCAGGGCAAGGCGCTGACGGTGCCGCTGATCAAAGTCCGCCACGGGAGCCGCGTCCAGCAGCGCCCGGGTGTAGGGGTGGGCGGGATGGCTGAAGAGCGTGTCCGAGTCGCCGATCTCCACCACCCGGCCCATGTACATCACCGCGATCCGGTGGCTGACGTAGTGCACAGCCCCCAGCCCGTGGCCGATGAACACGCAGGTCAGCCCCAGCTCCTGCTGGAGATCCCGCAGCAGGTTCAGAATCTGCGCCTGCACGGACACGTCCAGCGCGGACACCGGCTCGTCCAGGATGACCAGGCGGGGGTTGAGGGACAGGGCCTTGGCGATGCAGATGCGCTGGCGCTGTCCGCCGGAAAACTCGTGAGGGTAGCGGTTCCGGGCGGCGGAAGGCAGCCCCACCAGGCTGAGCAGCTCGTCCACCCGGCGGGAAACCTCCTCCCGGGGAACGACCTGATGGTACAGCATGGGCTCGGCGAGGATATCCGCCACCCGCTTGCGGGCGTTCAGGCTGGAGCCGCTGTCCTGGAAGACCATCTGGAACAGGGGCCGCAGGGGGCGGAGCTTATGCTCGGGCAGGTGGTCGATGCGCTGGCCCTCCAGCAGCACCTGACCGCTGTCGGGCTTTTCCAGGGCCATGATGAGCCGCGCCACGGTGGACTTGCCGCAGCCGCTCTCCCCCACGATGCCGAAGGTTTCGCCCCTGCGCACGGTGAAGCTCACCTCCTGCACGGCGGCGAAGCGGTCGCGGCGCAGGAAGGAGCCCGTGGCGGCCGGGTAGGTCCTGGAGAGCGCGCGCACCTCCAGCAGGGGTTCGTGTTGATCAGCCATGCTGCACCTCCCGGGCTTTCTCGCACCGCACCAGATGCTCCTCCGTCAGCGGCGCGTACAGGGGCTGCTTCCCGCAATCCGCCGCGTAGGGGCAGCGGGGCGCGAAGCGGCAGCCCCTCATGCTGCTGTAATCCTCCGGCACCGCGCCGGGGATGGCGTAGAGGCGGCGGCTGCGGTCGTCATGGATGCCGGGGACGGCCTGCATCAGCGCCCGGGTGTAGGGGTGGGCCGGGGCCGTGAGCAGCGTGCGGGTGTCCGCCTGCTCCACGCACTGCCCGGCGTACATGACCACCACCCGGTCCGCCATTTCCGCCACCACGCCGATGTCGTGGGTGATCAGCAGGATGGCCAGGCCGGTTTCGTCCCGCAGGGACTGAAGCAGCTGCATGATCTGCAGCTGAATGGTCACGTCCAGGGCGGTGGTGGGCTCGTCGGCGATGAGCAGCTTCGGCCGGCAGGAGAGCGCCATGGCGATCATCGCCCGCTGGCGCATGCCGCCGGAGAGCTGATGGGGATACTTGCCCATGACCGCCTCCGCGTCCGGGATGCCCGTGCGCCTTAGCAGCGCCACCGCCCTTTCGCGGGCCTCGGCCCTGGGGAGCCTCTCGTGGCGGCGCAATCCCTCGGTCAGCTGGTTGCCCACGGTGAACACCGGGTTGAGGGAGTACATGATGTCCTGGAAGATCATCGCCGCGTCCCGGCCGCGGATGCGGTCCAGCTGCTTTTCCGACATGGTGAGCAGCTCCTGTCCGCCAAAGCGGATGGAGCCCCCGGTCACATGGCCCTGGCGGCTCAGCAGCCCCAGGATCGACAGGGCCGTGATGCTCTTGCCGCAGCCGCTTTCGCCCACCAGGCACACGATCTCCCCCGGCGCGACGGAAAAGGACACCTTGTCCGTCTTTGGGACGCGGGTTCTGCCGCTGTCGAAGGCGATATCCAGATCCTTCACCTCAAGGATTGGCTCCAATGCGCTCATGCCTTTCACACTCAGAATAGGGAAAAGCCTGCCCGGGGCGTCGGCCTCGGACAGGACACCAGGCCCCCGCCCGGAAGCAGGGGCCTGGATGATGGACAGGGTTACTGCACGTCCCACTCGTGGACGTTGACGAAGGTGCCGAACACATTGGGGGCCGCGCCCACCAGACGGTTGCTGACCACGCCCAGCTTGCTGACGATGTAGCAGGAAATCATGGGCACGTTCTCCTGCACGTCGCGGTTGACGGTCAGGTAAGCGCCGCGGGCCTCGTCCATGTCGGTGGCGGACTGGGTCAGGGCCAGAGCCTCGGCCACGGTGTCGTTGGCGTAGTGGGTCCAGCCGTCCGCGGACAGCAGCCAGGCCATGTCGCTGTAGGGATCCACGGGGGCCAGGGTGTATTCCACGCTCAGCACGTCGAAGTCGCCGGAATCGGCCACCTCCATGAGCATGGACAGGTCGACGGTCTTGATGGTGATGTTCAGGCCGACCTCCTGCAGGGTGGCGGCGATGTAGGCGGAGGCGTTGACGAAGGTGGAGTCGCCGCTGTTGACGTACCAGGTCAGGTCGGCGGAGGCGCCGTCAGCCACGGCGGCGCTGACCAGCTCGCGGGCCTTGTCGGGATCGTACGCGGTCACGCCCAGCTCCTCGGAGTAGAAGGGGGAGGCGGAGCACAGGAAGGCGTCCACCAGCTCGCCATAGCCCAGCACCAGGCCGTCCAGGATGGTCTGGCGGTCCAGGCCATAGGCCAGCGCCTGACGGATGCGCACGTCGGTGACGCGCTGGGTGTTGAAGAAGATGCACTGGTTGGTCACGGGCGTGGCGGCCTGGGCGGTGACGTTGTCAAGGGCGGTGACGGCGGCGTAGTCCTCCAGGGGCATGTCGCCGGTGGTGGGCTGCACCAGGTCGATCTCGCCGGACTGCAGGCCCGCCAGCATCTGGGCGGGAGCCACAACCTTCAGGTTCAGCCGGTCGATCTTCGGCGCGCCCATGAAGTAGTTCTCATTGGCGACGTAGTTCACGTAGTGGTTGGCGTCGTAGTCCTCCACAAAGTAGGGGCCGGAGACAACCGTGGGCTTGCGGAACCACTCGTCGTTCAGCAGCTGATCCCGCGGCACGTCGCCCAGCACATGCTCGGGCAGGGGAAACAGGTAGCGGCCCAGGATGTTCTCGAAGGTGTACAGGGCCACGGGCCACTTGGTGGTGACGGTCAGGGTCTTGTCGTCGATGACCCTGACGCCCTCCAGGCTGGTGGCGCCCTCGGGAGCCAGACCGTTGTCGTCCGTGCCGACGATGCTGGCCTGGTTCAGCCAGGAGTAGAAGCACTCGGGGCTGGTGATCAGCAGGAAGGTGAACTCCACGTCCCTGGCGGTGACGGGGGCGCCGTCAGACCAGACAGCGTCCTCCTGCACCTTGATGGTGAAGGTCAGGTTGTCCTCGGTGGTGATGCTCTCGGCCAGCTGGGGGACGAACTCCAGGTCGGCGTTGAGCTCCACCAGGGGCAGGAACACCAGGGAGGTGGCGTACTTGACGATCTCGGTGGCGTCGCACAGCAGGGGGTTGAGGGAGGTGATGGGCGAGGTCACGCCGACGGTAACGGACTTGCCGCCCTCGGCGGAGGCCAGCACAGGGGTGGAGGCCAGCAGGGTCAGCGCCAGCGTCAGGGCCAGCAGGGAACGAACCAGATGCTTCATGTGGGAAGTTCCTCCTTATCCTTGTCTTGAGAACCATCGTGGGGATGGGAAACGCGAAAGGGGTCAGGGCGCGCTGTCGGCGCCGCCGGCGGGGAAGGCCGCGTCGCCCGCGGCCAGGCAGGCCTGCGCCAGATCCGCCAGGTAGCAGGCAGCGGGATACAGCGCCTCGGGATCCACGGTGAAGCGGGGATGATGGGCGGGATACTCGCCGCCGGAGCCGATGCGCACGAACACGCCGGGCTTGTCGCGCAGGTATTCGGAGAAGTCCTCGCCGCCCAGGGAATCCTCCTGCCGGTCGACCTTCAGGCCGTTGGCCAGGGCGACGCGCCGGGCAAGGGCGCACAGGCGGCTGTCGTTGAGCACGGCGGGGGAGCCGGCCTGCCAGTCGATCTCCGCCGTCGCGCCCCAGGCGTCGCACACGCTGCGGACAATCTGCCGGAACTGCTTTTCCACCCGGGCGCGGTCCTCCGGATCCACCGTGCGGACGGTGCCCTCCAGCAGCGCGGTCTCGGGGATGACGTTCCAGGTGTTGCCCGCGCTGACGTGGGTCACGCTGACCAGGCTGCTCGAGAAGGGCGACAGCGTGCGGCTGACGATGGTCTGCAGCGCCTGGATCAGCGCCGCCTGCACCACGACGGGGTCGACGCCCTCGTTGGGATGGGCGGCGTGGCAGCCGCGGCCGCGGATGGTCAGGGCGAAACGGTCCACCGCCGCCATGACCGGGCCTTCCTTGATGCCCACGGTGCCGGCGGGGAAGCCGGGGTAGGTGTGCGCGCCCAGGAAGCAGGTGCAGTCGTCCAGCGCGCCGGTGGCGATGACGCGCACCGCGCCGCCGTCCACCTCCTCGGCGGGCTGGAAGATGACCTTCACGCTGCCGCTGAGCTCCTCGCGGCGCGCATGGAGCAGCAGCGCCGCGCCCAGGGCCGCCGCGGCGTGGAAGTCGTGGCCGCAGGCGTGCATCCGCCCGGGAATCACCGAGGCGTAGTCCAGACCGGATTCCTCCTGGATGGGCAGGGCATCGATGTCGGCCCTCAGGCCGATGGTGCGCCCGGGGTGCGCGCCGTCGATGCGGGCCACCAGACCCGTGGGCATGCCGGTATCCAGGATGGCGATGCCCGCCTCCTCCAGCACGCTGCGGATATGGGCGGTGGCAAGGGTTTCCTCAAAGGCGGTTTCCGGATGGCTGTGGAGGTAGTGAAAGCTCTCCATGACCTGTCGGGACAGGGTATCCTGCATGTGTTGTCACCTCCGCTGACATGGTACGCAGGGGTCGTTTTTGCCAAAGAAAAAGCGCAAACCGACGGATGCCTGCCTTACAGCACAGCATCTTCGCTTTGCGCGTCACATCAGCCTATCGGGGACAAGTCCGGCCCGGATTATACCCGGGGTTTACCAGGCGCTGCGCAAAGCCGCTGCGTGCAAGCGCACATGGTACACATTTCGTTCAACATGCACGTGAACATCCTTGCGCCTCCCGTCGTTGTCAGACTCGCCCGAAAGCTGGACAAATCATATCATACCCGACCAGTCTTGTCAAGAAAGACGGGCGGGCAATGGCAAAAAAGAACAACCGCCGTACACCTCACGCCCCCGTGGAGCCGAAGCCGCCGCTGCGTCCGGCAGCCACGTCCTCCTCCTCGGCCAGGCCGAAGGGGACGAGGATCCCCTGGCAGAAGCGTTCGCCCCGGCGGATCACGGCGGTATGATCGCCGCCGTTGACCAGCATGACCAGGATATGGCCCTCGTTGTCGGCGCCGTAGTAATCGCTGTCGATGACGCCCACGGTATTGGCCAGGCGGATGCCGTGCCTGCGCCCCAGGGAGCTGCGGGGCACGTTGATGAGCACCCAGCCGGGCTGGATATCCGCCCGGATGCCCGTGGGCACGATGGCCTGCGCGCCGGGCTCCAGGGTGACGTCCGCGGGGCAGGTGAAGTCATAGCCTGCGCTGCCCCGGGTGGCGCGGCGGGGCAGGGGGATGTCCTCCACGCGCAGGGCATCGGGGAGATGCATGTCCCGGGCGTACTGCGCCGGGGACACATGCTCGAAGCGGGCGACGGTCATAGGGCATGCTCCTTCCAGCGGGTGTAGGCGTCGGACAGGGCGGACAGCTCCTGCAGGGTGAGCCTCTCGCCCCGGACGCGCTCGTCCAGGCCCGCGGCCTGCATCAGGGCCACGGCCTGTTCGCGGGTCAGGCGGAAGGTGGCGCACAGGTTGTTGGTCATGGTCTTGCGCCGCAGGGCGAAGGCCGAGGCTGCCACGCGGAAGAAGTCCTCCTCCGACAGGGGCTGCACGGCGGGGGTCTCCCGCATGGGCAGGACGACGAAGGCGCTGTCCACCTTGGGCTGGGGGGTGAAGCAGCTGGCGGGCACGTCCAGGGCCAGATACGGCTCGCAGAAGTACTGGCAGCGCACGGCCAGCATGCCCCAGCCATCATCGCCGGGGGAGGCGAGAATCTTGTCGGCGACCTCCTTCTGCACCATGAGGGCCATGCGCTTGAGCGGCAGGCCGCAGGCGAGCAGCAGGCTGATCAGCGGGGTGGTAATATAATAAGGTATGTTGGCCACCACGGACAGGGGCTTGCGCAGGCCCTCGGTCACCTGCGGAAGGTTCAGCTGCATCACGTCGCCCTGGACGAGGGTGAAGTTGTCCGCCTCGCGCATGTACGCCTCCAGCAGGGGGATGAGCCGCTCGTCCAGCTCAATGGCCAGCACATGGTGCGCGGCGCGGCACAGGTAACGGGTCAGGGAGCCCGCGCCGGGGCCGATCTCCAGCACGTCGTCCTCCCCGGTCACCCCGGAGAGCTCCGCCAGCGTTTCCAGCAGCGCCTCGTCGTAGATGAAATTCTGTCCCAGCCCCTGCCTGTAGCGCAGCTGGCTGTCGCGGATCCGTTCCTTCGTCTTGCTCATGGGCGCGTCCTTTCATGACGTCGTTTTCGGTGGTAGTATACCACAATTCCCCCGGCTTGAAAAGGTGGGATGCCGGGGCTTCCCGACGGGAGGACGTTCCGCGGCCGCGCCCTACGCCTGCCGGGTACACGCTTTTTTCGGTTTTCCTTGACGGATTGGCCGCAAAAAGCTATAATAGCGTCATGTGTGTATGGTGAGGCGGTCTGTCTTGCCGGAAGGAGCGTGGGGCGCATGAGGCATGCCGGGCGGATGCTGCTGGGGCTGTGCTTTGCGCTGCTGCTCCTGCTGGGCGCGCGGACGCTGGTGGAGGGCCCGGCGGATACGGAAACCGTGCCGCCGCTGACCACCTGCCTGCCCGACGGCAGCCTGGTGGCCCTGGAGGCGGACAGCGCGCAGCAGGGCCTGCTGACGGAGGACTGCCGGCAGACTGTGCGGCAGCGCGCCGCGCGGCAGGAGCTGGAGCCCCGTGCGCCGGCGCTCGTGCCCGTGCGCGACCGCAACGGCCGGCCCATGGCCAGCCGCACCTACGCCCGGACGGCCTATACGGTCTGTCCCCTGGAGGATATGCCCGGATAGACCCCGCGCGTTCCCCACCGGCTGCCCATCAAACTTGAAAAACGGAGGAAGCAAGCGATATGAAATCCAACAATCGCAAGCGCGGCAATGGCAAGACCCGGTCCATCATCGCGCTGTCCATCGTGCTGGTGCTGACCATCGTGATCGGCATCATCGCAGTGACCGGCATGCCCCTTGACAGCCGCGGCCTGTACAAGCTCAAGTCCTGGCTGCCCACCACCAACGCGGAGAACTGGCCCTCTGTCCTGTCCCTGGGCCTGGACCTGCGGGGCGGCGTGTATGTGGAATATTCCGCCGCGCGGCCTGAGAACAGCGAGGCCAACTTCGACTCCCTGATGGAAGGCACCATCGGCGTGATTCAGCAGCGCCTGACCGACAAGGGCTATGCGGAGAGCACCGTGCAGCGCATCGGCACCGACGGCATCCGCGTGGAAATCCCTGACGTGACCGATCCCGCCGCCGTGCTGGATCTGATCGGCTCTCCCGCGCAGCTGGAGTTCCGCACCCCCTCCGGCGAGACCTTCATGACCGGCGATATGGTGGAGACCGCCACCGTGGCCTATCAGGACGGCGAATACGTG
The DNA here is from genome assembly GCA_051886675.1 of Aristaeellaceae bacterium. Taxonomy (GTDB): domain Bacteria; phylum Bacillota; class Clostridia; order Christensenellales; family Aristaeellaceae; genus UBA11524. The sequence goes on from JBJEYH010000295.1 coordinate 19,394, forward strand.
GTGGCCTTCACCCTGAATGACGAGGGCGCCAAGATCTTCGCCGAGAAGACCGCCGAATACCTCAACCAGTCCATCGCCATCTATCTGGACGGCGTGCAGCTGATCAATCCCCGCGTGCAGAGCGTGATCACCGGCGGCAGCGGCATCATCAACGGCATGGACGGCGAGGAGAACGCCCGCACCATCGCCGCCAAGATCCAGTCCGGCGCGCTGCCCCTGGTGCTGACCCAGCAGAAGGTTGACACCGTCTCCGCCACCCTGGGCGACAATGCCCTGTCCACCTCCGTGCTGGCGGCCATGATCGGCATCCTGCTGGTCATGCTGGTGATGATCATCCGCTACCGCCTCAACGGCGTGATCGCCTCCTGGGCGCTGGTGATCTACATCATCACGCTGTTCTTCCTCATCGCGGTGATCCCGGGCATCCAGCTGACCCTGCCGGGCCTTGCCGGTATCGTGCTGGGCATCGGCATGGCCGTGGACGCCAACGTGATTATCTTCGAGCGCTTCAATGAGGAAATCCGCGCCGGCAAGAGCCTGAAGGCTTCCGTGCGCATGGGCTTCAAGAACGCCATGAGCGCCATCCTGGACGCCAACGTGACCACGCTGATCGCCTCCCTGGTGCTTCTGTGGTACGGCACGGGCTCCATCCAGGGCTTCGCCAAGACGCTGCTGCTGAGCGTGGTGACCTCCATGTTCACGGCGATTGTGGTGACGCGCTTCCTGATGAAGAATGTTGTGAACCTGGGCGGCCTTGATGTGAAGCTGTTCACCTCCGGCGTGCAGGTGCAGAAGGAGGAGCAGAAATGACAATCAAGAATCACTCCAAGGTCTGCCTGATGGTCTCCGCGGCCATCATGGTGGTTGCGCTGGTGCTGAGCCTGTTCGGGCTGGGCATCAACATGGGCATTGACTTTGCCGGCGGCCTTTCCATGCAGTACAACATGGGCGGCGCCTTCGAGCAGGACGACGTGAAGGCTGTGCTGGACGCGATGGACGTGGGCGACTACACCGTGACCGTCCAGGGCGTCAATCATGACGAAGTGAACGTGCGCATCAAGAGCGTGGACGAGGACGGCGTGCAGGGCGTGCAGACCGAGTTCGAGGCCGGCCTTGCCGAGAAGTATCCCGCCATGGCCCAGTCCGGCGACGTGAACTACGTGGGCCCCGTGGCCGGCGCGACGCTGCTGAAGAACGCCTTCATCTCCGTGCTGCTGGCCAGCGTGCTGATGCTGGTGTACATCGCCTTCCGGTTTGACTTCAACTCCGGCGTGGCGGCGGTGTTCGGCCTGCTGCACGACGTGCTGATGATGCTGGCCTTCATGGTGCTGCTGCGGCACTTTGTGCAGATGAACTCCTCCTTCATCGCGGCGATGCTGACCATCGTGGGCTACTCCATCAACAACACCATCGTCATCTTCGACCGCATCCGCGAGAATGCCCGCAAGATGCCCACCGCCGCCCGCGAGGACGTGGTGAACCGCTCGGTGAAGGAGTGCCTGGGCCGCACCATCAACACGACCCTGACCACCCTGATCACCATCGGCGCGCTGTATGTGCTGGGCGTGGATTCCATCAAGGAGTTCGCCCTGCCCATCATCATCGGCATCCTCAGCGGCGTGTACAGCGCCAACATGATCAACGGTTACGTCTGGGCCGCCCTGGAGGAGCGCCGCCGCGCCCCCAAGGCGAAGAAGGCGTAATCCCTCCCCGGCGTATCCTCAGGAGGAGCCTCGATGTTCGGGGTTCCTCCTTTCTTGTACGGCCTCCGGGGCGAACTGCCCGGCGCATCCCCGGAGGACGCAGAAACGCCGCTTCCCTTCCCCCTTCCGGAGGACGCGAAGCGGCGGAAATGCAACCCACCCATCAGGCACGAGCGACTGAACGGACGGAGTAATGGAACCATGCTGCAATTCATCAGACGGGGCCCCAGCGTCTCCCAGCCCATCGGGGAGCATCCCCTGTGGCTGTCCACCCTGCTGCGCAGCCGGGGCGTGGATACCCCGGAAAAGGCCGAACGCTTCCTGCATCCCTCCCTGGAGCAGCTGAACGACCCCATGCTGCTGCAGGGGATGGACAAGGCTGTCCGGCTGATCCGCCGGGCGGCGCAGGAGGGCACGCCCATCATCGTCTACGGCGACTACGACGTGGACGGGGTATGCGCCACCGCCATCCTGCTGGAGACCCTGCGGGACATGGGCGCGAAGGCGGAATTCCGCATTCCATCCCGGCACGATGAGGGCTACGGCCTCAACTGCGACGCGGTGCGGGCCATGGCGGAGGAATACCGGCTGCTGATCACCGTGGACTGCGGCGTGACCAATCATGAGGAAGTGAAGCTGGCGCAGCTGCTGGGCATGACGGTGATCGTCACCGACCATCATCAGCTGGCGGACACGCCCTCGCCCGCGGACGTGGTGCTGAATCCGCTGCTGGGGGAGTATCCCTTCCGGCGGCTGTGCGGGGCGGGGGTGGCGCTGAAGCTGACCCAGGCGCTCCTGGGCATGGACGCGGTGAAAAAGCGCATCGACCTGGCGGCGCTGGCCACGGTGGCGGATCTGGTGCCGCTGATCGAGGAGAACCGGGTGATTGTCCAGGCAGGCCTCAAGGCCATGGCGGATTCCCCGCGGCCGGGCATGCGGGCGCTGCTGGCGGTCAGCGGGGTGACCCCGCCGGTGAACGCGGGGCAGGTGGCCTTCCGCCTGGCGCCGAGGCTCAACGCGGGCGGCAGGCTGGAGGACGCCTCCCAGGGCGTGCTGCTGCTGACCACCGGGGACGAAATGCAGGCGCAGCAGCTGGCCGCGTATCTGGAGGAGCGCAACCAGCAGCGGCAGGCCATCGAGCAGGAGATCACCCAGGCGGCCATCGCGGCCATTCCGGAGAGCGTGGACTTCTACGACGACCGGGTGATCATCATCGCCGGGGAGGGCTGGAACCACGGGGTCATCGGCCTGGCGGCGGGGCGCATCTGCGAGCGGTACCATTTCCCCACCATCGTGCTGACGAAGCAGGACGGCATTGCGGTGGGCTCCTGCCGGTCGATCCCGGGGGTGAACATCCACGCCATGCTCTCCACCTGCAGGGATCTGTTCATCCGCTTCGGCGGGCATGAGCAGGCGGCGGGGCTGACCATGGAGGAGAAGCTGATCCCGGAGCTGCGCCGGCGGCTGAACCTGGCCATCCGGGAGAACTGCGACCCGGCCTGCTTCATCCCGGCGAAGGAGTACGACCTGGCCCTGCCGCTCAGCCAGGTGAACCTGGAGCTGATCGACAAAATGGATCTGCTGCAGCCCACGGGCTACGGCAATCCCGCGCCGGTGTTCCTTCTGCGGGACGGGCAGGTGCAGCTGATGCGCCGGGTGGGCAAGAGCCGCCAGCACCTGAAGCTGTCCCTGCTGGACGGGGACAGCGTGCGGGACGGCATCGCCTTCTCCATGGGGGATCTGGCGGAGTCCGGCATGGAGCGGGTGGACGCGGTGTTCTCCCCGGAGCGCAACGAGTTCATGGGCCGGGTGACGGCGCAGCTGCAGGTGCAGGCCATGCGTCCGGCGGAAGGCACCGCGCCCCTGCCGGATGCGGAAGCACTTTTTCGGGGGCTCTTGCAGGAGATCGCCCTGCTTGCGGCGAATATAATACAAATTCCACAGAATTTACCCGTGACCACATCGGCAGCGGTTCGCAGGCTGATGAAGGACGGCCGGGGCGTGCTGCTGATCTGCCATGAGCGGGAGCGGGCCGCGGTCTTCGCCCTGGACGGCACGGCGGACACGGCCAGCGGCCATGTGCGGGATGAGCGGGGCTTCAACACGGTGCTGTGCGCGCCGGATCTGACGAAGCTGACGGACATCTGGCGGGAGATCGTCCTGGTGGACGGGGATCTTCTGCCGGGGGAGGCGGCGGCCATTCAGGCGCGGTGTCCGCGGGCGCGGCTGACGCAGCTGCGGCCCAACGGGGCGGTGGCGGAGCTTTTGCAGTCCATCAACCTGGACGTTGAGACCCTGCGGAGGCTGTACAGCCGGGCGCGCATGCCGGATGCGCCGACCCTCCGGACGATGGAGGCGGACACAGGGCTGACGCGGGAGCAGGTGCTGACGGGGCTGATGGCCTTCAGCCAGGCGGGTCTGGCGGAGCTGTCGCTGTGGCCCTACGCGCTGCGGCTGCTGCCGCCGGTCAGGTGCCGGATGGAGGATACGCCCCTGGTGCGCTATCTGCGGGAATTGAACCGGACGAAGTAACATGCGCCGTCCAGTGATGCGGCGCGACGGGCCGTTCGCGAGGGACGGCCGGCAGGGAGGTGGAGCGTTTTGTCATATTCCGTCTATGAGGCAATGCCCATGGACCAGATGCTTGCGCGGGTGCAGAAGTACAACCCCGGCGACGGCTACAAGCTGGTGGAGAAGGCCTACAGGTTTGCCGAGCAGGCCCACGCCGGACAGAAGCGCAAGAGCGGGGAGCCCTATTTTATCCATCCCTGCTTTGTGGCCAGCATCCTGACGGAACTGATGATCGATCCGCCCACCATCGCCGCAGGCCTCCTGCACGATACGGTGGAGGACTGCGAGGGCATCACGCTGGATGTGATCCGCCAGGAATTCGGCGACGAGGTCGCCCAGCTGGTGGACGGCGTGACAAAGCTGAACAAGCTGGACTTTGCCGACAAGGAGGAGGCCCAGGCCGAATCCCTGCGCAAGATGATCCTGGCCATGAGCAAGGACATCCGGGTGGTGCTCATCAAGCTGGCGGACCGCCTGCACAACATGCGCACCATGAAGTGGCAGAAGCCTGAGCGGCAGGTGGCCATCGCCCGGGAGACCCTCGAGATCTACGCGCCCCTGGCCCATCGCCTGGGCGTGTACGCCATCAAGCAGGAGCTGGAGGATCTCTCCCTGCGCTACATCGACCCCGTGGGCTACCAGAACCTGGTGCAGAAGGTGGGGCAGAAGCGCTCCGAGCGGCAGGAAAACATCCGCATGGTCATCACCGAGCTGTCCGAGAAGCTGGACGAGCAGCACATCCATTACGACATCGACGGCCGGCCCAAGCACTTCTACTCCATCTACCGCAAGATGGTCCTGCAGAACAAGCCCTTCGACCAGATCTACGACCTGATCGCCATCCGCGTGCTGGTGGATACCATCCCCGACTGCTACACCGTGCTGGGCATCGTCCACACGCTGTGGAACCAGATCCCCGGCCGCTTCAAGGATTACATCTCCGTCCCCAAGGCCAACATGTACCAGTCCCTGCACACCACGGTGGTGGGCGGGCGCAAGATGCCCTTCCCCTTTGAGGTGCAGATCCGCACCTGGGAGATGCACCGGGTGGCGGAATACGGCATCGCGGCCCACTGGCGCTACAAGGAGGGCGGCGGGGCCGGCAACGATCTGGACAGCAAGCTGTACTGGGTGCGGCAGATCCTGGACTGGCAGAACGAAACCCGCGACAGCAAGGAATTCGTCGATACCCTCAAGACCGACCTGTTCTCCGAGGAAGTGTTCCTCTTCACCCCCAAGGGCGACGTGGTATCCATGCCCAAGGGCGCCACGCCCCTGGACTTCGCCTACCGCATCCATTCCGCCGTGGGCAACAAGTGCGTGGGCGCCAAGGTCAACGGCAAGATCGTTCCCCTGGACACCACCCTGGAAACCGGCGATCGGGTGGAAATCATGACCTCCGCCTCCTGCAAGGGCCCCTCCAGCGACTGGCTGCGCATCTGCAAGACCCCTCAGGCCAAGGCGAAGATCCGCCAGTTCCTCAAGCAGGAGAAAAAGGAAGAAAACATCGAGCTGGGCAAGAGCATGATCGAGAAGGAATGCCGCCGGCGGGGCGTGGTCATGTCCGATCTGGTCAAGCCCGAGCTGTATGACAGCATTCTTCGCAAGTACGGCTTCCAGGAGCTCAACGACGTCTACAGCGCGGTGGGCTTCGGCGGGATGGCGGCCATGTACGTGGTGTCCCGCCTGATGGACGAGCAGCGCGCCCAGCAGGCCGCCCAGGCCCCCAGGGTGGAGGAGCTGCCCTCGGTGGAGCAGCACCACGCCGCCAACGCCCGCACCAAGGCCAATCACGGCATCATCATGCCCGGCAACGAGGACCTGGACATTCCCGTGCGCTTCGCCCGGTGCTGCAGCCCCGTCCCCGGGGACGACATCGTGGGCTACATCACCCGCGGCAGGGGCGTGACCATCCACAAGGCCGAGTGCGTCAACGCCATCAACGGCGAGAAGGAGCGGCAGATCGACGTGGCCTGGGCCGATACCGACGTGGGCTCCTTCGCGGCGTCCATCAAGGTGGTGGCCTACGATCACGTGAGCCTGCTGGGCGAGATCGCCACCTACATCGGCGAGATGAACGTGCCCATCAAGGCCGTGTCCGCCCAGGCGGAGGACAAGACCAAGACCTCCACCATCAAGCTGGTGCTGGAGGTGCGCTCCCGCGACCAGATGGACAAGGTCATCAAGCAGCTGCGCAAGAAGTCCGACATCATCGACGTCTACCGTACACAGGGCTAAGGAGCGTGATCAACCATGCGCTGCGTGATTCAGCGGGTGACGGAGGCCTCCGTCACGGTGGAGGGCGAGGTCATCGGGCGGATCGGCCGGGGGTTCATGGTGCTCATTGGCGTGTCCGCGGAGGACACGGACAAGGACCTGAAGTATATGGCCGAAAAGGTGCCCAACCTGCGCATCTTCGAGGATGAGCAGGGGAAGATGAACCTGTCCCTGAAGGACGTGGGCGGGGCGATTCTGGCGGTGAGCCAGTTCACCCTCTACGGCGACGCCCGGGGGAGCCGGCGGCCCAGCTTCATCCAGGCGGCCCGGCCCGAGCAGGCCAACGCCCTCTACGAGCAGCTGGTGGCGGCCTGGCGGGCCCAGGGGCTGACGGTGGAGACGGGCCGGTTCCGGGCGGAGATGCAGGTGGCCCTGGTCAATGACGGCCCGGTGACCATCCTGATGGATTCCACCCAGGCGTTTTGATGGTATCATCCCTGTATGAAGGAGGCGTGACCATGGCGGGAAAGCTGTGCGTCAAGGAGCTGACGGTTGGGCCGATCGGCACCTGCTGCTATGTGGTATGGCGGGAGGGCCGGGAGGACTGCGTGGTCATCGACCCGGGGGCGGAGCCGGAGCGCATCCGCAGGGCCCTGGAGGGCAAGCGTCTCGCGGCGATTCTGCTGACCCACGGGCATTTCGACCACATCGGCGGGGTGGAGGGGCTGATGACCCCGGACACGGAGCTGGTGATCCACCGCCTGGACGCGCCCATGCTGAAGAATCCCGAGACCAACGTCTGCTGGATGATCGGCGAGACCATCACCGCCCCGGAGGCCACGGTGCTGGTGCGGGAGGGAGACGTGATCTCCTTTGCGGGGATTGACTTTGCCGTGCTGCACACCCCGGGGCATACGCCCGGCGGCGCGTGCTATCAGGCGGAGGACGCGCTGTTCACCGGCGACACCATGTTCCACGCGGGCTATGGCCGCACGGATCTGCCCGGCGGCAGCGACGCGGAGCTGGGACGGAGCCTGCACCGGCTTTATCCGCTGGCGCGAAAATACACCGTTTATCCCGGTCACGGAGGATAACCCATGAGCGACGCATCCAGCACGATGCATCCCGCCGCGCTGGCGGGCTATATGGACAATATGGAGCCGGAGCTGATGAACATCACCCGGCTTTTTGGCATGCCGGACGGCGTATGGACGGCGGAGCCGAAGCGCTTCGCCTGGCGGATGGAGGCGGAGGGCGAAGGCATCGTCTGCACGGCGGATGACGTGGAAACCGGCGCGTCCGCGACGCTGCGGGACGCCATGCCCGCCGCCACGGGCGACGCGCGCCTGGACGAGCTTCACCGCAAGCGCACCGCCCGCCGCCTGTGCAAGAACACCCTGTACCGCCTGTGCCGGGAGACGACGGGCATCCAGCCTCCCTGGGGGAGCCTGACGGGGGTGCGGCCCACGCATCTGATCTACGAGAGCCTTTCCGAGCAGGGGGAGGGCGCGCCGCTTGCCGAGCGGCTGGCCCGGGCGGCGGAAAGCATGCGCCGGGGCTTCGACGTGACGGAGGACAAGGCGCACTTGGCCCGGGAGGTGGTGGCGGCGCAGCTGGCCATGCTTGCGCCGGACGATGCCGCCATGGACGTGTACATCGGCATCCCCTTCTGCACGACGCGCTGCGCGTACTGCTCCTTCTCCTCCGGGGAGATCGGCCGGGGGAAGCTGGTGGAGCCGTATCTGGATGCGCTGTTCCGGGAGATGGAGGAGAGCGCCGCGCTGCTTGGCGCCGCGGGCAAAACCCTGCGGGCGGTGTATGTGGGCGGCGGCACGCCCACCTCGCTCAACGAGGATCAGTTCGCCCGGCTGATGGAGCGTCTGGCGCGGCTGTTCCCCGGGGCCATGGAATACACCGTGGAGGCGGGGCGGCCGGACACCATCACCCCGGCGAAGCTCAACGCCATCCGGGACGCGGGGGTGGGGCGCATCAGCATCAACCCCCAGACCATGAACGACCGCACCCTGCAGGTGATCGGCCGGGCGCACACAGCCCGGCAGGTGCTGGACGCCTACGACATGGCGCGGGCGGCGGGAATGCGGCACATCAACATGGACGTGATCGCGGGCCTGCCGGGGGAGACGCTGCCGGACTTCGCCCGCACGATGGATGCGGCGCGCCGCCTGAAGCCCGAGAGCCTGACCGTGCATACCCTGGCCATCAAGCGGTCCAGCCGCATGCATCTGGAGAACGCGCCCCTGCCCGACGGCGACACCGCCGCCGCCATGGTGCGCATGGGCAGAGACACGGCCCGCGATATGGGCCTTGCGCCCTACTACCTCTACCGGCAGAAGCACATGGCCGGCAATCAGGAGAACGTGGGCTACGCGCTGCCGGGCCACGCCTGCCAGTACAACGTGGACATGATGGAGGAGAACACCCACATCCTGGCCCTGGGGGCGGGCGGGATCTCCAAGCGGATCTATCCGGAGGAGGGGCATATCGGCCGCAGCCCCAACGTGAGCAACATCGAGCTGTACATCACCCGGGTGGAGGAGATGATCGCCCGCAAGCGCGCGCTGTTCCTGGAGGGGTAAGCGCGGGTCTTCCCGGGGGACGGAGGGCATAGGCTGTGGCAGGGCTTGCATCCGTCCATGGTTGCTGGTATAATAACGCTGTCTGTGGAAAGCCTGCCCCATGTGGCGGGCGATTGAGGAAGGAGCAATCGGTATGGCGCAGAATCCCACGTTTGTCATCACCATGGAGGATGGCCGCGAAATGAAGGGCGAACTGTACCCGGACATCGCGCCCCAGTCCGTGGGCAACTTTATCGCCCTGGCCAACAGCGGCTTCTATGACGGGCTGATCTTCCACCGGGTGATTCCGGGCTTCATGATCCAGGGCGGCGACCCCAAGGGCACGGGCATCGGCGGCCCCGGCTACCGCATCAAGGGCGAATTCGCCATGAACGGGGTGAACAATCCCCTCAAGCACACCTACGGCGTGCTGAGCATGGCCCGCAGCATGATGCCCGATTCCGCGGGGAGCCAGTTCTTCATCATGACCAGCGACAGCCCCCATCTGGACGGCCAGTACGCGGCCTTCGGCAAGGTGCTGGAGGGCATGGACGTGGCTGACGCCATCGTGTCCGCCAGGCGCGACATGCGCGACAAGCCCCTGACCCCCCAGGTGATGAAGTCCATCCGCGTGGAGACCTTTGGTCAGGTGTATCCCTTCGAACAGCTTTGATTCCCGGCAAAGGGCGCAGACTGGGCTTGGCGGCCTGGTCTGCGCTTTTTGCCCATCCCGGAGCGCTTAAGGAGGCTGATGGAGCATGGCCAAGCAGAAGACCACCGTGCGCGTGGCGGGCAGGGAGTACACCCTGGTATCCGACCAGGCGCCTGAGTACATGAACCGGGTAGCGGCCTATGTGGACCGCAAGATCAGCGAGACCGCCCTGGCCACCCGTCTGACCTCGGACAAGGCGGCGGTGCTGACCGCCCTGAACATTGCCGACGAGCTGATGCAGAGCCATGACGAAAACAGCCGCCTGCGCCGGGAGCTGATGACCCTGCGCCGGGCGCTGGAGGAAGCGCGGCAGGCAGATACGCAAAGGAGCCATCAGGATGCTTGAGACCCTTGCCCCCGCCGGAAACCGGGAGGCCCTCGACCGGGCCGTGGCCGCCGGCGCCAACGCGGTGTACCTGGGGTATGCCGCCTATTCCGCCCGGGCCGGGGCGGGGAACTTCGACGCAGAGCAGCTGCGGGAGGCGGTGGCCTTTGCGCATCTGCACCATGTGCGCGTCCATGTGACGGTGAACACCCTGGTCAAGGACGGCGAGCTGGACGGGGTGATGGAGGTTCTGCGCCTGCTGGCGGAGATTCCCGTGGACGGGGTGCTGGTGCAGGATCTGGGGGTGCTTCGCCTGGCGCGGAGGTGCTTTCCGGATCTGCCGGTGCACGCCAGCACGCAGATGGCCATCCACAACGCGGCGGGGGTGCGCTGGTGCCGCCGGATGGGCATGACCCGTGCGGTGCTGGCCCGGGAGTGCAGCCTGAAGGAAATCGCCCTGTGCGCCCGGGAGGGCATCGAGATCGAGGTGTTCGGCCACGGGGCGCAGTGCGTGGCGGTGAGCGGGCAGTGCCTGTTCTCCTCTATGATCGGCGGACGCTCGGGCAACCGGGGCCGGTGCGCCCAGCCCTGCCGCCTGCCCTACGCCTACCGGGGGAAAACGGCGGCCTGGCTGTCCCCCCGGGACGTGTGCCTGCGGGATCATCTGCCGGCGCTGGCGGAGGCCGGGGCGGTTTCCCTGAAGATCGAGGGCCGGCTGAAGCGGCCCGAATACGTGGCGGCGGTGGCGGGCAGCTACCGCAGGGCCATCGACAGCATGGCGCAGGGCGCGTTCCGTCCGGCGGACGGGGATGAAAGGCGCGACCTGCTGCAGATTTTCCAGCGGGGCGGGTTCATGGACGGCTACGCCCTGGGCGCGGAGGACGCGGGGGTCATCTGCGAGGAGCGGGTGAATCACGGCGGCGTCCCTCTGGGCGAGGTGGAAGCCGTGATGGGCGGCATGGCCCGGGTGCGGGTGCGTCTGCCCCTCCACGATGGCGACGGGCTGCAGCTGCGGGGAAAGGCCGGGGATCAGGAGATGATCTATTCCGGCAAGCCTGTGGCGGCGGGAGAGATCGCGGTGCTGCGGCTTCGGCCGGACATGCGCGTGCACCCCGGGGACGGGGTCGTCCGCCTGACGGACGCGGAGCAGCTGGAACGGGCCCGGGCGCTGACCATCCCGCCCATCCCGGCGGACATGCGCCTGACCGCCCTGCCCGGATCGCCCCTGAGATTGACGGTCACCGACGGGGAAACGTCGGTCATGGTGGAGGGCGAGACTGTCGCGCCTGCCCGTAGCCGGGCCATGACGGCCGCCGACGCCCTCCGCAGCCTGGACAAGACCGGCGACACGCCCTTCATGCTGCGGGATTGCCGGGTGGAGACGGAGGGAGCCTTCGTGCCGGTATCCGCGCTCAACGCCCTGCGCAGGGACGCGCTCATCCGCCTGGCGGACGCGCGCAGCCGGGCCTTCGCCCTGCCCCGGGCGCAGGAGCAGCCGGCGGATGCCATCGCCCTGCCCGAGGGCGCGGCGCCGGAGATGGTGATCTTCCGCACGGCGGAGCAGCTTGCGGCGGTGCAGGATCTGGACGCGCGGCTGGTCTGGTATCCGGAGGACTGGCGGGAGGACGCGCTGGAGAAGGCGCTGTCAACGCTTCCGCGGGGCGTATGGCTGCAGCTGCCCATGGTCTGCGAGGAGGCCACGCTGGAGATGCTTCACGGGTTCGTCGGCCGCCACAGGGATCTTTTCGGCGGCGTGGCGCTGGGCAGCGTGGGGCAGCTGGGGCTGGCGTGGCCGGTGCCCTATGGCGCGGGAGCGGGGATTCCCGTGATGAACCGCCGGGCGGCGCAGCTGCTGCTGGAACAGGGCTGCGAATTCGTCACCGCCTCGCCGGAGCTGACCGGCAGCGAGCTGGCCGCGCTGATGGCGGGTGGGATTCCGGCGGTGGTTCCCGCCTACGGGCGGACGCAGCTGATGCTTCTGCACCACTGTCCGGCGCGGACCTACCTGGGGCTGAGCCACGGCCACGCGGCCTGTCAGCTGTGCGACCGGCGCGACCCGAACGCCCTCGCAGGCACGTCCCTCACCGACCGCAGGGGCGTGGCATTCCCGCTTCTGCGGCAGCGGCTGCCGGAGGGGTGCCTGGTGCGGCTGATGAACAGCCTGCCCACGGACAACGTGGCCCGGGTGCGGGCCCACGGGTGGGCGGGGCTGCACGAGCTGACGGACGAGACGGGCGAGACGCTGCGGCAGGCCGCGCTGGCCCTGCATGGGCGGAAGGCCGCCCTGGAGACCACGGCGGGACACTGGTCGCGGCCGGTGGAATAACAAGCACGACCGTTATTGTGGATGAGGATAGAGACATTATGATGAAGGAAAGAACACTCCGGGTGCTGGAGTTCACGAAGATCCGGGAGCAGCTGGCGGGCAAGGCGCTGACGGAGCTGGGCGCGGAGCGCTGCCGGGCGCTGGTGCCCTCCTGCGACATGGCGGAGATCGCGCTGTGGCAGCAGGAAACCGAGGAGGCCGCGGTGATTCTGCAGTACATCGGCGGGCATCCGATGATGGCCTTCCAGGACGTGCGGCCCTTCCTGGCACTGGCGGACAAGGGCGCGACGCTGTCGCCCAGAGCCCTGCTGTCCATCGCGGAGCTGCTGCGGGCGTCCCGCACGGCCCGGGACGCGCTGGTCACCGACAGGGACAACACGCCCCTGCTGCGGCAGAAGGCCGAGGGCCTTTGCACCCTGCGGCATCTGGAGCAGGACATCACCGACGCGATTCTCTCCGAGGACGAGATCGCCGACCGCGCCTCCGCCGAGCTGATGAACATCCGCCGGCATCTGCGGGGGGCCACCGAGCGCATCAAGGAGAAGCTGAACCAGATGGTGCGCAACGCCTCCTTCCAGAAGTACCTGCAGGATCCCATCATCACCGTGCGCAACGACCGCTACGTTCTGCCGGTGAAGGCGGAGTACCGCGCCAACGTGCCGGGTCTGGTGCATGACCAGTCCACGTCGGGGGCGACGCTGTTCATCGAGCCCATGGCGGCGGTGGAAATGGGCAACGAGCTGAAGCAATGGGAGCTGAAGGAGCGGCAGGAGATCGAGCGGATCCTGGCGGCGCTGTCGGCGGAGGTGGCGCCCTACGCGGGGCAGCTGCGGGAGAGCATCGACCTCATGGCGGAGCTGGACTTCATCTTCGCCAAGGGGCTGCTGGCCCGGGAGATGTACGCCGTCACGCCGAAACTCAACGGCGAGGGCCGTATCAACATCATCCGCGGACGGCATCCGCTCATCGACCGGGAGAAGGTCGTGCCCACCAACCTGTGGATGGGCCGTGACTTCACCACCCTGGTGATCACCGGCCCCAACACCGGCGGCAAGACCGTCACCCTCAAGACCGTGGGTCTGTTCACCCTGATGGCCCAGGCGGGCCTGCAGGTGCCGGCGGACATCGGCACGGAGCTGGCGGTGTTCGAGCAGGTCTTTGCGGACATTGGCGACGAGCAGTCCATCGAGCAGAGCCTGTCCACCTTCTCCAGCCACATGGTGAACATCGTCAGCATCATGCATGAGGTGACGCCCCATGACCTGGTGCTCTTCGACGAGCTGGGCGCGGGCACCGATCCCACCGAGGGCGCGGCGCTGGCCCAGGCGATTCTGACGCGGCTGCTGCACATCCGGGTGCGGACGCTGGCCACCACCCATTACAGCGAGCTGAAGGCCTTCGCCCTGTCCACCAAGGGGGTGGAGAACGCCTCGGTGGAGTTCGACGTGGAGACCCTGCGGCCCACCTACCGGCTGTCCATCGGCGTGCCGGGCAAGTCCAACGCCTTTGAGATCAGCCGCAAGCTGGGCCTGCCGGAGAACCTGATCGACGCGGCGAAGGAGCTGATCTCCGGCGAGAACATCCGCTTCGAGGATGTGATCGCCAACGCGGAGTATCACCGTCAGGTGGCCGAGCGGGAGCGGGAAATCGCCGCCCAGGCCAGCGCGGAGACCGTGCGCCTTCGCGACGAGGCGGAAAAGCTGCGCAGGGAGATGGAGGAGAAGCGCGAGACCGTCATGCGCAAGGCCAAGGAGGATGCCCGCCGTCTGATGGAGCAGACCCGCCGGGAATCCGAGAGCATCCTGGCCGACCTCAAGCGCATGAAGAAGGAAATGAACTCCCCCGACGCCCAGACCAACGCCATCCGCAAGCGCATCGAGCAGGGGGTGGACAGCCTCTCCGAGGGCCTGACCAAGAAGGTGGACAACACCCTGCCCCCCAAGACCGTCAAGCCCGGCGACCGGGTGGAGATTCTCACCCTGGGCCAGCAGGGCACGGTGCTTGCCGCCCCCGACGGCAAGGGCGAGGTGCAGCTGCAGGCGGGCATCATGAAGTTCAAGGCGCATCTGTCGCAGCTGCGGCTGATCCGGGAGGAGCAGCCCAAACAGAAGGCCACCGTCCACGCCAGCACCGGGGCCATGACCCGTGTGGTGAAGATGGAGTGCGACGTGCGCGGCATGACCCTGGACGAGGCCCTCGGCGCCGTGGACCAGTACCTGAACGAGGCGGTGCTGGCGGGCATGGGCGAGGTGTCGATCATCCATGGCAAGGGCACGGGGGTGCTGCGCAGCGGCATCCAGCAGCACCTGAAGCGGCACATGCTGGTGAAGAGCTACCGCCTGGGCGTGTACGGCGAGGGCGAGGACGGCGTGACCGTGGTGACGCTGAAGTAATACCATGCGCCAATTCATCTGCCGCATCTCCTCGCGCCTGATCCATGCGGGCGTCCGGTCATTCCACGCAACGTGGCGCTGCTGCGCATCGTTTCATTCCCGTTGGCCGGAATGAAAAAATTCGCATCGCATTCTGTGCCATTTTTTACTGGAGAATAGGATAAGGAGGCGATGCAGCCATGGCCCGCGCGCCCTTTCAGGTGCTGGTGATTCCCTTTGACGATACGGCGGAGCTGCGGGTGGCCGTGCTGCACCGCGCGGACATGGACGCATGGCAGTTTGTGGCGGGCGGCGGCGAGGAGGGCGAAACGCCCCTTCAGGCGGCCCTGCGGGAGGCCCGGGAGGAGATCGGCCCGGGCGGGACGCTCTGTCCGCTGGACAGCTGCTGCAGCGTGCCGGCGTCCATCATCCGCCCGGACAGGCGCAGCCACTGGCCGGCGCGGACGCTGGTGATCCCGGAATACGCCTTCGCCCTGCGGGTGCGGGCGGGGGCGCTGACGCTGTCCCGGGAGCACAGGGCGGCGGCGTGGCTTTCGCCGGAGGAGGCGGCGCGCCGCCTGCGCTACGACAGCAACCGCACAGCCCTGGAGGAGCTGACCGAGCGGCTCCGGCGGGGCTGGCTGGAGCGCGCGCAGGACATTCCCTGAAACGCTGCGGGCAGGAAAACGCCCGCGGCGCGGAGAATTCACGCAAGAGGGCGGGAGGCTGTCCCGCGAAGAAAATGACGCCGGCGGACGCCGAATGCGCTGCCGGGCCTACGGATGCGGAGGTGCTGAGGATTATGAAGGACAAGCCCTATATTCTTCTGGTGGACGACGACCCCAACATCAGCCGCCTGGTGCAGCTGTATCTGGAAAAGGAAGGCTTTGAGGTCAGGACGGCGGACCGGGGCGACGACGCTCTGTCCGAGTTCCGCAAGCTGCCGCCGGATCTGATGCTGCTGGACGTGATGCTTCCCGGCATGGACGGCTGGCAGGTGCTCAAGGCCATCCGCAAGAGCAGCACGATTCCCATCATCATGCTCACGGCCAAGGACGAGACCTTCGACAAGGTGCTGGGGCTGGAGCTGGGGGCGGATGACTACATCACCAAGCCCTTCGACACCAAGGAGCTGGTAGCCCGGGTGAAGGCGGTGCTGCGGCGCACCCAGGGCGCGGAGGAGGAGAAGCAGGAAGGCCTGTCCTTCCCGGGGCTGACGGTGAGCCTGGCCCAGTACGAGGTGCATTACGAGGGCCGCAAGGTGGACATGCCCCCCAAGGAGCTGGAGGTGCTGTACTTCCTGGCGAGCCATCAGAACCAGGTGTTCACCCGGGAGCAGCTGCTGGAGCAGGTGTGGGGGTTCGACTTTTTCGGCGACAGCCGCACGGTGGACGTGCATATCAAGCGCCTGCGGGAAAAGCTCCAGGACAGCGAGAAGTACGGTTGGTGCATCAGAACGGTGTGGGGCGTCGGGTACAAGTTTGAGATGAAGTGACGGCGGAAGCCGGGGTGGATAAGGCATGTTCAAGCGAATCATGGCGGTGGTCATGGGCGTGATCCTGACGGTGACGGTCTGCGCGACGGGGCTGTGCTGGGTGACGCTGCGCAACCAGCAGATTACCGCCCGCCTGGAGGATCTGACCAGGGAGGCCCGGGAGATCGCCTTCCTGGCCTCGGAGAACAAGACCTCGGCGCTGGGCATGATCCTCACCGGGGAAACGGGGCTGAGCCCCTACCTGGCCTGGAAGGCCGAGCAGGTGTATGAGGAATACGGCGCCTACATTCTGGTGGTGGACAGGCGGGGCCGTATCATGGACAACATGAACCTGACCACCGCCTCCGACCCGGACTTTGCCGCGTCGCTCAACGGGCAGGAGATTTCCCAGGCGCTGGTGAAGGTGCTGGCGGGGGAGGAAATCTCCCTGAAGGCCATGGTGGATGGCAATCCCATGTTTACGGTGGGCGTGCCCTTTGTGCAGAACGACATGGTGCTGGGGGCGGTGCTGATCCAGACCCCGGCGCAGGTGATCGAGGGCGGCGCGGGACAGCTGGTGACACAGGTGGCGCTGGTGTCGCTGCTGGCCATGGCGCTGGCGGCGGTGGGCCTGTTCGCCTATGTGCGGCGGACCATGCGCCCCCTCAACGAGCTGACCCGGGCCTCCCGGGCCATGGCGGGCGGGGACTTCAACGTGCGGGTGCATCCGGACCGGGCCACGCCGGAGATCACCGCCCTGTCCGAGGCCTTCAACACCATGGCGGACAAGCTCAGCGAGGTGGAGAGCAGCCGCCGGGAATTCGTGGCCAACGTCAGCCATGAGCTGCGCAGCCCCATCACCTCCATCAGCGGCTTTGTCCACGGCATGGAGGACGGTACCATCCCGGTGGAGGAGCATCCCCGCTACCTGGCCCTGGTGGGGGACGAAACCCGCCGCCTGTCCAAGCTGATCGGGGATCTGCTGGCGCTCTCCCGCCTGGAGCGGGACGACGCCGCCCTTGACTGCAGCGACTTCGACATGAACGAGATGCTGCGCCGGGCGATCATCCGCCGCATCGGCGATCTGGAGGGCAAGCATATGGAGGTCACCTGCGACTTCCGCCTGGAGCCCTGCATGGTGCACGCCGACAGCGACCGGATCGAGCAGGTGGTGGTGAACCTGCTGGACAACGCCATCAAATTCACCCCCGAGGGTGGGCGGATCGTCCTGACCACGGAGGCGGACAGGAAGCTGTGCACCGTGACCATTCAGGACAACGGCGCGGGCATCCTGCCCGAGGATCGGCCGAAGGTGTTCGACCGCTTCTTCACGGCGGACAGGGCGCATACGGCGGGCAAGGGCACGGGGCTGGGGCTGTCCATCTGCCAGAGAATCCTGGAGATGCACGGTCAGCGCATCTGGCTCGGAGACACGCAGGAGGGCGCAGCCTTCTCCTTCACGCTGGAAAAGGCCGAGCGCGATCAAGCATAAATGGAGGGACAGAGGATGAGGGAGCTGCAGGACGTCCGGGCGGAGCTGGACGGAGTGGACAGGGAGCTGGTGAGGCTCTTTGAGCGGCGGATGGCGCTGAGCCGGGAGGTGGCCCGCTACAAGCTGGCCCATGGCCTGCCGGTGCTGGATACGGCACGGGAAACGCAGGTGCTGGATTCCCGGGCGGCCATGCTGGACGACCCTGCCCTTGAGGAGAATGTGCGCGCGCTGTTTGCCTGCATCATGGCGCTGAGCCGGAGCGAGCAGGAGCGCCTGCTGAAGGAGGCGGGCGTATGATCGACCGGCATATTTTCATCATCGGCATGCCGGGCAGCGGCAAGAGCAGCCTGGGCCGCAGGGTGGCGGCGAATCTGCGCGTCCCCTATGTGGACATGGATCAGCGGATCACCCAGGGGCTGGGGGGCACGGTGTCCGAGATTTTCGAGCAGTACGGCGAGCAGGCCTTCCGCACGGCGGAGACCAATCTGCTCATTCAGCTGACGCGGGAGACGCCGTCCATCGTGTCCACGGGGGGCGGCACCATCATGCGGGACATCAACCGGGCCATCATGCGCAATCACGGGGTGATTGTGCTCATTGACAGGCCTTTGGAGGACATCATGTCCGACATCAAGCTGGATCGCCGGCCGCTGCTGGCCAAGAAGGGCCTGGGCGAGGTGGAACGGCTGTACCACGAGCGCATCGACATTTACCGCGCCGCCGCCGACGCCGTGCTGGACAACAGTCACGGCTATTACGCGGGCCTGAGCGGCCTGGAGAAGCTGATCCGCACCCTGTTCAGCATCTGACAAGGGAACGCGCAGCGGAAAAGGGTCAAGGGGTGAAACCCCTTGCGCGGGTGCAGGGGCGGCGCAAGCCCCTGCGCGGGTCCGGGCGGCAGCCCGGCGCAACAGAAAAAAGGGAACCAGAAGAAGCGTGAGTTTCCAAGCAGGCGACGCAGTTCGCCCGCGCCGGAAACGGCAGGCTGAATCCCCTCCAGGGGAACGCGCAGCGGAAAAGGGTCAAGGGGTGAAACCCCTTGCGCGGGTGCAGGG
>JBJEYH010000295.1:38316-46593 GCA_051886675.1 Aristaeellaceae bacterium
GCGGCGCAAGCTCCTGCGCAGGTCCGGGCGGCAGCCCGGCGCAGCGCCGCGCCCCGGAAGCAAGGAAGCAGCCTCCGTTTCCGCCGCGCAACGGAACAACCGCACTGACAAGCATGAAAGGGATCGCCATACACCCATGAACAGGCAAGTATTCCACTGGGACAGGGCCTTCACGCGGAAGGTCCTGATGGTCGCGCTGCCCATTGTGGTGCAGAACCTGGTCAGCGCATCGCTGCACATTATCGACGGGGTGATGATCGGCCGGCTGGGGGACGCGCCCTATGCCGCCGTCACCCAGGCCAACCGGTATACCTTTGTGTTCCAGCTGTTTCTCTTCGGCGCGGGCTCGGGCTGCGGCATTTTCTTCAGCCAGTACTGGGGCAAGCGGGACGTGCAGGCCATGCGGCGGGTCATGGGCCTGTGCCTGCGCTTCGCGCTGCTGCTGGCGGCATTGTTCGCGGGCATGGCGGTGTTCGCCACGGAGACGGTGGTGGGCCTGTTCCTGCCCCGGGGCGACAGCTTCAACGACGCGGTGCGCTACCTGCGCATCGTGGCGCCGGGGTATCTGTTCGCCGCGGTGGACATCGCCTTTGCCAGCTGCCTGAAATCCGCCGAGAAAACCAACATCCCCATGCTGGCGGGCGTCACCTCCATCGTGCTGAACACGCTGCTGAACTACCTGCTGATCTACGGCAAGTGCGGCCTGCCCGCCCTGGGCGTGGAGGGCGCGGCGCTGGCGACGGTGATTTCCGGCGGCGTGGCCATGCTCATTGACGTGGCCGCCTCCTACGGGCTGAAGCTGCCCTCCGCCGCGCGGCTGCGGGACATGAAGCTCCCCGACAGGGCCTACCTGAAGCGATTTGTGCTGCTGGTGGCGCCGGTGGTGGCCAACGAGGGCCTGTGGAGCATGGGCATGTCCATGTACAACGTGTTCTACGGCCGGCTGGGCGACGCGTCGGTGGCGGCGGTGGGCATCGCGGGTACGGTGGATCAGCTGGTGCAGGTGCTGGTCTACGGCGTGATGAATGCCACAGCCATCCTGGTGGGCGGACATCTGGGCGCGGGCGATCGTCAGGGCGCGTGGCTGACGGCCAGGCGCATGATGGCGGCCAGTCAGGTGATCGGCCTGCTCATGGGCGTGGTTCAGCTGACCAGCAGAAACGCTCTGCTGAGCATCTTCAACGTGAGCCAGGAGGCCCGCAGCCTGGCCAGCATCATCCTGCTGATCGGCTCGTTCACCATCTGGCTGAGAGCGTTCAACTCCGTCAACGTGGTGGGCATCCTGCGCGCCGGCGGGGATACGGTGTTCTCCATGCTGCTGGATACCTCCGCGCTGTGGCTGGTGGGCGTGCCGCTGGTGGGCATCGCGGCGCTGGTGTGGAAGCTGCCGGTGTGGCAGGTGTACATCTTCACCATCACCGAGGAGGCCATCAAGGCGGTGATCGGCCTGTGGCGGTTCCGCTCGGGCAAGTGGGTGAACGTGCTGACGGAGCGGGAATGCAATACCTGACGGGAGGCCGCGCATATGGCTGTGGATTATGAATTCGACCTGGTGGGCAAAATCGGCTCCATGGCGCTGATCCGCCGGGAGGACAGGGATATCGACTACAACATCTTCTCCCGCCTGGGGAGCGAGCTGAAGCCCGGCATGATCTGGGTGACCTCCGGCGCCACGGAGATCGGCCGCCTGGACTACATCAAGCGCACCGGCTGCGAGCTGTCCGGCGATCCCGAGCAGGACAAGGCCGATTACGCCGCCCAGGGCCAGAGCATCCTCATGCAGAACTACCGGCAGTTCATCCGCCCGGAATACGGCGTGCGGCAGCTGCTGGTGGAGCATACCCACTTCAACGACCTGGAGAAGCGGGAGCATATCCGCCGTCTGCTGATCCGGGCCGCCCGGCAGAAGACCATCCCCATCGTCAACTACAACGATCCCGTCTGCGACGAGGAGAACCGCAAGATGGAGCTGGCCTCCCGCCGGGAGCGGGGCGACCTGGCCTACGAGTGCGTGGACAACGACGAGACCGCCGCGGTCATCGCGGGGCTGGTGCACGCCAGAACCCTGGTGCTGATGACCTCCACCGAGGGCATCTACCAGAACCCTGCCGATCCCGCCACCCTGGTGCGGGACGTCACCGGCAGAACCATCGGGGAGGTGGAGACCGCCGTGCGCAAGCTGCAGGCCAACTGCGTGGGCGCCAGCCGCGCCGGGGCCAACGGCGCCCGGGCCAAGCTGGAGTACGCGCTGCAGTCGGTCAGGGGCGGCACGACGGTGATCATCGGCCATGCCCGTCACCGGCTCAGCGATCTGGTGGAGGGCCGGGTGGCCTGCACAAGGATCGGGGTGGACAAGTGAACCGGCAGCTGTACGAAGCCATCGGCTTCTTCACGGAGGAAACGCACATCATGCCCTGTCTGTCGGTGACCTGCGGCACGGCGGATGGGGAGGCCCATGCCCTGCGCGGGGTGATGAACCGCCGGGGCGATCCCCTGACGGAGGACGCGCTCTACGACCTGGCCAGCCTGACGAAGCTGTTCACGGGGCTGCTGGTCATGCGCCTTCAGGAGGAGGGCCGGCTGGATCTGTCCGCGCCGGTGACCCGGTACGCGCCGCGGTTCCGGCATCTGGCGGAGGTCAGCGTGGACAGCGTGCTGGGGTTCGAGGTGGGGCTGGTCACGCCCCAGCGGGTGGACGCGCAGCCCACGGCGGCCGAGGCCCTGCGGCAGCTGGAGGAGATTGCGCCCCGGGAGGTCACCGGCAGGCATTATTCCGACATGCACGCCATGGTGCTGCGGCATGTGCTGGAGGGCGCGGCGGGGGAAAGCTACGCCTCGCTGGTACAGGAAAAAATCCTCCATCCCCTGGGGATGCAGGATACCTTCTGCCTGGTGCCGGAGAGGGAGCGCAGCCGCTGCGTGGACTATTCCGGCGAGCGGCGCATCGAGCGGGGGCGGTACATGCTCCGGGAGCAGATCATCCCCGGCACGCCCCACGATCCCAAGGCCCAGCTGCTCTGGCCGGACAGCTGCGGCCACGCGGGCATGTTCGCCACCCGGGGGGACATGGTGCGGCTGTGCCAGGGGCTTCTGCGGGAGAAGGTGATCAGCCGGGCGAGCCTGCTGGCCATGGCGGAAAACCGCACGGGCCGGAAGCTCGGCGAGGGCGCGTACACGCAGTACCTGGGGAGCCAGTGCTACGTGAAGCATCCGCAGCAGTACTACTCGGAGATCCCCGTGTACATGAGCGACAGGGCCATCGGGCTGTCAGGATTCACGGGGCATCATCTGGCGGTGGACATGGAGCGGGGGATCTTCACGCTGTTCCTGGGCAACCGGGTGCTGAACCGGCTGACGGTGCTGATCCCCGAGGAGGGCCGCAGCCTTACGGACTACGGCCTGAACCCGGACGGGACGGGGCAGGTGCGCTGGCCGGACGGGCGGATGGTGTACTCCTCGGTGAACTATGTGCATCAGAAGGACGGGCATCTGCATCGGGTGACCATGGACGTGCTGGGGCTGGACAGGTGGCGCAGGGCGGGCAGTGAATGGCCATGAGTCCCGCCAGATTCTGCGCGCCGGAGGGATCCGGCACCATGGCGGGCATCAGGCCGGTGCATTCGGCGGCACTGGCCACCTCCTCCACCTGTTCGAAGGTTTCGTCGGGCAGCATGGGGTGAACCTCCTTTCGCGGCGTGCTGTCAGTCCTCAATTTGCACGAACGGACCGCGGATTATGCAGTTTTCAGGAAGCGGCTGCGGCCGCTTTTTTTCATATGCAGGTTTGTGGATGGCACAAACGGGAATTTCCCATACAGTATTGCATATTGATGCAGAAAATACAGAAAAAGTTCTGGGGAGAACAAAAGAAGTACTTTCAAAATGCAGGAAAATGCGTTACAATATCCCTATTATCAGGCCAAACGGAGCCGAAGGCTCCGGAAAGGGGGAGATGGGCCGTGCGCTTTCAGGATATGCCCTACCGCAGGGTCACCTGGGAAGAGCTCGACAGGGAGTATGACGAGCTGTTCCGTGCGCTGCAGGCCGTCTCCAGCGAGGCGGATTGCCGGGCGGTGCTGGACCGTCACGCCCGCTTGGGCGACAGGATGACGCCCATGGATCTGTGCTACGTCCGCCACGGCATGAACGTGAACGACCCCTTCTACGCCGGGGAGCAGCAGTATTACGACAGCATCGGCCCGAAGGTGGCCGAAAAGGCCAACCGCTTCAGCCGCATGCTGCTGCAGTCGCCCATGAGCGGGTGCTTCGAGAAGCTGATGGGCTCCTTCGCCTTCTCGCTGATGCGGGACGGGCTGGAGGAAACCTGCGACGGGCTCATCGAGCTGCAGCAGGAGGAGAACGCCCTGGTCAGCCGGTATCATCAGCTGATGGCCGCGGGCAAGGTGGACTACAACGGCCGGCAGGTCAGCCGGGGCAGCCTGGCGCTGGAGCAGCAGTCGCCGGACCGGGAGGTTCGCCGGGCTGTGTACCAGGCGGTGGCCGCCTCCTGGGAGGCGCAGCGGGAGGAGCTGGAGGAGCTGTACGACCAGCTGGTGCACAACCGGCACCGGCAGGCGCAGCTGCTGGGCTATCTGGACTATGTGCCGCTGAGCTACCGGCGGATGTGCCGCATCGGCTACACGCCTGAGGACGTGGCCCGCTTCCGGGAGCAGGTGAAGGCGGCGCTGGTGCCCGTGGGGGCCAGGCTGCAGGAGGGCCGAAGGCAGCGCCTGGGGCTGGAGCGCCTGTATCCCTGGGACAGCATCAGCTTCCTGGAGGGGAATCCGGTGCCCCTGGGGGACGAGCAGTTCTGCCTGGAGCAGACCCGGGAGATGTTCACCCGGCTGTCCCCGGAGACGAAGGAGTACATCGACTTCCTGCTGGACAACGGCCTGTACGACGTGACCGCCCGGGAGGGCAAGCAGACCGGCGGATACTGCACGTTCTTCGAGGCGTACCGGGCGCCGTTCATCTTCGCCAACTTCGACGGCACCACCGAGAACGCCTACGTCATGACCCATGAGGGCGGCCACGGATTCTACTTCTACCTCAAGCGGGACGAGGAGATCCGTGAGCGGGCCTGGTACACCTCCGAAATGGCCGAAACCCACGCCATGGCCATGGAGTTCTTCACCTGGCCGTTCATGGAGCTGTTCTTCGGGGATCGGGCGGAGGACTACCGCCGGATGCACCTGGAGGGCGCGGTGACCCGGATCCTCTACCAGTGCCAGCAGGACGAGTTCCAGCAGCGGGTGTACGAGCAGCCGGACATGACCAGGGCCCAGCGCAACGCCCTGTGGCAGCAGCTGGAGGAAGCGTACTTCCCCTTCCGGGACTGCCCGGAGGAGGAGCGCGGGCGGATCGGCACCCGCTGGCAGCGGATTCCTCACACATTCCTGTGGCCCTTCTACGCCATCGACTACGGCCTGGCGCAGGTGCTGGCGCTGCAGTACTGCCGCTGGATGCATGAGGATCCCGAGGGCGCCTGGCAGAGCTACCTGACCTTCCTGCGGGCGTCGGGCAGCCGCAATTTCCCGGAAGCCATCCAGGCGGCGGGCCTGGAGAGCCCCTTTGCCGAGGCGGGGCTGAACAAACTGATGGATTGGCTGCAGTCGCGGCTTTAATTCATACACGGCATACGATCCCTCGTTCATAATGATCCCAAACCATGAAAGGGAGGAAACAGTAATGAAGAAACTGATGTCCGTGCTGCTGGCAGTCGCCATGCTGCTCACGCTCGCAACGGGAGCGCTGGCCGAAGGCGACGCGACCTACACCTACCGCGGCACCTACTCCGGCGTGTCCACCTGGTCCCCCACGGACTGGAACATCTCCTCGGAGTATGACATGCTGGGCTACACCGTGTCCGTGTTCTATGGCTTCTGGATGAACGAGGCCAAGGACGGCTACGACATCGTGTGCGAGCTGGCGGAGGAGTTCCCCGTGGACGTGACCGCCGCCTATGCCGGCAACGAGACCTACGGCGTGCCTGCCGATGCCACCGAGGGCTATGCCTGGCAGGTGAAGATGCGCAAGGATGCCACCTGGCAGGATGGCACCCCCATCACCGCCCATGACGTGGAATACACCCTGCAGCAGTTCCTCAACCCCGGCATGAAGAACTACCGTGCGTCTCTGTTCTATGCCGGCGGCATCGCCCTGGCCAACGCTGAGGATTACTACAACAGCGACAAGGTCGGCGGCGTGAAGCTGAGCCAGGCGGCCAACATCGGCCGGACCATGGCTGAGTTCGCCGCGGGCGAGGACGGCCAGTATGTGGACGCCGAGGGCAACAAGCTGTACTTCAGCTGGACCGTGCCCCTGGACTATCTGTACGGCTACTCCATGCAGGAGTACGGCGGATACATGACCACCGACAACTACTACGCCCTGTACGCCATGGCCAATGAGGATGGCTACATCCCCGTGACCGAGGAAGCCATCGACCTGGTTTTCGCCATGACCGAGGGCTGGGGCGAGACCAAGGACGATCTGATCAACTACGCCTACTGCGAGGACGGCATCATGGAGCCCACGAGCTGGGAGCAGGTGGGCTTTGTGCAGGATGATGAGTACACCTTCACCATCGTGCTGAAGAACCCCAGCACCCTGTTCGACTTCGAGATGAACGTGGACAACCTGCTCCTGGTCAACGAGGCCCTCTACGAGGCCAACAAGACCGAGACCGGCGGCATTGTCAAGTCCGCCTACGGCACGGCCGTGGACAAGTTCAGCTCCTATGGCCCCTACAAGATCGTCAGCTACCAGGAGTCCAAGGAGATCGTCTTCACCCGCAACGACAGCTGGTTCGGCTACAGCGACAGCCGCTATGAGGGCCAGTACCAGACCACCGACATCAACCTGCAGCAGATCGACGAGCATACCACCCAGCTGTCCATGTTCCTGCAGGGCAACCTGGATTCCGTGGGCCTGTCCCAGGACGACATGGCCACCTACGGCACCAGCGACTATGTGTACTACACTCCCACCAGCTACACCTACTACCTGGCGCTGAACACCGACTTCGACATGCTCAGGAGCCGCGAGGTGTCCGGCGTCAACAAGACCATCCTGACCTACAAGGACTTCCGCAAGGCCATGTCCTACTCCTTCGACCGCGGCGATTACGTCAGCAGCTGCACCGCCTGCTCCGAGCCCGCCTTCGGCCTGCTGAACGAGACCTACATCTGCGACCCGCTCACCAGCGAGACCTACCGCGGCTCCGTCTACGCCCAGAACACCCTGCGCGAGGTTTACGGCGTGGAGGACCTGGACGAGCTGACCGGCTATGACAAGGAGCAGGCCACCGCCCTGCTGCAGGCGGCCTACGACCAGTGCCTGGCCGACGGCAACATCTCCGAGACCGACGTTGTGGAAATCGAGTACCACGTCTACGGCACCGACGCCATCTACCAGAAGATGGTCGACTTCATGCAGGACGCCATGAGCGCCGCTGCGGTGGGCACCTCTCTGGAGGGCCGGATCAAGTTCGTGCTGGTGGAGGATCAGGACTACTACACCTCCATGCAGAACGGCCAGGACGACATGATCAACGGCGCCTGGGGCGGCGCGGACCTGGATCCCTACAGCATGATGATCTGCTGGACCGATCCCGACTACGTGATGGAGTACGGCTTCGACGTGTATTCCGACCTGACCATCAGCGTGCAGGGTGAGGAAATCACCATGAGCTTCAACGACTGGTACAACGAGCTGTACAACGGCACCTACGCCATCGCCGAGCTGGACGTGCGCAACGAGATCCTCGCCGGCATGGAGAAGGGCCTGCTGCTGAACTATCACATGATCCCGATCTACTCCTCCTCCACGGCGGCCCTGGCCTCCTACAGGATCGTCTATGGCAGCAGCGAGTACATCAACTCCATCGTGGGCCGCGGCGGCATTCAGTTCATGACCTACACCATGAACGACGCGGAATGGGCTGATTACTGCGCCAGCCAGGGCAACTCCCTGAGCTACTGATGCGCAGCGGGTCCGCCTTCCGGCGAGCGCGCGCGATCAGCCATTGTCCATGAGCAAAGCTGAGGAAGGGCAGCCTGCAGGCTGTCCTTCCTCAGGTTGTAAAAATCCCGGAGGCGTCGGAGGGGCTGTGGTCCCTTCGACTTTCAGTCATGTTTCCGGGGAATCCGCCGCCGATGGGGGCGGATCAGGGGGGAGATTGCGCTGCCTGCGGGCCGCTCTTCCACAGGTGACACCAGATATAGAGGAGAATGCTACCGATGTTGAAGTACGTATGCAAACGTATCGGGCTGTTCAT
>JBJEYH010000296.1:0-12232 GCA_051886675.1 Aristaeellaceae bacterium
CCATGCAGCTGCCGGAGGTGCGGGACTTCATGGCGGAGTTCGTGCCGTCCTTCGCGCTGACGCTGGATGAGCTGAACAGGCCGGGAGGCGGAGCATGAACATCGGCATGAGCGGCGCGGCCTTCTACGGCCGGATGGAGACGGAGGAAACCGCTGCTTATCTGACGCGGTTCCCCATTGACTGCTGCGAGATCTTCCTGCAGACGGGCAGCGAGTATACGGCGGCCTTTGGGCGTCTGGTGCGGGAAAACCTGGCGGGGCTGACGTGCGTGTCGGTGCACGCCAAGGGCAACCAGTTCGAGTGGGACCTGTTCGGCCGGTCGCCCCGGCAGGTGGAGGACGCCTTCCGCCTGTTCACCGGCGTGTGCGACGCGGGACAGGCCATGGGCGCCAGGTACTATGTGTTCCACGGCCCGGCAGGGGTGCATGCGCCCCTGGTGCCGGAGAGGATTCACGCCCTGCCCCGGGTGATGGCGCGCATGCAGGAGATTGCCGCCTCCCGGGGGTTGACGGTTCTGTGGGAGAACGTATCCTGGTGCGCCCTGCGCCGCCCGGAGGACGTGGAGAGCCTGATCCGCCTGGTACCGGACATCCGCTTTGTGCTGGATGTGAAGCAGGCCCGGCGGTCGGGGGCGGATCCCTTCGCGCTGCTTAGGGCCATGGGCAGCCGGGTGGCGCACATCCATGCCCTGGACTGGACGGAGGATGGCGCGTGGCGGCTGCCCGGCGAGGGCGTGCTGGACTGGCAGCGGCTGACCATGCAGCTGCGGGCCCAGGGCTTTGACGGCACGGTGATGCTGGAGCCCTACGCCTCCCTGGCGGGGGACGACGGGGCCCTGACGCGGAGCCTCATGTTCCTCAGAAGGGTTTTACAGTTGTAAAGACGCGCGCTCCCGTTGCATTTTGACGGAAGTGGTCGTATAATAGACAGGAATGCTGCAAGGAGGATGCCCATGAAGCTGATGAAGAAACTGACGGCGCTTGTGATGGCGCTGTGCCTGCTCCTGCCCGGCGCGGTTCTGGCGGAGGATGATGAGGAGATTTCCATCCTGGACGTGGTGGAGGAAGCTGCCCTGGCCGACGACGGGGACGCGGAGGACGAGGAGGACGCCGGGGAAGGCGAGGAGCTGTTTATCAGCGACGAGGTTCAGGAGGCCATGGAGGCCGCGGAGAACCTGGAAGCGGACATTGACGACAGCATCAACCCCGACGATCTGGAGCTGAACACCAACCTGCCCGACAACGTGGTCAACATCCTGCTGGTGGGCGTGGATACCCGTTCCACCTCCCTGGACGACGGCCTGCAGCACGGTGACGTGCAGATCATCCTGTCCATCGACAAGGACACGGGCTCGGTGAAGCTGACCTCGATCCTGCGGGACCTGTACGTGACCATTCCCGGCTACAAGAGCAAGAACCGCATCAACGTGGCCTATTCCCGGGGCGGCGGCGCGCTGGCCATGCGCACCATCAACCATACCTTTGAGATGAACATCGAGTATTATGTGACCATCAACTTCTATGGTCTGGCCTCCATCATCGACGCCATCGGCGGCGTGGACGTGGACCTGACCAAGGCCGAGGCCACCGCCATCAACAGCTATCTGAAGAAGAATCCCCCCAAGTATGACAATCAGGACAAGGATTATGTCCGCGAGCCTCTGGAGGCCGTCAGCGGCGTGCAGCATCTGGACGGCGTGCAGGCGGTCATGTATGCCCGCACCCGCTCCGTGGACAACGATTTCGGCCGTACCGCCCGCCAGCGGCATCTGCTGGATCTGCTGCTGCAGAAGATCATGCAGGACATGACCGTGGACAAGCTCATGTCCCTGATGGAAACCAGCCTGCCCTACGTGCAGACCAACGTGAACGCCAGCACCATGCTCAGCCTGGGCCTGAGCGTGCTGGACAGCGACATCATTTCCCGCGCCCAGGCCGGGGAGTCCCTGCTGGAGCAGATGCGCATCCCCATGGACGATACCTGGAAGTATGACCAGACCGACAGCGGCTCCAGCGTGGTGGTGTTCCGCACGGTGGCCCGCCGGGAGGAGAACGTCCGGGCGCTGCACGAGTTCATTTACGGCCAGTACTATCCCGCGGACTGAGGCCGCTGGCTGACGCTGCCATGAAGGACGGGGCTTCCGGCGGGCTGACGATGCAGCCTCCGGCGGCGCCGGGCTTTCTGGCAGCGTTTTTCGCGATCCCCGCTGCATGATGAAGGAGGGGTTTCCCATGGGCAAGCTGTTCCGCGTTCTGGCCGCGGTGGTCAGAACCTTTTCACCGAGGATGGAAACCGTCTGGGCGGAGCCCTTCGCCGGGGAGCCCAGCGTGTTTGTGTGCAACCACGTGGGCGCCCTGGGGCCCATCGACATGGTGGTGCAGTTCCCCCTCCGGGAGGACTGCCTGGCCTGGTGCAACGAGGGCATCATGAACCGCAAGACCTGCCCGGCCTATGTGCGGCAGGACTACTGGTGGGAGCCCGGCTGCCGGCTGGAGCCGCTGTACAACGCCACGCTGCCCTACCTTGCGGCGGCGGTGCTGCCCCCGGTGCTCAAGAGCGCGCCCACCATTCCCGTTTACCACGACGCCCGGGTGATGACCACCATGCGCCAGAGCCTCCGGCAGCTCCGGGAAGGGAAGCACCTGATCATCTTCCCCGAGCAGCCCAGCGGCTTCGGCGAGCATCACGACTGGATCAACACCGGCTGGCTGCAGATCTGCACCATGTACTACCGGGCCACGGGTCAGGCGCTGCGGCTGTATCCGGTGCACATCGACACGAAGGCGAAGCGCTTCGAGGTCGCGCGCTCCATCGTGTTCGACACCTCGCGTACCGTGGAAGAGCAGCAGGAGGAGATGGTGAAGGTGCTTGCCGCCGGTCTTCGCGGCGAGCCCCTCGACTAACTCCAAGAGATCGCGCCAGCGGAAAAGGGTCAAGGGGCGATGTCCCCTGCGCAGGGATGTCGCGGCAGCCCAGGCGCAGCACAAAGAGGAAGATAAAAAGAGCGGAAAGAAGCCGGAGTTTCCCAGCAGGTTCCGACGTCCGCAGGAAGACGCCCCACCCGCTCCCCATACACCCTGCGACGCAAAAAAGCAAAGCGCGGAGACGATCCCAGGATCATCTCCGCGCTTTTTTGCGCATAGCCTGATCAGGCGCTGATCTTCAGCCGGGGCCTGCGCCACAGGCCCGTCAGGGACAGCGCCAGCAGCATGGCCGCCGCGATGCCGTTGGACACCACCACCGACATCCAGACGCTCCGCACCCCCAGCCCCAGAACCGTCTCGCACACCCACAGCGTGGCGAAGCGCAGCACCCACAGCCGGATCACATTCACCGTCACGGGCACCTCGGTGTGGCCGCTGCCCTGGAACAGGCCGCAGGTGGCGTCGTGGATGCCGTTGGTCCAGCACCAGAAGGCCATGGTGCTGAGGAAATCCGCCGCCATGGCGATCACGGCGGGATCGTCCGCAAAAATTCCGACGATGGCCGTGGCAACGGCGGGCCGGGAGAGGATCATGCCGCCCGCGAACAGGAACGCCACCGCGCACCCCATGCTGATGCGATACCCCCGCAGGGCACGCTCCGGCTGCTTCGCGCCCATGTTCTGCCCCACGATGGTGCTCACTGCGCTGCCGATGCCGTTGGAGGGCAGGGAAATCAGGGTGTTCACCTTGTTGCCGATGCCGTAGGCGGCCATGGCCTCCACGCCGTAGGCCAGCACGTTGCGGCTCATCAGCAGGAAGCCCAGCTGCATGAAGCTGCCGCCCAGGGCCGTGGGCAGGCCGATGCGCACAATGTCCCGGATGGACGCGCCGTCCGGGCGCATGAGGCATGCGCTCAGCCGGGCGGGCTCCTCCTCCCGGCGCAGGAGCGTGAAGGCAATCACCGCCGGCACAGCCTTGGCAAAGACCGTGGCCAGCGCCGCGCCCGCCGCCGCCAGGTCGAGCACGATCATCAGCAGGGGATCCAGGATCAGGTTCAGGCAGATGCCCAGCAGGTTCAGCAGCATGGGACGCACCGTGTCGCCCTGGGCCTGGCGCACCGCCTGGAAGATGTTCACCAGGAACAGGAAGGGCATGTCCAGCACCACAATGCGCAGATAGGTCACGCCCGCCCGCCGGGTTTCGCCCGTGGCGCCCAGCCAGTCCACAATGTACGGGGTGAAAAGCGTCAGCAGCCCCGCGCAGCACAGCGCGAAGGCCATCGCCACCATGAAGATCTGGTTGGCGATGCGCCTTGCGGCATCCATCCGCCCCGCGCCCACGTACTGGGCGATCATCACCGCCCCGGCCACCGTCACGCCCGAGCCGAAGTTGAGCACAATGTTCTGCACCGGGGTCACCAGGTTGATGGCGGCCAGCGGCTCCTTGCCGATCTGCCCCAGCCAGTAGGTGTCCGTCAGGTTGTACAGCGTCTGCAGAAAGCTGTTGATGACCACGGGGATGGCGATGGACAGCATGGCCCGCACCAGGCTGCCGTGGAGGATCTGCTCCGTATTGCCGCGGGGAATGCGCTTCAACCCCGGTCACTTCCTTTCGTGCGAAATCCGCGCTATTATAGCACATCGCGCGGAAAAAGGGAATCCCTGCCGGGCAGGGCAGGGCTACGTTGACAGAATCGGCTTGATCCGGTATAATTTGTATCAAGGAACAAGTCGTTCAAGGAGATGAGCAGCATGGACATCAAAGCATATACCAAAGCCTTTCTCGCAGCGTACAAGCCCTACAAGACCTACTGGAACTATGAGGACGGCTGCGTCCTCAAGGGCTGCATCGACGCATACCGGGCCACGGGGGATCAGGATTACCGGGACTTCGTCCTGCGCTACCTGGAAACCTACGTCATGCCCGATGGCTCCATCCCAAACTACGAGAGCCACAAGTACAACATCGACAGCATCAACTGCGGCAAGGCGCTCTACTTCGGCCTGGACGAGACCGGCGACGAGCGCTACCGCAAGGCCATCGACTTCCACATGGGCCGGCTGAACACCCATCCCCGCTGCCAGTGCGGCAACTTCTGGCACAAGGAAAACTATCCCAACCAGATCTGGCTGGACGGGCTGTACATGGCCCAGCCCTTCTACATGGAATACGAGGCCCGCTTCGACGGCATGGCCCGCGTGCAGGATATCATCAGCCAGTTCCGCAACGTGCGCCGCTACCTCTACGATGAGGAGAAGAGCCTGAACTACCACGCCTGGGACGAGGCGAAGATTCAGCCCTGGTGCAGCAAGAAGACCGGCCGCAGCCCCAACTTCTGGCTGCGCTCCACCGGCTGGTACCTGATGGCGCTGATCGACTGCATCGGGTTGTGCCCGGAGATGCTCTACGAGCATTACCGCGCGCTGGTGGATCTGTTCCGGGAGAGCCTGCGGGGCGTGCTGCCCTATCAGGCGGAGGACGGGCTGTTCTACCAGGTGATCGATCATCCCGATACCCAGGGCAACTACACCGAAACCTCCGGCTCCGCGATGATCGCCTACGCGCTGCTCAAGGGCGTGCGGCTGGGCGTGCTGAACCCGGAGAAGTATCTGCCCATCGGCATCAGGGTGTTTGAGGCGATGGCCGACACGAAACTCAAGGCGAATGACGAGGGCCGGGTGGAGCTGACGGACATCTGCTGGGTTGCGGGCCTGGGCCCGGGCGAAAAGCGCGACGGCTCCGTGGCCTACTACCTGTCCGAGCCCCGCGTCAGCGACGACAGCAAGGGCGTCGGCCCCTTCATGATGGCCTGGGCGGAATATCTGCAGGCAGCGAAGTAACGGAGGAGAACAGCCATGGAAGTGACAAAGCTCTTTGTGACCGGCCGCAGCGCCACCATCCAGCTGGACGATGGCGGCCTGTATCAGACCCGGAAGCCCTACACCCTCACCCTGAACGACCAGCCCTGGGGCACGGCGGATACGGTGATCACCAGCCTCTACGGCCTGTGGCCCGACACCCGCTATACCCTGCGGATCTTCGACGGGGACACCCAGGTGGAAAAGCTCACCTTCACCACGGAGGAGGAGAGCTTCACGCTGAACGTGCGGCAGTTCGGCGCGGTGGGCGACGGTGTGCATGACGATACCCCTGCCATCCAGGCGGCCATCAACTGCTGCCCCAAGCATGGCCGGGTGCTGATTCCCGCGGGCACGTATCATGTGCTGCCCATCTTCCTCAAGAGCCACATCCGTCTGGAGATCGCCGAGGGCGCGGTGCTTCAGCTGGAGACCGACCGCAGCCGTTTCCCCATCGCGCCGGGCATGATCCAGTCCACCGACGAGGACCGGGACCTGAACCTGGGCTCCTGGGAGGGCAATCCGCTGGACATGTACGTGTCCTTCATCTACGGCTACCATGTGGAGGACGTGGTGATCTACGGCCGGGGCGTGCTGGACGGCCAGGGCGACAAGGGCGACTGGTGGGTCAACCCCAAGGTGCGCCGGGGCGCGTGGCGGCCCAGGATGTTCTTCATCAACCGCTGCAAGGACGTGGCGGTGCAGGGCATCACCTTCCGCAACAGCCCCTCCTGGAACCTGCAGCCCTACTTCAGCAAACGGCTGAAGTTCCTGAACATCACCGTCAACGCGCCGGCCAACAGCCCCAACACCGACGGCTTCGACCCGGAGAGCTGCAACGACATCCTGCTGGCGGGCGCGCACTTCTCCCTGGGGGATGACTGCATCGCCCTGAAGGCGGGCAAGCTGTACATGGGTGCCACCTACGAGACGCCCTGCGAGCATGTGGAGATTTCCCACTGCCTGATGGAGAACGGCCACGGCGGCATGACCGTGGGCAGCGAGATGGCCGGCGGCGTGAAGCACATCTGCGTGCACGACTGTGTGATGCGCAACACCGACCGTGGCCTGCGGGTGAAGACCCGCCGGGGCCGCGGCAGGAACGGCGTGATCGACGATATCGTCTTCGACCATGTGGAGATGGAGCGGGTCGGCACGCCCTTCGTGGTGAACTGCATGTACTTCTGCGACCCGGACGGCAAGAGCGACTATGTGCAGAGCCGGGAGAAGCAGCCCGTGGACGACCGCACGCCCCGCATCGGCACGGTGGCCTTCCGCCACGTCAACGCCACGGATGTGACCTGCGCCGGATACTTCCTGGGCCTGCCGGAGAAGCCCATCGAGCATGTGGTCATGGAGGACGTGAACATCGCCTGCGCGGCGGATCCCAAGCCCATGCAGCCCGCCATGGCCGGCGGCGTGGAGACCTGCGCGCGCAAGGGCCTTGTGGCCATCAACGTGGACGTGATCACCATGAAGAACGTGACCATCACCGGCCAGGAGGGCGTACGCCTTGCCTGCGACGGCGTGGGCGAGTGCAACGAGGAATAACCCCACAAGGGATCGCGCCAGCGAAAACGGGTCAAGGGATGAAACCCCTTGCCTTGGTAGCAGGGGCGGCGTTAGCCCCTGCGCAGGGATGTCGCGGCAGCCTGGCGCAACAGAAAAGGAAAGAAAAAAAGGAACAGAAGAAGCGCGAGTTTCCCAGCAGGCGACGAAGTTCGCCCGCGATGGAAACGGCAGGTTCCGCAGCCTGACAAGGAATCGACCCCACTCCGCGCGGGAGCGTATCATGCGTTCCCGCGCCTTTTCATGCCCGGAGGCATTGTTCTGCATGTGTTTTCCGCTTGCAAACGGAGGTGAGATGGGGTACAATACGAATGATTCGTATCAGGCAGAGTAGCTGCTGGCGCGTTAAGTGTTCATGAACGGGGAGTTGTCATGAAACGAAGCCGGACTTCCGGCGCGGTGCCTGCGGCGCATCCCGCTGCTCAGGTGCTGCCTCCTGCGGGTCAAAATGATTCAGGAGGCGGTAGCATGTCGCAATCCGTTTTTTGTGCAACCTATTGGAAATCCAGCGCCCGGATCACCACCTACAAGCTGTGCGTGATGGGCATTCTTGTCGCGCTGCAGATTCTGCTCAGCCGCATCACGGCCATCTCCGTGGGCAACTGGCTGCGGATCAGCTTCGGCTTCCTGCCCAATGCCGTGGCAGGCTGCCTGTTCGGCCCGGTGGGCGGGCTGCTGGTGGCGGTGGTGGGCGATGCGCTGGGCACCCTGCTCACCGGGCAGGTCATCAACCCGGGGCTGTCCCTGGCCACGGCCATCAGCGGACTGCTCTACGGCCTGTTCCTGTACAGGCGGCCCCTGTCCTGGGTGCGGGTGATGCTGTGCCTGCTGGCGGTATCGCTCTTCTGCCACTTCCTGCTGAACACCTACTTCCTGGCGGCGGCGGGCTACATGGCGGTGTCGGACGGGACGGACTGGCCGGCGTTCTTCCGCCGGCTGGTGATGCCCATCTACGGCGAGGGCGCGACGCTGCCCGCGTGGATCAGCGTGTGCAACCGGCTGATCAAGCAGGTGGCCGTGTATCCGGTGAACGTGGTGATGCTGTATCTGATGCTGCGGGGCCTGAAGCGCATGCCCAAGTCAGTCATCCGCGTGTAATGGAAGGAGACGTACCCATGCCCTCCGTGTCCAAGAAGGCTATTCTGGCCGAGCTGCAGCGGCTTTATCCCGACGCCCGGCCCGAGCTGAACTTCACCAATCCCTACGAAACCCTCGTGGCGACCATGCTGTCCGCCCAGTGCACCGACAAGCAGGTGAACAAGGTTACTCCCGCTGTGTTCGCCCGCTACCCGGACGCGGTGAGCATGGCGGCGGCCTCGGTGGATGACCTCTACCCCATGGTGAAGAGCTGCGGCTTCAAGAGCAAGGCCGGGAACATCATCGAGGCGTGCCGTCTGGTGGTGGCCCGTCACGGGGGCGAAATCCCCCACACCATGGAGGAGCTGACCGCCCTGCCCGGCGTGGGCCGCAAGACCGCCAATGTGGTGCTGGCCAATGCCTTCCACATTCCGGCGCTGGCGGTGGATACCCATGTGTTCCGGGTGAGCAACCGTCTGGGCCTGGCCGACGCCAAGGACGTGGAGAATACCGAGAAGCAGCTGATGCGCGCCATTCCCAAGAGCGACTGGTGTCAGGCGCATCACTGGCTGATCTTCCACGGGCGCAGGGTGTGCAAGGCCCAGCGCCCGCTGTGCGAGGAATGCACCCTGCGGGACATGTGCAAGGATATGCGGGAACGCCGCAAGGCGGAGAAGGCTGCCGGCAAGGCCAAGGCGCCGGCGCAGGCGTGAGACAGGGGCGGCAGTGCAAAAGGCCGGTCATCCGAATGGATGACCGGCCTTTTGGCGTCGGGGCGGGAGGGGGGGATGGTCGCTGACATGGCGCGGCGCGGAACCTGCCGTTTTCGACGCGGGCGGACTTCGTCGCCTGCTTGGAAACTCTGGCTTCCTCGGTTCCTTTTTGCTTTTTCTTGTGTGTTGCGCCTGGGCTGCCGCGACATCCCTGCGCAGGGGCTAACGCCGCCCCTGCACCCGCGCAAGGGGTTTCACCCCTTGACCCGTTTTCGCTGCGCGTTCCCTTGGAGGGGGTTATTCCCAGAAGCAAAGCTGGAAGCACGGGTAGGAGGTGGTCTTTTCCTCCGAGGTGACCTCGTAGGAGCCGATGCACTGCGCGTACAGCTTCTGCTGGTCGCCCACCTGGAAGGGCGGCTCCTCGTCGGCAATGACCACGACGATGTTCTTGTAGGTGTCCTTCGACTTGGTCATGGCCATGAAGATGATCCACTCGTCGCCGGAGGGCACGATCTCCGTGGCGTAGAGGGTGTAGACCATGTAGCGGCCGGTGTAGCCGGTGAGCTTGCTGGTGAGGGTGGAGTAGGCGGGCTTGACGGCGGCGTCGCGGATCTTCTGCTTCTTCTCGGCCTCGGAGAGGGTGCGGTTGGCGTTCAGCACGAAGCGCCGGGTGCTCATGCCCTTCTTGGAGAACACCAGGGTGACCTCGTAATCGCCCTCGGCGGAGGTGTCCACGGAGAAGGAGAACTTGCCGCTGTTGTTGGTGGTCACCTGCTTGTCATAGTTGACGGCGCCCTCGACGATGCACTGGACGGTCACGTTCTTGACGGTGGTGCCGGAGATGACGGTCTTGTCGGAGGACAGGGCGGCGACGGAGGAGGTGTCGGTCAGGCTCAGGCCGGAGCCCTCGTCCAGGTTCACGGGGAGAAGCGTCTTCTGATAGGTGGTGGTGTCAAAGACGATTTCCTCGGTGACCACGTCGCCGTTTTCCACGGTGAGGGTCATCAGCCACACGCCTTCCTCGGGCAGGGTCACCGGGATGGAGAAAGCGCCCTTGCTGGTGGCGGTGGCTTCATAAACGATGGGGTCGGGGGAGGACATGCGCATCACCACGCCGATGATGTGCAATCCCGCGTCGCAGGTGCCCTTGACGGTGAAGGTGCCGGTATTGGTTTCCGCCGGGGGCTTGCTGGTGAACTGCAGCTTGGACACGGCGGTGGCAGGCTTCTCCAGCACCTGGGTGAAGTACCAGGTCTGCATGACGTTGCTCAGGGCGGTGCTGTCGGCGTTCTTGAGGCTCCGGCCGAACACCTGGTAATCCACGGTGATGGTGTAGCCGTTGCGGATGGTGCGGCGGGCATAGCCGCGGATGGTCTCGCCGTCCAGCTCCCGCTTGTACTTGAGCATCAGGAAGCGGCCGTACTGGGTGGTCTTCTTCCACTCGGCGGACTGGTAGGTCCAGCCGTCGCCGCGGGTGTTCTTCAGGTGGCTGGTGCGGTAGGTGGAGCGCATCTGGGTGGTCTGCGCGTCCACATCGAAGTACTGCAGGGCTTCCTCATCCTGCACGGCGGTGATTTCCAGACAGACGTCCCCGTCGCTGTTCCAGGCCTGGAGCAGCACGCCGCGCGCGGTCCAGTCCTCCAGGAGGGCTTCCGTGGTGGTGCCCATGCCGGAGACCCATTCCGGGTGCAGGTCCAGGTTGTCGGGGGTGAGGAGGATGTACGCATCCGGAATATCCACCGTCGCATAGATGCTGTCCAGCGTGACGGTTTCGGCGCAGGCCGTGGTCAGCAGCAGCATGCACAGCGCTGATACAAGGACAAAAAACAGCTTTCGCATGGAGGTCACCAGCCTTTTCCTGAGGTATGGTTGCACAACAGGGGCACAATAGCCCATTGCATTATACCACACACTCCGCGGCGGTGCAAGAAAGGTTGTAACAATTGCGCCCTTTGCTGCCCGGAAAGGCCTGTCCCATGCCCCGGGCAGCGCAGAAGCCCTCCTGCGCCGCCCGGCGATCACCGGCTTCCACCCCTGCGGGCCAGCAGCCTCAGCAGCCCGCCCAGCGCCCTGGGCGCCTTGACGCACACCATGCGCACGCTCATGCCATCACCTCCCCGCCAACGCGTTGTTACGGCTTATCCCCGGGACAGGCGGATCAGCGCGCAGCCCGCGGCGATCAGCAGCACGCCCGCCAGCGCGGCCCAGGCCCACCCCGGGATGCACAGGAACATCAGCAGCAGCCCCGCCGCCAGCAGAATGACGCCCACCGCCGTCAGCGGCTGCAGGGATCGGCTGCGGCGCGGCGTGCGCGGCCTCCGGTTACGACAATCGCACATGGTCATCCCCTCGTTTCACTCCCAGCCTATGCGGGATGGGCCGCACAGTGACCGGGCGCGGAAAATTTTCCGTGTACGCGGATGGATAGGTTTCCCGGATGGGGGCAAGCTAACCCTACGACATGCGAGGGGAGGGATCATGCATGAACAGAAGCGCGGCCATCCGGGGCTGGAGACCGGAAAAGCCGAGGCGGCGGAAGGGACTTCTCCGGGCGGCAGCGCTGTGCGCGGCGGCCCTGGCGGCGCTGTGCCTGACGACGCTCCGGCCGCGGGAGGACACGGCCCTTCCGCCGTCCGTGGCGGCGGAGACAGCGTCGCAGCCGACCCTGCCGGATAACGTCGTCACGGCCCTGCCGCCGGGGGAGACCAGCCGGCTGACCATCACCACCCAGCGGCTTCTGCAGGGGCGGATGCTGCTGGTGGACGAGGCGCATCCCGTTCCCGAGGGGGTGGAGATGGAGGACGTGTTCGGCGTGCTGACCTACGCCCACGGGCGCATCGCCTGCCGGGATCAGCAGGCTGCGCTGGGCAGGGAGACCCTCGCCGCGCTGGAGGACATGTGCGTCCATGCCCGCAACAGCGGCATGAGCTTTATCACGGTGTTCGCGGGATGCCGCAGCCCGGATCAGCAGCGGCTGCTCCTGCTGGAGAAGATCGGCGACCTGAGCCGCAGCATGACCATGGAGGAGGCCGTGGCGGAGGCGAAGCGGTTCGTGCCGCCGCCGGGCTGCTCGGAGCATCAGCTGACCCGG
>JBJEYH010000297.1:0-2696 GCA_051886675.1 Aristaeellaceae bacterium
AAAAAGCGAAAGCTCACCCGCGAAGAAAAGCGGCTGATCCGTGAGGCCGTGAAGCGGGCGCGCGGCACGGGCAAATATCCCGCCACCGCGCAGCAGACCATTCCGTATCAGCGCATGTTCCCGGACGGCATCTGCCGCGTCGGGGAGACGCTGTATTCCAAAACCGTCCGGTTTGAGGACATCAACTACCAGCTCTCCATGCAGGAGGAGCAGGAGACCATTTTCGCCGCATGGAAGCGGTTCATCAACAGCTTTGACTGCTCCGTGCAGTTCCAGATGGCCTTTTACAACCTCGGCATCCCGCAGGAGGAAATCGAGAAGGGCGTGACCATCCCGCCGCAGGGCGACGCGCTGGACGACATCCGCGAGGAGTTCAGCGGCATCCTGCGCAGCCAGCTGGCCAAGGGCAACGACGGGCTGCAGCGGCTCAAGACCATCTCCTTCGGCGTGGAGGCCCCCGCCATCAAGAACGCGAGGCCGAGGCTGGAGCGCATCGAGGCGGAGCTGATGGCCAACTTCAAGAAGGTCGGCGTGCAGGCGGAGCCGGTGGACGGCAAGGGGCGGCTGGCGCTCCTGCACAGTATCTTTCATATGGACGGGCAGGAGCCGTTCCACTTTGACTGGGACTGGCTGGTGCCCAGCGGCCTGAGGACGCAGGACTTCATCGCGCCCAGCTCGTTTGAGTTCAGGGACGGCAGGACGTTCCGCATCGGCGAGCGGTACTGCGCCGCGTCGGTCATACGGATTGACGCGAACAAACTGAATGACCGGTGCCTCAAGACGTTTCTGGAAATGGACAGCATCCTGTTCACGTCCATTCACATCCGGGCCATCGACCAGGCGGAGGCCATCCGCATGGTCAAGCACACGATCACGGAGCTGGACCGCTCCAAAATCGAGGAGCAGAAGAAGGCCGTGCGCTCCGGATACGACATGGACATCCTGCCCAGCGACCTGACGGTTTACGGGCCGGACGCCAAAAAGCTGCTGGACAAGCTGATGAATCAGGACGAGCATCTTTTCTTCGTGACGATCCTGTTCGTCTGCACGGGCAGCACGAAGAAGGAGCTGGCCAGCAATCTGGAGCAGGCGCGCCGCAGGGCGCAGGCCATGAGCTGCGCGCTCATCAGCCTCGATTTTCAGCAGGAGCAGGCGATGTGCGCGTGTCTGCCGCTGGCGTACAACCCGATCAAGATTCAGCGGGCGATGCCCACCGAAAGCGTCGCCATCCTCGTCCCGTTCATGACGCAGGAGCTGTTCCAGACGGGCGCGGGCGCGCTGTACTGCGGCCTCAACGCGCTGTCAAACAACATGATCATGGTGGACAGGCAGCTGCTGGGCAATCCCAACGGCATGATTCTGGGCAAGTCCGGCAGCGGCAAATCCTTCTGCGGCAAGCGCGAGATGACCAACGTCATCCTGGTGACGCGGGACGACGTCATCATCTGCGACCCGGAATCGGAGTATGCGCCGCTGGTGCTGCGGCTGGGCGGGCAGGTCATCCATATCTCGGCCAATTCGCGGGACCACATCAACCCGATGGACATCAGCATGGACTACAACGACGAGGGCGACCCGCTGCGGCTGAAGAGCGAGTTCATCCTCTCCCTCTGCGAGCTCATGGTCGGGCAGGACAGGCTGGATTCCAAGGGGCACAGCATCATCGACAACTGTCTGCCGAAGGTCTACGAAAAGTATTTCGCCGACCCGAAGCCGGAGAACATGCCCGTGCTGGGCGACCTGTATGACCTGCTCTGCCAGAGGCCCGACCCGGAGGCGCAGTACATCGCCGCGGCGATGGAGCGCTACGTCACCGGCAGCCTGAACGTGTTCAATCACCGGACGACGGTCAACCTGAATAACCGCATCGTCTGCTATGACATCCGGGAGCTGGGCAATCAGCTCAAGCAGCTGGGGATGCTCATCGTGCAGGATCAGGTCTGGAACCGCGTGACGACCAACCGCGCAGCCGGAAAGAACACCCGGTACTATGTCGATGAGATGCACCTGCTGCTGCGCGAGCCGCAGACCGCCGCGCACACCGTGGAAATCTGGAAGCGCTTCCGCAAATGGGGCGGCATCCCGACGGGCATCACCCAGAACATCAAGGACCTGATGAACAGCAAGGCGGTGGAGATTCAGAACATCTTTGAAAACTCGGACTACATGGTGCTGCTCACGCAGGGGCCGGGCGATGCGGACATCCTCGCCGATCTGCTGAACATCTCGCGGCAGGAGCTGGCCTACATCAAGCAGGGCGTGCCGGGCGAGGGGCTGCTGTGCTACGGCGGCACCATCGTGCCCTTCGTGGACAGATTCCCGAAGGACACGCAGCTCTATCAGCTGATGACCACGCGCTTCTCGGAGACTGGAAAGGAGGCGGAAACATCGTGATTGGCACGATTCTGACCCTTGCCGCCGCTGGATTTGTGGTGCTGGTGATGCTGTCGCTCTGCAGGATTGCAGCGCAGGCGGATCGGAACATGGAGAGGAACATGAGGGACTATGAAGCCAGAAAGAAACGCGCGGACGGGGCAAAGTGAGATCAAGGGGAAAACACACCGCCGGGGGCTTTTTAAGGAGGAGTTTGGCAGGCTGGCGCGCGCCCCTGACGAGGAGGAAGGTAGAAACGAAAACCCCGCGCAGCAGGCGGCGAGGGAGGGCGTCCGGGCGGCGGATTCGCTGGGAAGGACGGC
>JBJEYH010000298.1:0-2693 GCA_051886675.1 Aristaeellaceae bacterium
TTCCTGATTCACGCGGTGGATCTGGCCCTGTGGTACCTGCCGGAGGTGGAGGACGTGTACGGCGTGGGCGTGTGCTCCAGCAACAGCGCCTCCCGGGGGATCATGGCCCCCGACGCCCTCAAGTTCATCCTGAAGGACAGAAGCGGCATCTGCGCCAGCGTCAACGGCAACTACGCCGTGCCGGGCTTCAACAAGACGGCGGAGCATTTCATCTCCTGCACGCTGCGGGGCACCGCCGGCGCATCCAAGGCGGAATGTCCCTTCGACTACTACCATCACTTCTCCGAGCCGGGCATTTACAACACCACCGTCCACGAAAACTACGACGAGCGCCGCCCCTACTACTACCGCTTTGAAGGAGACACCCATCACGCGGGCGAATATCAGAACTATCTGGAGTATTTTGCCCGCTGCGTCCGGGACGGCGTGACGCCCAGGCCCGATCTGAAGGAAGGCATCCGCACCATCGCGGTGATGGAGGCCATGGACCGCTCGCTGAAGTCGGGGCAGGTGGAGAAGGTCTCCACTGTGCTGGCGGACTGGGGGCTGAAGGAGGTTATCGGTCAATGAAGTACACGAAGCCCTGGGAACAGGGATTGCTGCATGTTTCGGACAACGGACGGTATCTGCGCAACGGGGATACGCCCTTCTTCTACCTGGCGGACACCGCCTGGCTGCTGACGCAGGTCTGCGATGAGGAGCAGGCCCGCCTGTACCTGACCAACCGCCGGGACAAGGGCTTCACGGCGATCCAGGCGACGCTGATTCACCGTCTGCCCGAGATGGCCCGCACCAATCCCGCGGAGGAGGAGCGCGATCCCCGTGAGCCGGACTACTGGACCCACGTGGATCGGGTGCTGGACATCGCCGAGGAGCTGGGGCTGTACATGGCGCTGCTGCCCGCGTGGGGGCATGTGGTGCAGGCCGGCTACATCACCATGGAGAACGTGGACCGCTACATCACCTTCCTGGCGGAGCGGTACGCGGATCGGCCGAACATCATCTGGCTGCTGGGCGGGGACATCCGCGGCGACAGGTACCATGACCTTTATTGCCGGGAGGGCCGGCTGTTCAAGCAGCTGAACCCGGACAAGCTGGTGGGGTATCATCCCTTCGGGCGGACGTCGTCCTCGCTGTGGTTCCATGACGAGCCGTGGCTGGACTTCAACATGTTCCAGTCGGGGCATCGCCGCTACGATCAGGCCACCCTGGGCGCCTGGGACGACAACCGCCTGGACGCGGAAACCTACTTCGGCGAGGACAACTGGCGGTATGTGGATCGCGACCTGGCCCGGGAGCCCCTGAAGCCCACCGTGGATGGCGAGCCCTCCTACGAGCAGATTCTGCAGGGGCTGCACGAGCTGTCCCAGCCCTACTGGCGGGAGTGGGACGTGCGCCGCTACGCCTACTGGTCGGTGTTCCAGGGGGCCATGGGGCATACCTACGGCCACAACAGCATCCAGCAGTTCTTCCATACGCCCCGGACGCCCGGCTCCTTCGGCGTGCGCTACGTCTGGCAGGACGCCATCCACCACGTGGGCGCCGAGCAGATGGGCATCCTGCGCGAGCTGATGGAGTCCGTGGACTACCAGTCTGGCCGCCCGGCCACGGAGCTGCTCCTGTCCCCCCAGGGGGAGAAGTATCACCGCATCAGCGTCTTTGCGGGGGCGGATTTCCTCTTCGCCTACGACTATCTGGGGGATGCGTTC
The DNA here is from genome assembly GCA_051886675.1 of Aristaeellaceae bacterium. GTDB lineage: Bacteria > Bacillota > Clostridia > Christensenellales > Aristaeellaceae > UBA11524. Next base: position 1,710 of record JBJEYH010000298.1, read on the forward strand.
ACCCTGTCCCTCGCGCCCTACGCGGGCAGGCGGCTGACGGCCAGCTGGTTCAACCCCGTCAGCGGCCGGGAGAGCTTCCTGGCGGACGTGACCGGTCAGGACAGCGTCACCGTCAAGCCCGTGGCGCGCTTTACGCCCGATAACGACTGGGTGCTGATCATCCGGGCGGAATAAGGAGGATGGCATTCATGAAGTGCAGCGATATCAACATCCGCGACCCCTACGTGCTGGTGCATGAGGGCGCGTACTATCTCTACGGCACCCGGGGAGCCACCTGCTGGGGCCCGGCCAACGGCTTTGACGTGTACGTCAGCCGCGACATGGAGAACTGGGACGGCCCCTTCGTCTGCTTCGAGAACGACGGCAGCTTCTGGGCCGACCGCAACTACTGGGCGCCCGAGGTGCATGCGTGGCAGGGCCGGTTCTACATGTTCGCCAGCTTCAAGAACGGGCAGGTTCGCCGCGGCACGGCCATTCTGGTGGCCGATACGCCCATGGGGCCCTTCCGCCCCCATTCCGACGGCCGGGTCACGCCCCCGGACTGGGAGTGCCTGGACGGCACCTTCTACGTGTCGAAGGCGGGGAAGCCCTACATGGTGTTCTGCCATGAGTGGGTGCAGGCGGGGGATGGCGAGGTCTGCGCCATGCCCCTCACCGACGACCTGAAGGCCGCGGCGGGCGAACCCCGCGTGCTCTTCCACGCCTCCGACGCCTCCTGGTGCCAGGTGAAGCATCATTCCAGCGGCGTGGACGGCTGCGTCACCGACGGGCCCTTCCTGTGGCGGACGGCGGAGGGCACGCTGGAATGCCTGTGGGCCAGCTTCTCCGAGGGCGGCTACACCGAGGGCGTGGCCGTGTCCGACAACGGGGATATCGACGGCAACTTCGTCCAGGCGGAGCCGCTGTTCCGGGAGGACGGCGGTCACGGCATGGTGTTCCGCGCCCTGGACGGCCAGCTGTACCTGACCCTCCACAGCCCCAACA
>JBJEYH010000299.1:0-12185 GCA_051886675.1 Aristaeellaceae bacterium
TGTCCCGGATGATGGAATACACCTCCGGCGCGTGAAGGACGTTGAAGGCGTAGTCGCGGCAGGCCACGGCGGCCTCCGTGGCGTAGCCCTGATGCCAGTATGCCCGCTGGAGCAGGTACCCCACCTCCAGCACCCGCTGGCCGCCGGCGTCCTGCCAGGTGAGCCCGCACTGGCCGATCATTTCGCACGTGTCCTTGCGCACCATGGCCCACAGGCCGAAGCCGTCCTCCCGGTAGCGCGTCAGCTGACGCTCCAGCCACTGCTGTGCCTCCTCGTCGGAGAAGGCATGCTCATAGGCGTACATGCACAGGGGATCCTGCAGCATCAGGCACAGGGCCGGGTAGTCCTCCTGCGTCATTTTCCGCAGGATCAGGCGTTCAGTTTCCAGAATCATGGGATTCGCCTCCTTTTCATTCGTGGTAGGTGAAGTGGGTGACAGCCTCCCCGCCCTGCAGAATCCGCTCCGCCATCTGGGGCGGATAGACCTTCGTTCCGGGCAGGTCGGCCAGGGGAATCCAGGTAAAGTTCAGCCCGATGCGCTCGCCGCCCAGGTCGTCAAAGCCGTGGAAGGTTCCCTGAAGGGGAAGGGCGGCGGGGTCGTCGAGGGTCACGGCGAAGTACAGGTGCAGCTGATGGCAGGGACGGCTTCCCCAGGGGAAGAAGTTTTCCCCCACGGCCAGCAGCGGCCCCACGGTGACGGGGGCGTGCAGCTCCTCCATGTACTCCCGGCGGAGGGCGCTTTCGGCGGTTTCCAGGGCGGCCACGTGTCCGCCGATGATGGCATAGCCGTCGTCGCCGTCGGGCCGCTGGAGCAGTACGCGGCCGTTGCGGATCAGAACGCCGCCCACCCGGTAGGAGAATACGAAGTCCGGTTCCCTGAAAAGAATGTCGCGCATGTGAAAAAATCCTTTCCTGCGGGGCTTGCAAAAGCCTCTTTTCCTGCTGTATAATGCAGCGGGCAAACGGGATTGAGGGAGGCGGCGCGGATGCAGAAGCAGGTGCTGGCGATTCATGATCTGAGCTGCGTGGGACGCTGCTCGCTGACGGTGGCGCTGCCGGTGCTGTCCGCCTGCGGGATCCATACCTCCGCACTGCCCACGGCGCTTCTGTCCACCCACACGGGGGAATTCACCGGCTACACCTGCCTGGACCTGACGGAGGAAATGCGGGGCATCCGGGATCACTTCGCCACGCTGCCCCTGCGCTTCGACGGGCTGTACACGGGCTTCCTGGGCTCCTTCGCGCAGATCGAGCTGGTGGGGGAGGTGCTGGCCCGCTACCGCCGGGCGGAGGGGCTGACGCTGGTGGATCCGGTCATGGCGGATCACGGGCAGCTCTACGCCACCTACACCCGGGAAATGGCGGAGGGCATGGGCGAGCTGTGCCGCCTGGCGGACGTGATCGTTCCCAACCTGACGGAGGCGTGCATCCTGCTGGACCGCCCCTACGATCCCGCTCCCGGCGAGGGGACGGTTCGCGGTCTGCTGGAGGCGCTGGCGGCCCGCTACGGCTGCGGCCAGGTGATCATCACCGGGGTCAGCCGGGGGGATCAGCTGGGGGCCTGCGGCTTCTGCGCGGCGGACGGCAGCTTCTCCTACGCGGGGGCGCCGCGGCTGCCCCAGGTGTTCTACGGCACGGGGGACGTGTTCGCCAGCGCGCTGATGGGCGCGATGCTCTGTGGCAAAGCCACGGCGGAGGCGGCGAAGGTCGCGGTGGACTTCACCCACCTGGCCATGCTGCACACGCTGGACAACGGCCTTCCCCTGCGCTACGGCGTGGCCTTCGAGCAGGCGATTCCCGCGCTGGTGGCGGCGCTGGACCTCCGGTGAAAAAAACGGGCAAGTAGACACGATTCTATCACACACAGAGGAGAAATGCAAGGATGACGACGCTGCTTCTTGCGGTAATTTATCTGGCCTTCATCAGCCTTGGCCTGCCGGACGGGCTGCTGGGCGCGGCGTGGCCGGTGATGTATCAGCAGCTGAGCGTGCCGGTGAGCTGGGCGGGGGTGATCTCCATGATCATCGCGGCGGGGACGATTGTCTCCAGCCTGCAGAGCGACCGGCTGACCCTGCGCTTCGGCACGGGGGTGGTGACGGCGGCCAGCGTGGCCATGACCATGGTGGCGCTGTTCGGCTTTTCCACCTGCTCGTCGTTCTGGATGCTGTGCCTGTGGGCCATTCCCTATGGCCTGGGGGCCGGCAGCGTGGACGCGTCGCTCAACAACTATGTGGCGCTGCATTACTCCAGCCGGCACATGAGCTGGCTGCACTGCATGTGGGGCGTGGGCGCGTCGGTGGGCCCGGCGGTGATGGGCTATGCCCTGACCGGCGGCTACGGCTGGCCCTCGGGTTACCGCTGGGTGGGCGTGATCCAGATCATCCTGACGGCGGTGCTGATCTTCAGCCTGCCCATGTGGAAGAAGCGCCCCGACGTACAGGCTGCCGCCGGCACGGGCGAAAAGCCCAGGGCCATGCCGCTCAGGCAGGTGGTGGCCATCCGCGGCGCGAAGGCCGTGATGGTGACCTTCTTCTGCTACTGCGCGATGGAGAGCCTGACGGGGCTGTGGGCCAGCAGCTATCTGGCGCTGTACCGGGGCATTCCCGAGGAGACGGCGGCGCGCTTTGCCAGCCTGTTCTATCTGGGCATCACGGCGGGCAGGGCGGTGAGCGGCTTCATCACCGTGCGCTTCCGGGATGAAACCATGATCCGCGCCGGCCAGGGCATCATCGCCGTGGGCATCCTGTGCATGCTGCTGCCCCTGGGGGACGCGGCGGCGCTGGCGGGCCTGGTGATCGTGGGCCTGGGCTGCGCGCCGATCTATCCCTGCATCATCCATTCCACGCCGGCGCACTTCGGCGCGGACAAGTCCCAGGCCATGATCGGCGTGCAGATGGCCAGCGCCTATGTGGGCTCCTGCCTGGCGCCGCCCGTGTTCGGCATGCTGGCGGGGTGGATCAGCATCGCGCTGCTGCCCTGGTGCCTGCTGGCGGTGGTGGCGCTGATGGTGCTGATGCACGAGCGTCTGCTGCGCCTGGTGGCCAGCGAAAAAACTGCGGCATAAATCCTTCGGCCCGGCCCGCTGCCCCACAGGCGGTTGGCCGGGCCTTGCCATGCCGGCGGTTCTCGCTTGCGCTTTCAGGGGGCGTATGGTATAATTTCCTTTAGTTGTTTTCGACGGAGCATTCGGAGAATGCGGACCGGGGCTGATGACCCAGCCGCGGCCGTCGCGAAGGAAGGGCAGGTTTTTCCATGAAGCGGTTGCTGACGGCGCTGATGGCGCTGATGCTGTGGTGTTCTCTGGCGCAGGCGGACGTGCTGCCACTGGGCGGTCCCGCGCCCTATCCGCCGGTGGCGTCGGCCTTCGGCGAGGATGGTATGAGCTATGACGACGGAACCCTCAGCATCACCATCGAGACGGATGTGGTGTACGACACCAATGTGTACTTCGCCTACGTGACGCTGACGGACGTCAGCCAGCTGCGCACGGCGCTGGCCGCGCCCTATCCCTCCAAGACCATCCGGCCTGTCAACGTCATGGCGGCGGAGCAGCAGGCGGTGCTGGCCATCAACGGCGACTTCTTCAGCTATCACAACAAGGGCGTGGTGGTGCGCAGCGGCGAAATTCTCCGCCAGCAGCCCGAAAGCACCCGTGATACCCTGATCATCGACGACAACGGCGACTTCGTCATCCTGACGGAGAACACCCGCGCCGAATGGGAGGATTATCTGGCCAACGGCACGGGCTGCCGGGAAGCGTTCTGCTTCGGCCCGGCGCTGATCATCGACGGCGAGGTGCAGACCTTCAAGCCCGGGGACAAGGTCAGCTGCGGCGCGCCCACCCCGGCCCAGCGGATGGTGTTCTGCCAGCTGGATACCCTCCAGTACATGATCTTCGTCTGCGAGGGCCCCGAGCAGGACAAGAAGGCCGGCCTGACCATGAACGAGGTGGTGGAGCAGCTGGTGGCCCGGGGCGTGAAGCATGCCTACAACCTGGACGGAGGCAATTCCGCCACCCTCATGCTGGGGGATCAGCGCATCAATGACCCCAATCACAAGTTCCGTCAGGTGGGGGATATGATTTACTTCGCCACGCTGGTCAGCGGCGAATAACGGTACACAAGATCGGGAGGCGGCTTGGTCTATGAAGCGCAGGATGATTCGCGCGGTCTGTTTTCTGCTGATACTGTCCCTGATGCCCCTGGGCGCGCTGGCGGAAGTTTCCGGCACGGCGGCGCAGGAGTATTCCGCGACCCTTCTGGACGGCAAGGCCGAGGTGGACGCCTCGCTGCTTTGCGACAGCCAGGACGATACTGCCTACGCCTTCAAGCGGGGCAAGCCGGGCACGCTGACCATCACGCTGCCCGAGGGCGCGCAGGCGGAGCGCATCTACATCCGTCTGGCGGATACGCCGGCCACGGTGACCCTCAGGCGGCAGAACGACGCCGGCAAGTACGAGGTGGTGACCCAGGTCAGCAGTCCTGCGCCCTGCTTCGTGCTGGAGGCGCCCGCGGCGGGCACCATGCAGCTGGAGATCGCCGGGGTGAACAACGCGGCGGTGACCCTGCGGGAGCTGCGGTTCTTCGGCGAGGGGACGCTGCCGGAGGACGTGCGGGCCTTCCGCACCGATGCAACGTCGGACATCCTGTATCTGCTGCCCTCCGCGGAGGACGCGGACATGGCGCAGGTATCCGCCTGGGCCTCTGCGGGCCGCACGGTGCAGTGCCTGTTCCTGACCTCGGCGGAGGATCCGCTGGCGGTGGCGGACATGCTGTGGGACGCGGGGGTGGATCGCTACCCCGTCTTCGGCACGCTGAAGGCTGTGGCGGCGGACGCCACCGAGGCCCAGGTGAGCAAGACCTGGTCCGCGGCGGCGCTGAAGAAGCTGCTGGTGTCCGGCATCCGGGCCAGCAAGGCGCAGCTGGTGCTCTTCGGCGGCAGCGGCGCGGCGGGGGATGCCCTGGCAGCCGCTCTGCCCGACGCCCTGGCCAGCGCGCCGGACTACGCCTATGAGATGGCGGACGGCGCGGCCAACGGTCTGTGGGCGGTGGAGAAGGCCTTTGCCGCGGACAGCGCGGAAGCCGCCGACGCCCTGGCCGCCTGGACGGACACGGGCGATACGCTGCTGCGGCAGTACTGCGCCGACGCCTTCGCGGATGCGCAGCACGGAACCTCTGCCGACATTCCCTATCCCGACAGCCGCCTGGAGGACGGCTACCTCCCCGAGGGCGAGGAGTTCCTCTACGAGGACGCGGAGCAGGGGCTGTGGGCCTATGTGTCCGACACCCTGCAGGTGGAGATCATCCGCTGGGAGCAGCCGGAGATTCCGCGGGTGTGGTTCGTCAGCGATATCCGCTTCAAGCCCGAGGCGGAATCCATTCATCCGCAGGATTATATCAACGCCACCTTCCCCGGGCAGATGATCTACCCCGAAACCCTGGCACAGACGGCCCGGCTGGTCTTCGGCATCAACGGCGACTACTACATCTACCGGGAGGACAACAAGGGTACCGGCAATATCATCCGCAACCGGCAGGTGCTTTACAACCACACCAAATCCATGACCTTCCCCAACCTGGACACCATGGCCCTGCGGGACGACGGCTCCATGACCGTCTACGACGTGCAGGAGATCACCGCCGATGCGCTGCTGGCCCAGGGCGACGTGCATGACGCGCTGTCCTTCGGCCCGTGGCTGGTGCGCGACGGCCGGCTCCGTGTGTGGAACGGCAAGAACTGCGAGGCCGTGGAGCCCCGCAACGCCATCGGCATGGTGGAGCCCGGCCACTACAAGGTCATCACCGTGGAGGGCCGCTTCAACAAGGGCGTGGGCCCGGCGGGCGTGTCGCTGAACATGCTGGCGCAGATGCTCTACGCCCAGGGCGTGCAGCAGGGCTTCAACCTGGACGGCGGCAACACGGCGGTGCTGATCTTCATGGGCACGAAGCTCAACCGCACCGCCAGCAAGAGCGGCAACGGCGAGACGCAGCCCCGCAACATGTCCGAGCTGTTCGGCATCGGCACCTCGGAGCTGGTGCATACGGACAAGATGGACGTCCACTGACCGACCTGGCGAAAGGGAGGCATCCCGATGAAAACCCGTATGCTGGCGCTGACGCTGCTCCTGTGTCTGCTCATGCCCATGGGGGCGTGGGCGGACGATGGCGATGTCAGCCTTCAGGAGGCGCTGGCCGCGCTGCCCGAGGGCGCTGTGGCCGACCTGGACTGGGAAGGGCTGAAGCTGGCGGACATGGCGGAGCTGGCGAAGGCGCGGCCTGACCTGCGCTACACCTGGGACGTGACCTTCGGCGGGGTGACCGTGCCCGGCGACACGACGGTGCTTGACCTGGACAGCCTGACGAAGGATACCATCAAGACCACCTTCCTCCGCCAGGGGCTGACCTGCCTGACCCAGCTGACCCATGTGACCATGTTCGAGCAGAAGATCAGCGTGAAGGACATGGAGGCGATCATTGCGGACTTTCCGCAGATCACCTTCGACTGGAGCGTGCAGATCGGCACCTACCGCATCCGCACGGACGCCACAGCCTTCTCCACCCTCAAGGGCCGGCAGGAGCCCCGCTTCACCGCCCGGGACATGGAGCCGCTGAAGTACTGCACCCGGCTGGAGGCCATCGACCTGGGGCACAACAACGTCAGCGACCTGTCCTTCCTGACCCAGTGGCCGCACCTGAAGATCCTCATCATCATCGACAGCAAGAGGCCCGTCACCGACCTGACCCCGCTGGCGGAGCTGAACGAGCTGGAGTATGTGGAATTGTTCATGCAGGGCATCACCGACCTGACGCCCCTGGCCAACAAGCCCAATTTGCTGGACCTGAACCTGTGCCACAACAGCGTCACCGACCTGACGCCCCTGTACAGCGACACCTCCCTGGAGCGGCTGTGGATCTCCTACAACAAGGGCCTGAGCGACGAGCAGGTGTCAGCCTTCCAGGCGGCGGTGCCCGGCTGCCAGGTGGAAACGGTGGAGTACCAGTCCACCGGCGCTGGCTGGCGGGAGCATGAGCGGTACTTTGTGATCAAGGACGTGTTTGAGACGCGGGTGTACCGGCCCTTCGCCACGCAGGCGGAGGACGCGCAGTAAATCGCCGTGATGAAGGAGGATGATGCGCCATGGGATTCAGGCTGCGGCTGCTTCTGCTGGTGTGCCTGTGCATGCTGCCTCTGGCGGCGCTGTGTGAGCAGCCCGCCGCGGACGCGGAAGCCCTGCCTCTGGCGGAGGACATCACCGCGGAGTGCAAGTTCAGCGGCTCCGGCCGGATGGATTATATCCGGGACGGCGCCTACAACACCATCTGGGATTCCAGCTACAACAACGGCAAATGCGCCCTGACCATCACCGCGCCGGAGGGCAAAACCCTGGGCGGCGTACTGATCCACTGGTGGCGTTTCCCGCTGAGCATCACCATTCAGGTGCCCGACGGGGAGGGCGGCTGGCAGGATATTCAGAACGTGGAGGGCAAGTACTACGCCCAGTATTATCCGCTGGACGGCCTGACGCAGGTGCGCATCGTGCACGAGAAGGACAAGTCCGAGCCGCTGAAAATCCTGGAGATCACGGTGATGACCCCGGGCCAGCTGCCGGAGGACTTTCAGCTGTGGGAGGATCCGCCGGAGAAGGTGGATCTGATGCTGCTGCACGGGCATCCGGACGATGAGGTTCTCTGGTTTGGCGGGCTGCTGCCCACCTACGCCGGCGAGGAGGGCAAGACGGTGCTGGTGGTCTGCGCCACGGCGGGCATGTACGCCCGGCGGCATGAGCTGCTGGACAGCCTGTGGACCTGCGGCATCCATACGTATCCGGTGTTCTGCCCCTTCGTGGATGTGATCACCAGCAATCTGAACAGCGTCCTGGACTCCTGGGGGAAGGACAACATACTGTCCTACGTGACGGAGCTGTACCGCAGGTACAGGCCGGACGTGGTGGTGACCCAGGACATCAACGGCGAGTACGGTCACGGCGTGCACCGGGCCATCTCCTACGCGGCGCGCACGGCGGTGGAGCTGGCGGCGGACGAAACGAAGTATCCCGCCCAGGTGGCCGAATACGGCGTGTGGGACGTGCCGAAAATGTACATCCACCTCTATGAGGAGAATCAGATCCAGATGGACTGGTGGCAGCCGCTGTCCGCCTTCGGGGGGATGACGGCGCAGGACGTGGCCCGGGAGGCCTTCCTCTGCCACAAGACCCAGCAGGATCGCGCCTGGGCGGTGCTGGACGGGGGCGAGCTGGACAACAGCCTCTTCGGCCTGTACCACACCACCGTCGGCCCGGACGTTGTGGGCGGCGATCTGTTCGAGAATCTGCGGTAACGCGGGGAAGCCTGACCGATGGCTGGTCAGGCTCCTTTGCCTGCGGGGGACAGCGTTCCCGGCGCGGCCATGCCATCCGACCGGACAGCGAAGGAGGATTCCGATGAATCAGGAAGCAGCCAGGGCGTTCATTGTCAGCCATGCCCGGCCGGTGGATCTGGCGATGTATCAGTACCATTTTGAGCAGGGCGACAGGGCGCGGGTGGTGGAGGCGCTGAAGGCGTACCAGAATGCGGACGGGGGCTTTGGCCACGGGCTGGAGGCGGATTGCTGGAACCCGGCCTCCAGCCCCATCGCCACCAACGACGCGATCATCACCCTGCACCGGGTGGGCGCGCTGCAGAAGGAGTCGGAGATGGTGCGGGGGATCGTCCGCTACCTCCGCAGCCGCGACGCCTTTGACGCGCAGAAGCGGCGCTGGCTCTTCGCCCTGGACAGCAACCGGGATTACCCTCACGCCATCTGGTGGGAGAAGGAGGGCGACGGCATCTCGGGCTTCAACCCGACCATGTCGCTGGCGGCGTTCCTGGTATGCTACGGCGACCGGGATCCGCTGGACGAGGGGATCCTGCGGGAGGGCGTCGCCTGGCTGGAGGCGCAGGAGGACGTCAGCAGCGACGCGATGAAGTGCTGCCTGCTGGCCTGCGAGCTGCTGGAGGAACACGGCGTTGCCGACGTGATCGACCTTGCGCGGCTGCGCAGCCTGATCAGCCGGTGGCTCGAGCGGATCATCTGCCGGGACACCAGCCTGTACGGCAAGGAGTATGTGCCCGTGCCGTCGGACTTTTTCCCGGGGACGTACCTGTCCTTCCTGACGGAGGAGCTGCGTAAGCTGGCCCGGGCGGAGAAGACCGTGCTGGGCGGGCTGCAAATGGAGGACGGGGGCTTTGACATCACCTGGTCCTGGCATACGCCCTACCCCGACGAGTTCCGGCAGGCCCGGGAGAGCTGGCGGCCCCGGCTCACCCTGGACAGGCTGCTGTTCGACATGACCGCGATGTGAGCGCGAAAAAGCGTCCGTATGGCATGAAGCCTACGGACGCTTTTCTTGTGGCCATGGCGCGTTACAGCAGCAGCGCGCGGGTGATGGCCGTTTCCTGCGCCTGGGCGTAGTTGCCGCGGGCGGCGTCGATGCCGTCGGCGAAGCTCTCCACCGCCTGGATGGCGTTGGGCAGCGTCACCGTGGCGACGCCGCTGAGCCGGGTGCTGAAAACCTGCAGGTCAGCGGACTCCCCGGCGGCGGGCACGGAGCCGTCCGCCACGGCCGTGGTTTCCGCGGTCAGCGCGCGCAGGGTGGCTACGGTCTGCCCGCGAAGGGATGCTGCCTTCGCGGCCATGCTGTCCAGATTGACCTCAATGATCACAGGCGATCCCTCCTTGTTACAGCCGGATCTCGTCCAGCAGCCGTGCAGCGGACTTCAGCTTGTGCGTCACGTCATCCAGCGCGGTGATGAAGGCGTCCGAGCCCACGTTGGACATCCTGGAGGCCGCGCGGAAGGTATCCCGCACGGTGTCCAGCTCCGCCACCAGGGTGCGGAGATCGTCGGGCGCGGCGCTTATTTTGGTGTACTGCAGGGTCTGGACGGATTCCCGGGTCTGGTTGACCTCCCGCTGAATGGACGATGATGAGTCTGCCATGCTCAACACACTCCCCACTGCTGCATGCATGCAAGATTCTGGCTTTCCGCCATCTGGAACTCCTGGGCGGTATCAGTCAGGTAAGTACCCATGTCCCGCAGCGAATCCTCCACGCCCAGCAGGGCGATGGCGGCGGCAACCTTCTCCACCGCGCTGGACACGCTGTTGTAGATGAGCGTGATATCCCGGATGGCGCAGGAGACCAGGCTGATGGCGGACTTGGCCGCGTTGTAGGCGGATTGGGCCGCCTCCACGGTGCTGTACACGCCGGCGATGATATTCCCCGAGGCAAAGGCCGCGATGGCCTCGCCGGCCCGGATGGCCGTGGCGGACAGGCTGTTCATCAGGCTGTTGGCCCGGGCGAGAATGTCCACCGAGGCGTAGAGGATGGTCTGCAGCTCGTCCCGGATATCGATGAGCTGCAGGCGGATCCGTCCGTAATCGGCGTTGGCCAGAACCCGCAGGGTGCTGCCCAGCTGCGACCAGACGGTGGTATCGATGTAGATGTAGGGGTTGGACGCTGCCAGGGATTTGGCCGCGGCCCGGGCCTTCTCCACGCGGTAGGCCTGCCAGGCGTTGTTCAGCGCCTGCAGCCCGTCGATCACGGTATGGATGGTTTCCAGCGAGGCGTAGATCTGCGGGGCGTAGCGGGAAAGCATGGCATCATCCCAGGTGCCCAGCTTTTTGTCCAGCAGGTCGTAGAGGGTGTTCAGGGTGCTGATGATGTCCGTCAGGGTGGGGGAGCGGCCGTCCAGGGTGGAGCCGCCGCTCATCTGGCTGATCAGCGCCATCAGGGTGGCGGCGGCGGCCTCTCTTTCGCCGGCGGGCAGGCTCATCAGGTAGTTGCTGATCTCCTGGATCTGCTGGGAAAACTCGCTCTGGGTGCCCGGCGGCTGCAGCTCGGCCGAAAAGACGTAGCAGCCCTGCTCCGGATCCCAGGTGTGCTGGAAGAGATATTCGCACATGTGGAAGGTGGCGATGGTGGCGATGCCCAGCCTGCCGACAGTCCCGGCGTAATCCGTCAGGGAGGTGCAGCCTTCGTCATAGGCCAGGTAGTAGACGTTCTCGTCCCTGGCGATTCGCTCGCCCAGCACATGCACAAAGTCGTTGCTGCCCGCCACGAGGATGATCTTGTCCCGCCGGGCCTCGTAGACCTCCGGGTATTGCGACCACAGCGCGATGGCTTCCGGCGAGAAGCCCTGGCCGTCCAGCGCCACGCAGGTATCCACCAGATCGGCGTGCTCCGAGGCCATGGTGACGTACTGCGCCTTGTTGCCGCCCTTGCTGTGGCCGGTGACCACCACATTGTCCGCATCGGTGATGCCGTACTGCTCCACCATCCGGTCAAAGTAATCCGCGGCGTCCTGCTGCTGAAGGGTGCTGCACTGGGCCATGCCCTCGCCGTTGTCCACCCATTCGTCCTCCTGGGTCCCCTGGAAGCCCACATAGTAGGTGTCACCGCCGCGGATGAGCACCTTCCGTCCCTGATTGTCCGCCTGGGTGACGTTCAGGATCTCCCAGCTGCCCGCGTCGGCATTGGCCTCCAGATAGCTGCTCAGGATCTGGACGCTGCCGTTCGCCCCCGCGCCCTCCTGCGTCTGGCAGTAGGCGGCAAAGTCGCTCAGGGTCATGGCCTCGCCCGACGCCTTTGACGCGGCATACTGGGCGATGTACGGGTTTTCCGCCAGCATCTCCATCACGGCCGTGTCCGATACGCCGTCGGGCAGCGGCCGGGCGGAGATGGATGCATTGGTGCTCATGGCAGCAGCTCGCTCATGTTGGTGTTCTGGGTTTCCACCTGCTCATAGTTGCCCACCGCCACCTGACGCAGGAAAACCACATAGTCGTTGAGCAGCTGCTTGTAGTCCTCGAAATACTTGCTGGCGAAGCTGTTGTAGCTGCTGATGGTGGCGTCCGCGGCGGCGCCGCTCCATACGCCGCTCAGGCTTTGCACGTTGCTCTGGCTCTCCCTCAGGGTGCTTTCGAGACTCTCGTTCAGGGCCTGGATGGTGGCGGCTGCGCTCTCGATGGCTGCGGTATCAATTTTCAACATGACGTCTTCACTCCTTCGCGCGTGTCAATGACCGCCCAGACGGCTGGCCTGCTGGGTATTGTACTCCTCAGTGGAGGTGTAGTTGGTGGAGGCCTGGGTCAACTCCTCGGAGGCCAGCTGAAGCTTGTTGGCCATGGCCTGCAGCGCCGTGCAGCAG
>JBJEYH010000300.1:0-2677 GCA_051886675.1 Aristaeellaceae bacterium
AACCAGGTGGGCGTGCGCCTGTCCGGCTGCCAGTGGTCGCAGCCGCCCACCGCGGCGCGCAGGGTCAGCAGAGAGGCTTCCTCATCGGTGAGCCGCTTCTGCTTCGGATGCCGCGTGGACTGATCCGCCCGGGCGCCCCGGGTGCCGTGCTCGCCGTACAGTGCCGTCACGGGCGCGCCGCCCTCCCAGTCCGCAAAGCCCTGGGGACTGACGCACTCGTCCATCTCGCAGTCCAGGAATACCGTTTGCGCATGCGCCCGCCAGGGCCGCCCCAGGTACGCCTGCCCCGCCGGACAGGCCCCCGTCAGGCGGCAGCGGTGGAACACCATACCGCAGGGCATCCCCTCGGGAGTGTTGGCGGCGGTGTAGAAGCCGCCCCGCTCATTCATGAACAGGGTGCAGCCCTCGAACCAGCAGCGGTACGGCCCGAAGATGAAGTCCACGTCCCCCTGGATCCAGCAGTCCTCGAAGTACTGCCGCCCCGTCACCGGCGGACAGTCGCCCACGCTGGGCACGCCCTCGGGAATCAGCCGGGGCAGCGCGTCCCGGGCCACCTTGGGCATGGTGGGGCCGCAGAAGAGCGTATCCTGCGCGGCAATCATGCGGCAATTCCGCCACACGCCCCGGTCGCCCGCGGCGTACACCGCCACCGCCTGGCCCACCTCCCGGCCATCCCCCGCGTCGTTGCGGATGGTCAGGTTCTCCACCTCCACGTTGTCGCCCGTCACCAGCAGCGTGGCGGACAGGAACGTGCCCTTGGGCTGGCCCTCCGCGTTCAGATCCTTCGCGCAGCCCTTCGCCGTGAGGATCGTCCGGTCCCGGGCCTCGCCCACGATGCGCAGGTTGTCCTTGTTGACAATGACCCGCTCATGGTATTCGCCCATGCGCACCAGCAGAATTTCCGGCGCGCGGTTGCCGAAGGGCACCGCGTCCACCGCCGCCTGAATGGAGGTATAATCCCCCGTGCCGTCCATGGCAATGATGATCATGCCGTTTCCCTCCTCAGATCAGCCCCAGGGTCCGCAGGCTGTCCTCCACCATGCGGGCGTAGAACGCCGCGCCCTCGCAGCGGGTATGCACATCGTCCTGCTGCCCGTCGGGATACGCCGGATACTCCCCCGGCGCCACGTGCATGTACAGGCGGCGGCTGGCCTCGTCGCCCATATCGCCGATGGCCCGGAAGCTCATGGCGTACAGGTCGATCAGCGGCACTCCCCGGCTCCGCGCCAGGGTGCGGATGGCCTCCGGATACGCCCCGTGGGCCGGCTGCAGCGCGCCGCCCTCGAAGGTACGCAGGCAGATGGGCGTCAGCAGCACCGGCGTCGCCCCCGCCAGCCGGGCCGTCTCCACGAAGATGGCCAGGTTGTTCAGGAAGGACGTCCAGGGATCCGTGTGCCGCCAGACCAGATCGCTCCAGTCGTTGTGGGTGAACTGGATCAGCATCAGATCCCCCGGCTGCAGCCTTTCCTCCACCGGGATCAGCCGCCCCTCCGACAGGAAGGACTTCGTGCTGCGCCCGGCCATGGCCGCGTTCACCACCGGAATCTCCGGGAGCAGGTCCGCCAGCGCCTGCCCCCAGCCCGTCAGCGGCGCCTGCTGCGGCGTATAGCTGGCGGCGGTGGAATCGCCGCAGATGAAGATCGTCATGGATTGTCCCTCCTTCTTACAGGCCCTGGGCCTCCAGCTGCACGCTGCCGTCCGCGTCCAGGATATCGCCCCGCACGCCCAGCACCTTCACGCCGCTGAGCCGCACGCCCCGGGCGTTGCGCAGGTAGAAGCCCGCGCCCTGCATCCTGGGGCAGTCGTCCATCATGGCGGGATAGTCCGGCGCGCCGTCGGGATCCATCTCCACCACCACGTCCGTGAAGGTCACGCCCTCCACGGGCATTTCCGCCAGGCCGTAGAAGAATCCCGCGCAGGCCGTGCAGCCCCTGGCCCGCACCCCTGTGATGGACACGTCCCGCAGCACGGGGGTGGACGCGTCCACCGCCTGGGCCGACTTCTCCCGCACGCGGGCGGTCTTGCCGTCCGGGCCGCAGAAGTAGTACATGTTGAACACAAAGGGACACATGACCTTTTCCATCGTGAGGTTGAACAGCTGGATGCCCTCCACCACGCCGCCCCGGCCCCGGCGGGTCTTGAGGCGCACGCCGCGGTCCGTCTCATGGAACACGCAGCTGCTGACCACCACGTTGCGGATGTTGCCGCTCATTTCGCTCCCCAGCACCACGCCGCCGTGGCCGTGGAGGAAGTGGCAGTTGCTGATGATGATCCGCTCGCTGGGCTGACGGTTCCGCGTGGCCTCCGTACCGGACTTGATGGCGATGCAGTCATCCCCCACGTCGATGGTGCAGTCCAGGATGCGCACGTCCTGACAGGCGTCGGGGTCGATGCCGTCGGTGTTGGGGGAATCCCAGGGGTTGCGGATCATCAGGCCCCGGAGCGTCACATCCTGGCAGCGCAGGGGATGCACCGTCCACGCCGGGGAGTTGGTCAGCGTCACGTTCTCCAGCAGCACATGGCGGCAGTCCGCGAAGCACACCAGATACGGCCGGGGACAGGACATTTCCCCCGCCCGAAGACGCTTCCACCAGTATTCGCCCTGGCCGTCCACCACGCCGCGGCCGGTGACGGTCACGTTCTCCGCCCCCTGGGCGAAGATGCACGCCTGATGCAT
>JBJEYH010000301.1:0-2677 GCA_051886675.1 Aristaeellaceae bacterium
CTGAACACCCACTGCCGGCCCAGGAAGTACATCTTCTCCGGGATCAGCACGTACAGCGCGCCCAGCACATACAGCACCGCGCCCAGCACCAGCAGCTTCAGCGAGCCCTGGGCCTCCGTCACGCCGAAGGCCATCCGGCACATAACGTCCGCCAGGGCGGCATGGCCCAGGGGGGACGGTTCGTCGCCTACGGTCACGGTGATG
This sequence comes from Aristaeellaceae bacterium, assembly GCA_051886675.1. Lineage (GTDB taxonomy): Bacteria > Bacillota > Clostridia > Christensenellales > Aristaeellaceae > UBA11524. The sequence continues at coordinate 205 of JBJEYH010000301.1, forward strand.
GCATGGGAGGTGTAGGCGTAGGGCGTACCGCCGTCATTGCACAGGTTTGCGCCGTCCCACTGGCCGGTGAGGGTCTCGCCGTCGGCAAAGGCAATGGACACCATGTCCCCGTCCCGGCACAGCACGGCGGTGAAGTCCGTGTCCGCCGCCGTGCCAGTGAAGCTGACGGCGTTGTCCTCCCGGGTCAGGACGATGGGCCCGTACCCGTTCTCCGTCCGGGGCAGGAACACGTCCCCGGCATACACGCCCTGCCGGGTGTTCAGCCACGCGGCGGGGGCCAGCAGCACGGCCAGGCCCAGTACCAGCAGGATGATCTTCTTCGTCATGGGGGAATCCTCCTTCGCAAGGTCGGGAAGGGCAGGCCTCCGGCTGCCGCAGGAGCGCCTCCCGGCGGTTGATGGGCATGTTCGGCCCCCGAGCCCTCCGCCCGGGCGCAGCGGATACGCGCCGTGAAGGCCCGTCGGGATGGGGCGCAGGCGGTCAGCCGGGACCAGCCGGTGCCGCCCGCGCAGAAGGGCCAGCCGCCGCGGAAGCCCTCCGCCCGGAGAAGGCGGCTGCGGATCAGCCGGACGGTCCCGTGCAGGGAGCGTGGATGCCGCGGACGGCGAAGCGGATGCTTTCCCCGCAGCCCCGGGGCTCGGAGCGGGGCGCGGCCCACCCTCCATGCAGAAAATGCCGCCCCCATGATGGAGCGGCAGGATGCACAGGTTCGGGGGGGCTTACTTCATGGTGCTGATGACGGCCTTGTTGTTGCGGAAGTACTCCACGCCGCTCCACAGCGTCATGACCAGCACCAGCAATGTCAGCACGCCGCTGATGACGCTGCCCATCACCGGCTGGCGGGAGAGCATCAGCCACAGGATCAGCAGGATCTGCGTGCAGGTCTTGATCTTGCCCAGCTTGCCCGCGGCGATGACCATGCCCTTGCTGCCGGCCACCATGCGCAGACCGTCCACGCACAGCTCCCGCGCCAGGATCACCACCACCACCCAGGCCAGCATCAGCTCCTGCTGGATGAGCATGATCAGCGCGGACAGCACCAGCAGCTTGTCCGCCACGGGATCCACAAACTTGCCGAAGTCGGTGACAATGTGCTGCTTGCGGGCGATATGCCCGTCCAGGAAGTCCGTGAAGGACGCCAGGGCGAACACCGCCGCCGCCAGCAGGTTGCACACGGTGGTATTGGGATACATCAGCGCCACCATCACGGGAATCAGCGCCATGCGGGTCAGGGACAGCTTGTTCGGCAGATTCATACCATCTCTCCCATCAGGTCGTAGGGTTCAGCCCGGGTGATCTTCACCTGGACAAACTGGCCGGGCTCGGGCACGGACGCGCCGGTGAAGAGGATTTCCCCGTCGGTTTCGGGGGCCTCCCGCTGGCTGCGGCCCAGAAGGTTGCCCAGGTCGTCCCGGTCGGTGACAAGCACGCGCTCGGTCTGCCCCACCCGGCGCTGATTGCGCTTCAGGGAGATGTCCTGCTGCAGGGTCATCAGCCGGTCGAGACGCTCCTGCTTGACCTCCTCGGGGATCTGGTCGGGCATGCGGGCGGCGGGGGTGTCCTCCTCGGCGGAATAGGCGAAGGCCCCCAGCCGGTCGAACTCCGCCTCCCGCAGGAAGTCCAGAAGCTCCTGGAACTGCTCCTCGGTTTCCCCGGGGAAGCCCACGATGATGCTCGTGCGCAGCGTCAGATCCCGCTCCCGGGCCAGGCGCAGGCAGCGGCGGATGTCCGCGGAGGTGCCCCTGCGGTGCATGCGGCGCAGGATCACATCGTTGATGTGCTGGATGGGCAGATCCAGATACTTGCAGATGTTGGGGGTATCCGCGATCACGTCCAGCAGACGCTCGTCGGTCTCGTCGGGGTAGCAGTAGAGCACCCGCAGCCAGTCCACGCCGTCGATGGCGGCGGCCTTACGCATCAGTTCGGGCAGGGCGGAATGCTCCTGCCAGTCCGTGCCGTAGCGGGTGGTGTCCTGGGCCACGAGGATGTGCTCGCGCACGCCCTGCCCGGCCAGCTGCGCCACCTCCTTCAGGATGGCGTCCTCGCTGCGGGAGCGGTAATGCCCGCGGATCAGCGGGATGGCGCAGAAGGTGCAGCGGTTGTCGCAGCCGTCGCCGATGCGGGTGTAGGCGGTGTAGGCGGGGGTGGTCAGCACCCTGTCGTGCTCGAAGAAGTCGAACCGCTCGGCGCACAGGCTGTTGCGCTGGCGGGTAGCCAGGGCCGCGTCGATGGCGTCGGCCAGCTGATCGTACTGGTTCACGCCCATCAGCAGGTCAATCTCGGGGATTTCCTCCAGGAGGGACTTCTCGTAGCGCTGGGCCAGACAGCCCGTCACCACCAGCAGCTGGCAGCGGCCGGTCTGCTTGTAGCGGGCCATCTCCAGGATGGCGTCGATGGACTCCTCCTTGGCGGACTCGATGAAGCCGCAGGTATTCACCATCAGCACGTCGGCCTGGGCGGGATCGCTGGTGAA
>JBJEYH010000302.1:0-2674 GCA_051886675.1 Aristaeellaceae bacterium
ACGGGCTGACGCGTGGCCTCCAGCGCTTTCCGCTGCTTCTGCGCGTGCGCTGCTTTGGTTGGTGGTTGGTGCTCTCCACGGTTGGTTCGTTTGTCTGCGTGCCGGTGCTGCTGGCTGCGGCGGGGTGCGGCTGGCCCCGCGCGGCGGGGCTGCTGCAGCTGCTGGTGCTGGTTCTGGTGTGGCTGCTGCTCTCCCTGCGCGGGTGGCCTTCCCCGCCCCCGTTGTTGGTGGTGCCTCTCTCTCTGCTGGTTGTGCTGCTTTGGCGGTGTGGTGCGCCCCTCGGGCGCATCTGGTGGCGCGGGGTCCCCCCCGCGCTGCGGCGCTCCTCCGCCCGTGGTGGTTGGCCGCTGCTCAGTTGGTGGTTGCTGCTACTGGTCTGCTGCTTGCTGCTGCTTTGGGCTGCTGAAAGTGGCACGCCTCCCGGGCGCTCGACCGTGAGTTTCCCGGGCCAGATACTCCCCAGCTCGTGCCGGCAGGGCTACGGCAGTGATGCCCGGACTCCGCCGAGCATGGGTTTGTGACCGGCATTTATGCCGGTGTCAATCCCCGCAAATTGCCAGCAAATTACCAGCAAATTGCCGGTATCCGTACGAATCTGGCCGAAAACGGCCCAAACCGTCACCAAAACGTCACCAAAACGTCACCAAATCACCCTGCACCATCCTGCAAAAATGGCGAGAGCTGCTGCTCGATCAGCTGCGCCAGGGCGCAAAAAAGTGCAGGATGCCTTGCTCATCCTGCACTGTTAGGGAGTATAGCTGCCCATGACCTCATGCCGGTATCGCATGCACTGGCGCGGAGTACGCTCAGCCAGCGCCGCCGCCTCGATGTGATCGAGACCCCGGCAGTAGTAAGCGTCAAGATAGACCATCTTGGCCCCGACAAAGCCTGCCTGACACAGCAGCCGCCGCGCCCTGCGCTGGGCAATGTCGGCCTCGCTGCGTGCCGCCTCGGCGGCGCGCTTGATGGCGTCCCGGGCCACGGCCCGGGGCACCCCCATGCCCGGGCCGCTGCCGCATGGCTGCCTGTCCAGTTGCGGAGAGCGCACCCCGTCAATGCTCATCTCCGCCGCCCGCTCCTCGTACCGTGCCGCCATCTGGCACAGACGCCGCGCCTCCACAAGCGTCTCCCGGAGCTGCATCTCTGCAATCATCATCCCCACTCACCACCAGACCAGTATACCATAACCGGCGCAAAAAGGGAACATCCATTCGGTGACGCAGCCAATCCGGCCAATTTGGCCGGTTAGAGTAGTAGCGACTACTACTCTACCGGTGTATTAATATAAATCATAATATAGGCGGTCAATCTGGCCGGATTAAACCGGTCACGCTGGCCGGATTGGGCGTGACAATTTGGCCGGATTGTTGACCGGACAGCTCTTGTGTGATACGCTCATGGAGGTAATAGCGATTCGCACCCCCGTACGACGCTTTGCGCCACCAAATGAGCCCATCATCGCGCAACCGATCAAGGCAGCGCCGCACGCTGCGCTCACTGATGCCGAGCTGCTTGCACAGCTCGGCATAAGTGTACACGCAATACACATGCTCCTCGACCGGGTCATACCATGCTGTCCCGCTCTCGTCTCCCATCAGGTTGTAGCTGCTCAGACGGTAACGTCCGTACAGAGCACCCAGCACCGCGCGGGTGCTGAGATCGTAGTCGTAAAACAGTCCCACAGGCAGCGGGACGAGCAAATACTTTTGTGCCATGTTGGGTCAATGATCTGCTGAGAGGTGAGGTTATGACCTTGACTGACTGGTTTGCCCAATACCTAGAACTCTACAAGCGCGGCTGCAAGCCGCGCACGCTGGAGGAATACAGGCGGCTGTATGCCGCCCATGTTGCCCCGGTCCTTGGTGCCGTCGATGTCACCGACGTGACACCGGAGGACATTCAGCGCGTGCTCGTCAGCGCTCAGGAGCGCAGCGGCGCCCGCACGGCTCAGGCCGTGCACGCGCTGCTGCGTGCGCTCTACCGGCGTGCTGTCCGCTCCCGGCTGGTGATCTGGTCGCCGGTTGATGCCGTAGATCGTCCGCAGCACACGGCGACGCCTGGCATCGCCATGACCGAAGAAGACTACCGGGCCGCGCTGCCCTGGATCATGGATGATCTAGGGCTATCGCTGGCCCTGCTGGCCGGTCTGCGGCGCGGTGAGATTGCCGGTCTGCAGTGGGCCGACGTCGATCTGTCCCGCAAGCTGCTGACGATCAAACGCACCCGGCAGCGCGTCTCCGGAGAGCTTGTCACCGGCTCAACGAAATCCGCAGCGGGTGCACGGTGCGTGCCGATCTCCCCGGAGCTGCTGCCGATCCTGCGCGGCGCGTACCGTCTCGCCCCGCAGTCATGGGTATGCCCGTGCGCGCCGGAAGCCCATGACCGGCGATGGCAGCGCATGCAGCGGGAGCTGCTCACCCTGTCGCAGCACTACCGGCTGCACGATCTGCGCCACACCTACGTCACCCGGCTGCTGATAGCAGGAGCCAAGCCGCGCATCGTGCAATACGTCGCAGGGCATAGCAGCCTTGATATCACCATGCGGGTATACACCCACATCACCCCAGCCGACGCGCAGCGTGAGCTTTCAGCCGTCTACATTAGAGCGCGCGAAACAGCGCACCTGACTCTTAATCAGGGTGTCCCGGGTTCGAGCCCCTGATGGTGCACCAAA
>JBJEYH010000303.1:0-2661 GCA_051886675.1 Aristaeellaceae bacterium
CTGCGCCAGTGGGGCGCATGGGTGCGGGACTACGGCTGCCTGCAGCGGGGCGAGGGCTGCGCGCTGGTGGCCGCTCTGGACGGGGACACGGTGGCGGGGTTTGCGGCGATTCATCCGCAGAAGTGGATTGCGCCGCTCCAGGACAGGGAGGATGCGTTCATTGAGGTGATCGAGGTGGCGCAGGGCTACCGCCGCCAGGGGATCGCCACGGAGCTGCTCCGCCGTCTGGAGGACGCGGCCCGGGCCATGGGCCTGACGCAGATCCGCGGCTGGAGCAGCGATGACAAGGACGCAGCCCTGCAGCTGTGGATCCGCCTGGGCTACTGCATGTGCCCGGCGGCCATGCTGGGGCAGAGCGTGCTGCCCGGGTTTGAGAACCGGCAGATTCCCGGCTACTATTTCGCCAAAAGGCTGTAAGACAAGGAGATGAACGCCATGCTGCTGATGAGCGCCCATACCCCATGCAGGGCCTGACGGGGCAGACCGCATGGGGAGCATAAGCTGTCCCACAGGCTTTGCGCACGATCATGATGCCCAAACGACATGAGAAGGAGCAAAGCCAGCCATGAGGCAATCATTCTTTTCGACTGTACACGAACTGCGCGCCTACCTGCTTCTGTGGGGGACGCAGACGCTGTCCTCCCTGGGCAGCCGCATGACCAGCTACGCGCTGGTGATCTGGGTCTACGGGCAGGAGGGCTCCGCGCTGAGCACGGCGCTGTTGATGGTGGCCTCCTACGCGCCCTATGTGCTGCTGAGCATCTTCGCAGGCGCCCTAAGCGACCGGTGGGACAAGCGCAGAACCATGCTTGTCTGCGACGCGCTGGCCGCGGCCTGCACGGTGACGATCCTGATCCTGCTGCGGGCGGATGCGCTGCGCATAGGGCATCTGTATCTGCTGAACGTCCTCAGCGGGCTGATGAACACCGTCCAGCAGCCTGCCTCGGAGATCGCCACCTCCGCGCTGCTCCCGCGGGAGCACTATCAGCGGGTAGGGGGACTGCGGTATCTGTCCAGCGCGGTGAACGGCATGCTGACGCCCATCCTGGCCACGGCGCTGATGGGCCTGGCGGGGATGGAGGCGGTGATCTTCTTCGACCTGGCGACCTTCGCGGCGGCCTTTGTGATGCTGTGGAAGGTGATCCGACTGCCGGACATCCCCCGGCAGGAGGCCGAAAACGAGTCGCTGCTGCAGTCCGCCAAGGCGGGTCTGCGGTGGCTGAAGCGCAACCGGGGCGTGATGGATCTGATGCTGTTCCTGGCGGCGATCAACCTGGTGGCCTCCATGTATGACGCGGCCTTCCCGGCGATGATGCTCTCCCGCGAGGGCGGCAGCCAGCAGGTCATGGGCCTGGTGAACAGCTGCATCGGGGCGGCGATGCTCCTGGGCAGCATCCTGGCCTCGGTGATGAAAATGCCCCGCAGCAGGGTGCGGGTGGTGTGCAATACGCTTTTGTTCTCCATGGCCACGGAGAACATCTGCCTGGCCCTTGGCCGAAACGCGGCTGTGTGGTGCGTGGGCGGGTTCCTGGGATGGATCGTCATCCCCGCGATGAACGCGAACCTGGACGCCACCATGCGCCTGAACATCCCCCTGGACATGCAGGGGCGGGTCTTCGCGGCGCGCAACAGCCTGCAGTTTTTCACCATCCCCGTGGGGTACTTCCTGGGCGGATGGCTGGTGGATTGCGCCTTTGAGCCGCTGATGGCCGCGCAGGGGCCGGGCAGCGTGCTGATCCGCCTCTTCGGCGGGGGCAAGGGCAGCGGCGCGGCGTGCTTTTTCGCGGTGCTGTGGGTGCTGGGGCTGATGGTGAGCCTGCTGTTCCGGAAGGATCCGGCCATCTGGGCGCTGGAGAATCAGCCCGGCGACATGAAAGGAGCAGACGCATGAACGTACTCCCCCTCGGGCACAGGGACGGCTATACCCTGCGTCCCGCCCGGCATGAGGACGCGGAAGCCTACTTCCGTCAGAACTTCTCGCCCCTGGACGGGGAGGTCGCCCGGCTCACCGGCAGCCGCCGGGACTTCACCCGCGAGGAGGTGGTGGACTTCTTCCACCGCTGCGTGGATGCCGAGGATCGCCGGGACTTCCTGATCATCGCGCCGGACGGGCGGATCATCGGCGAGAGCGTGATCAACGAGATCGACGGAGATACCCGCTGCGCCAACTACCGGGTGGCCATCTTCCACAGCGACTGCCGCGGGAAGGGCATCGGCGCCTGGGCCATCCGCCATACGGTGGACTACGCCTTCGGCACGCTGAGGCTCCACCGGCTGGAGCTGGATGTGTTCGCCTTCAACCCCCGGGCCCTCCGCGCCTACGAGCGGGCGGGCTTCCGGCGCGAGGGCGTGCGGCGGCAGGCCATTCCCAATGGCGACGGCTGGGCCGATGACATCCTCATGGCCATGACCGAGGATGACTGGCGCGCTCTGCCACCCATGGATGAAAAGTGAACAGGCACGGGCCCGGGGGCGTGACGGCTCCCGGGCCTTTGCGCGCTGCTGCGCGTTCGGCAGGCACAGCAGCCAGTGCCGCCAGCAATCCTCCCACCGGGCGGGGAAGTCGTCCCGGGGGCGCGACGGCTCCCGGGCCTTTGCGCGTTACGGCGCGTCCGGCAGGCACAGCAGCCAGTGCCGCCAGCAATCCTCCCACCGGGCAGG
>JBJEYH010000304.1:0-2647 GCA_051886675.1 Aristaeellaceae bacterium
CTGGAAGCCCTGCCCGGGGAGAGCCTGCTGGACCTCCTGCGCCGGGGCGGATTCCCGGTCAGCGCCGCCTGCGGCGGCAACGGGACATGCGGAAAGTGCAAGGTACGGCTGGGCGACGGCCGGGAGGTACTGGCCTGCCGCACGCCGGCGGAGGACTGCCGGGTCATCATCGAAGAAAACAGCGGCGGCGTGATCTGTACGGAGTCCGCGGCGGCGGCCCGAAGTGTTCAGGCCCGGGAGGGCCTGGGGGCCGCCGTGGATATCGGCACCACCACCGTTGCGGTGAAGCTCTTTGATCTGCGGGACGGCCGGGAGCTGGGCGTGAAAAGCGCCTGGAACGTCCAGGCACCCTACGGGGCAGATGTGATCACCCGTTGTCAGTTCATCATGGAGCACGAGGACGGCCTTGACCGGCTCTCCGGGCTGATCCGCGAGCAGGTATTCCGCATGGCGGAGGAGCTGAGCCGGGGGGCGAAGATCGACGAATTTTTCCTCGCCGGGAATACGGTGATGGAGCACATCTTTATGGGCCTTTCCCCGGTGAGTATTGCCGCAGCCCCCTTCAGGCCCCTGAGCCTGTTTGACAGCGGAGAGGCTTTTCGGGAAAAAGACGCGGCCCTTTTCTGCGCGCCCTGCGTGGCCGGCTATGTGGGCGGCGACATCACGGCGGGGCTTCTGGCATCCGGACTGGATGAAAAAGACGGATGTTCCCTGTTTTTGGACGTGGGCACCAACGGAGAGATGGCCCTGGGCGGCAGGGACGGTTTCCTCTGCTGCGCCGTGGCCTCCGGCCCGGCCTTTGAGGGGGCCGGGATCAGCTGCGGCATGGCCAGTGCCGGCGGAGCCATAAGCCGTGTGCGCTGGGCGCGGGGCGGCCCTGATTTTCAGGTCATTGGCGGCGGAGAAGCGAAGGGAATTTGCGGCTCCGGGCTGCTGGACCTGCTGGCCATGCTGCTGGAGCTGGGGATCGTGGACGAGACCGGGCGGCTCCTGCCCCCGGATGAGGCCCCGGAGGGCTTTGACCGCTGGCTCTCCGAGGATGAAAACGGCAACGGGGTCTTTCATCTTACCGATTCGGTCTATCTCAGCGCCGCCGATGTGCGGCAGCTCCAGCTGGCCAAGGCGGCGGTGGCGGCGGGCATCGCCGTGCTGACAGAGACGGCGGGGATCAGCCCGGAAAAAGTGGACCGGCTTTATCTGGCGGGGGGCTTCGGCGTACATCTGGACCCGCACAGCGCCGCCGCCATCGGTATGCTGCCGGACTGCCTGAAGGACAAAACGGTGAGCATAGGAAACAGCGCCCTGGCCGGGGCCTCCCAGGCCCTGCTGGACGGGGAAAAGCGAAATCAACTGTTGAAAATAAAAGAAAAATGCCAATACCTTGAGCTTTCGGGCAATCAGGCCTTTAACCGGCTCTACCCGGAGCACATGATGTTTGGCGAGGAGGATGAACTATGGAACTGAGATTTCCCCTTTTATTGGACGGCGCCACCGGCACCCAGCTGCAAAAGCGGGGCTATACCGGCGGCAAATGCGCGGAGCAGTGGGTCCTGGAGAACCCGGAGGTGATCGTCCGGGTGCAGCGGGAGTATGTGGAAAAGGGCAGCCGGGTGATCTACACCCCCACCTTCGGCGCAAACCGGGTGAAGCTGGAGAGCCACGGGCTGCTGGGCAAGGTCAGGGAAGTTAACCTGCGCCTGGCCGAACTATCAAAGCAGGCGGCGGATGGCCGGGCCTGGGTGGCCGGAGATATTGCCCCCACCGGACTGTTCCTTTACCCCCTGGGGGAGACCAGCTTTGAGGAACTGGTGGATGTCTACACCGAGCAGGCGGCGGCCCTGGAAGAGGCCGGGGTGGACCTGTTTGTTATCGAGACCATGATGACCGTGGCGGAGGCCCGGGCGGCGCTGCTGGCGGTAAAAAGCGTCAGCCGGAAGCCGGTCTTTGTCTCCTTCACCTGCGACGAGCGCGGGCGTACCCTCAGCGGCACGGATGTGACCGCCGCCCTGGTGATTTTGCAGGGCATGGGGGCGGACGCCTTCGGCCTGAACTGCTCCACCGGACCCAAAGAGATGCTGGTGCAGCTCAAACGGCTGAGAGAATATGCTTGCGTTCCCTTAATTGCAAAGCCCAACGCGGGCCTTCCCCAGGTCCTTGACGGGGAGACGGTGTACGACTGCCCGCCGGCGGAGTTTGCCGCCCTGGCCGGAGAGATGGCGGACGCGGGCGTGTGCATCTTCGGCGGCTGCTGCGGCACCGACGAGGGCCATATCGCCGCCCTGGCGGAGAAGCTGAAGGGCCTGAAGCCCGCCGCCCCCGCGCCGCTGCACCCGGAGCTGCTGCCCTGCGCCACCGAGGAGCGGGTATTCCTGCTGGACCCCGCCGTGGCCTGCGGCGAAGCCCTGCCCTGCGACGAAAAGCTGGAGGACCGGCTCAGCGACGCGCTGGAGGAGGAAGGGGAGCTGATTACCCTGTCCATCGAAAAGGCGGAGGAGCTGGACAACCTGTCCGACTGCCGCTGTATGCTGACAAAGCCCCTGTGCATCCGCTGCGAGGACGAAGAGCTTCTGGAACAGGCCCTGCGCATCTATCAGGGCCGGGCCCTGTACGACGGCAGCCTGCCCGAGGAAAAGCTGCTGCCCCTGGT
>JBJEYH010000305.1:0-2628 GCA_051886675.1 Aristaeellaceae bacterium
TCGCTGCCCACGGCGCGGATGTTCTTCAGCACCGCGTAGAAGTTGCCCGCCACGGTGATCTGCTCCACCGCGCCGGCCCGCTTGCCGTCCTTGACCAGGTAGCCCTTGGACAGCAGGGAGAAGTCGCCGCTGACGGCGTTGGCGCCCGCGTGCAGGCCGTTCAGCTCGGTGATGACCAGGCCGTCGCCCATATCGGCCATCAGGGCCGTCAGATCCTTCTCGCCGGGCTGGAAGAAGAAGTTCGTGGGCGCCACCCGCACCGGCGCGGTGTATCCCGCGCGGCTGGCGTTGCCCGTGGTGGTCACGCCCTGCTTGCGGGCGGTCTTGCGGCTGTGGAGCAGGGTGGTCAGCACGCCATGGTCGATGACGGCCTTGGTGCGGCTGGCGCTGCCCTCCGCGTCGAAGGGGCAGGTGGCCAGGCCCCCGGGCAGCAGCGGATCATCCATCAGGGTGACCACGGGCGAGGCGATCTCCGTGCCCTCCTTGCCCGCCAGAAGGGAAAGCTTCTGCTGGGCGTTCTCGGCGGAGAACACGCCCTCAAAGGTGCTGAGCAGGTCGCTCATGGCGTCGTTGCGGAAGATGACCCGGTACTCCCCCGCCGGGACGCTGTCGCCGTGGAGCTGGCCCAGGGCCTCCTCCGCGGCCTCCCGGCCGATCCGCTCCGGATCCACCGCGTCGAAGCGGCTGCCGCAGGCAAAGCCCACGCCCGTGCCGGTGGAGCCGTCCTCCTTGGCGATGGCCGAGGTGTAGGCCACGCACAGGCTGCCCTCGTCGGTCAGGTTCAGGCCGTAGCTGTTGCGCAGGGTCACCCGGCTGCTGCCGGTGGACAGGGACGCGCCCTGCACCTTCCACACCCGGCTGTCCGCCGCCAGGGCGGCCCGCTCCATGGCCAGGCAGGCGTCCAGCTTGGCCTGGGCGGATACCCCCGCCAGATCGCTGTCCTGCTTTTCCACGGTGGGATATTCGGCCTCGCCCTCGAAGATCTCGTCCTGCTCGTCGGTTTCGGTCAGCAGGGCGGATTCCTTCACGCCCTCGATCAGCTGCCCGATGGCGGCCTCGTCGAAGGCCTGGGTGGACGCGTAGCCCATACGGCCCTCCACCAGGCCCCGCAGGTTCAGCCCGCAGGAGGCGGACACCTGATAATCCTTGATTTCCTGCTCCATGGCCCGGGCGCGGAAGGAGGAGCCCTCCACGCAGTAGACCTCCGCCGCGGTGATGCCGGCATCCTTCGCCGCAGCCAGGAGCCGGTCGATGAACAGATTCATATCCATGCGTATTACCTCCTTACCTGCCGCCCACGGTCATGGCGGTGACGCGGATCATCGGCTGGCCCACGTTGGTGGGGACGCTGCCGCTCATGGAGCCGCACATGCCCTGGGCCTGCTGCATGTCGTGGCCCACCCGGTCGATGCGGGTCAGCACCTGGCTGCCCCGGCCGATCAGCGACGCGCCGCGCACGGGATGCGCGATCTTTCCGTCCTTCACCAGATAGCCCTCGTTCACCGCGAAGTTAAACTCGCCCGTGGCGGGGTTCACCGAGCCGCCGCCCATCTTCCTGGCATACAGGCCGTCGCCCATGGTGGCGATCATCTCGGCCTCGTCGTCCTGGCCAGGGGCGATAAAGGTGTTGCGCATGCGGCTGGTGGGCGCGAAGGCGTAGCTCTGCCGCCGGCCGGAGCCCGTGGGGGCCATGTTCATGCGCCGTCCGCCCAGCTTGTCGATCATGTAGTTCATCAGCACGCCATCCTTGATGAGCGTCAGGTGGGTGGTGGGGGTACCCTCGTCGTCCACGTGCAGGGAGCCCCATTCGCCGGGGGTGACGCCCTCGTCGATGGCGGTGACGCACTTGCTGGCCACCTGCTGGCCCAGCTTGCCGCAGAATTCGCTCAGGCCGAAGGCCACGCTGGTGGCCTCCAGGCTATGGCCGCAGGCCTCGTGGAAGATCACGCCGCCGAAGCCGTTGTCGATGACCACGGGCATCACGCCCGCGGGGCACACCGGCGCGTGGAGCATGGTCACAGCCTGCTTCGCGGCGGTCTCGCCCACCCTGTCGGGATCGATGCGGCTGTCGAAGATCTCGAAGCCCATGGATGCGCCGGGATTGTCGGAGCCGGTCTGGTTCTCGGTGCCGTTGGAGGCCACGGCGCTGGTGCTGAGCCGGGTGCGCACGCGCCTGTCGGTGACGAACACGCCCTCGGTGTTGCAGATCAGCACGTTCTGCACATGGTCGGTATAGTTCACGTTCACCTGGACGATTTCCTTCGAAACCCGCCTGGCCGCCGCGTCCGCCGCGCGAACCTTCTCGGCCTTGAGGGCGGCCTTGACGTCCGTGGGCAGGAGGAGGATTTCCCCGGGGTTGGAGACGTCCGCGGGTCTGAAGGGCGTCAGCACACAGCCCTTGCCGCCCCGCACGGCGGACGCCGCCTGCTCCGCGCAGGCCATAAGGCCCTCCCGGGAGGTATCGTTGGTGTGGACGTAGACGGCGTTGGTGCCGCTGAACACCCGCACGCCCGCGCCATGGAGCCGCCCGGTATTCACCGTTTCGATCCGGCCCGAGCGCATGAGGATGCTGTGGTCGATCCTGTCCTCCATGAAGATTTCGGCGAAGTCGCCGCCGGTGCTGACGGC
>JBJEYH010000306.1:0-2626 GCA_051886675.1 Aristaeellaceae bacterium
TGGTGCTGGTGAGCGTGGTGGGCATCGCGGGGCTGCAGAGCGTGATGGACGCGCTTGCCGCCGGACGGCAGGTGCTCCTGGCCAACAAGGAGGCCCTGGTCACCGGCGGACATCTGGTGATGGAGGCCGCAAGGCGCGCGGGCAAGCCCCTGCTCCCCGTGGACAGCGAGCACAGCGCGATCTTCCAGTGCCTGCAGGGCGCGTCGCCCAACCGGCCCGTCCGCCTGCTGCTGACGGCCTCGGGCGGGCCCTTCCGCACCTGGGACAGGGCGCGCATGGACGCCGCCACCCCCGCGCAGGCGCTGAAGCATCCCAACTGGAGCATGGGCGCGAAGATCACCATCGACTCGGCCAGCATGTTCAACAAGGCCCTGGAAATCATGGAGGCCCGCTGGCTGTTCGACATGCCCCCGGAGAAGATCCAGGTGGTGGTGCATCCCCAGAGCATCGTGCATTCGGCGGTGGAGTTCGCCGACGGGGCGGTGCTGGCGCAGCTGGGCGTGCCGGACATGCGGGTGCCCATCCAGTACGCCATGGCCTACCCGGAGCGGCTGATCACGGGCAGCAGGCCCCTGGATCTATTCGCGCTGGGGCAGCTGACCTTCGAGCCGGGGGATCCGGAGCGGTTCCCGGCGCTGCGGCTGGCGGGGGAGTGCCTGAACGCGGGCGGCGCGGCCTGCACCATTCTCAACGGCGCCAACGAGGCGGCGGTGGCGGCCTTCCTGCGGGAGGAGATTCCCTTCGGGGGCATCACCCGGCTGGTGGAGGGCGCGCTTGACCGGCTGGGCCATCTGCCCGCCGATACCCTGGAGGACATTTTCGACGCGGACGCGCAGGCCCGCCGGGCGGTCAGCGAGCTGCTGCCCCGGGTGCGGGCCTGACAGGCGGAAAGGAGCCTTATGACGATTCTTTATGTATTGATTGCGATTCTGCTGCTGGGCATCCTGGTGACGGTGCATGAGGCGGGTCACTTCCTGGCAGCGCGGCTGACGGGCATCGAGGTGATGGAGTTCGCCATCGGCTTCGGCCCGAAGATCGTGGGCTGGCAGAGCAAAAAGCATGGCACGGCCTTCAGCCTGCGGGCGATTCCCTTCGGCGGATACTGCGCCTTCTACGGCGAGGACGACGCCCAGGGCAAGCACAAGGACGATCCCCGGGCCTACAACAGGCAGAGCGTGTGGAAGCGCATGTTCTCCGTGATCATGGGCCCGCTGATGAACATGATCCTGGCCTTTGTGGTGGCGGCCGTGTACTTCTGGATCGGCGGGATCAGCGTGGCCACGGGGGTGGATCCCTACATCGCGGAGGTGGCCGCCGCCGGCCCCGCCTATGACGCGGGCCTCAAGGACGGGGACGTGATCGTCTCGGTGAACGGCGTGGACGTGCTGGACGGCACGGTGGACACGCTGCTGGGAATGATCAGCGGCTATCAGGAGGGGGATGATCCCCTGCACATGGTGATTGCCCGCGGCGAGGACACCTTCGAGACCGACATGACCCCCTTCTGGGACGAGGAGGCGGGGAAGTACCGGGTGGGCGTCAGCATCGGCGGCGTGTACCGGATCGAGCGGCAGAAGGTGGGCTTCATCGGCTCGGTCAGGAGCAGCTGGGACGTGTGCGTGTACGCCAGCGGGGTGATCGTGAAGGCGCTGGGTGCGCTGGTGACCACCGGCGAGGGGCTTGACCAGACCAGCGGCCCCGTGGGCGTGGTGAGCATGGTCAGCAAGGAAGTGCAGAGCGGCGGGCTGGATTCCTTCGTGAACCTGCTGGTGGTGATCTCCATCAACCTGGGGATCATGAACGCCCTGCCCATTCCCGGGCTGGACGGCAGCCGGTTCCTGTTCATGCTGGTGGAGGCCATCCGCCGCAAGCCCGTGGCCCCGGAGAAGGAAGCCATGGTGCATCTGGCGGGCATGGTGTTCCTCTTTGGCGTGATGATCTTCTTCACCTTCCGGGACGTGCTGAATCTGTTCCGTTAACCCCAGAGATACAGGAGGACGACGCCATGTACAAGACCCGTGTGGTTCAGGTGGGGAAGCTTTCCCTGGGCGGCGACAACCCGGTGTGGGTGCAGTCCATGACCAACACCGACACCGCCGACGTTCCCGCGACCCTTGAGCAGATCCGCCAGCTGGCCGACGCCGGATGCGACATTGTGCGCGTCAGCGTGTACAACGAGGCGTGCGCCAGGACTGTGCGTCAGCTGGTGGACGCATCCCCCGTGCCGCTGGTGGCGGACATTCACTTTGATCACCGCCTGGCCATCCAGGCCATGGAGAACGGCATCCACAAGCTGCGCATCAACCCCGGCAACATCGGCGGGGAGAAGAACGTGCAGGCCGTGGCGGACTGCGCCAGGGCCCATCATGTGCCCATCCGCATCGGGGTGAACAGCGGCTCCATCGAGCGGGAGATCCTCGCCCGGGATGGCGGCCCCACCGCCCGGGGCATGGTGGACAGCGCGCTGAATCACGCCCGGATGCTGGAAAGGGCGGGCTTCGGGGACATTGTGCTGTCCATGAAGGCCAGCGACGTGCGCCTGACCATCGAGGCCTACGAGCTGGCGGCGCGCAGCTGCGACTATCCCCTGCACGTGGGGGTGACGGAGGCGGGCCTGCCCGGCCAG
>JBJEYH010000307.1:0-2593 GCA_051886675.1 Aristaeellaceae bacterium
GAACATCGGCATCCATGATTCCTTCCGCCTGCAGGGAGCCTTCGGCGGCATCGCCAACAATGCCGAGGATTACCGCCGCTTCTTCCACGAGCTGGACGGTCAGCGCATCCGCCACGACAGGGTCCACAACCTCTACGGCGCGATGATGACCCGCTCCGCCGCCAAGGGGCTGCGCAGCTATGATCCGGACAGGCGCTTCCTGCTCTTCAGCCGCTCGAGCTTCATCGGCGCGCACAGGGACGGCGGCGTCTGGCAGGGCGACAACTCCTCCTGGTGGAGCCATCTGCTGATGAACCTGAAGATGCTCCCCTCGCTGAACATGTGCGGCTTCCTGTACACCGGCGCGGATCTGGGGGGCTTCTCCTGCAACACCACGGAGGATCTGCTGCTGCGCTGGCTGGAGCTGGGGGTGTTCACGCCGCTGATGCGCAACCATTCCGCCCAGCACACAAGGGATCAGGAGATCTTCCGCTTCTCCCTCTGGGAGGACATGCGCAGCGTGCTGACCGTGCGCTACGCCCTGGTGCCCTACCTGTACAGCGAGTTCGTGAAGGCCGCCATGGAGGACGGCATGTACTTCCGGCCCCTGGCCTTCGACTATCCGCAGGATCCCATGGCCCTGCGCACGGAGGATCAGGTGATGCTGGGCGAGGGCTGCATGATCGCCCCCGTCTGCGAGCAGAACGCCCGGGGCCGTCATGTGTACCTGCCCGAGGACATGCTGCTGGTGCGCTTCCGCGCCGGGGACGACTACGACCTGATCCCCATGAAGGCGGGGCATCACTGGATCGACCTGGCGCTCAGCGAGCTGCCGCTGTTCATCCGCCGGGGTCACGTCGTACCCCTGGCAAAGCCCGCCGAATACGTGGAGGGCATCGACGCAGGCCATCTGACCCTGCTGGGCTGGCTGGACGATGGCGCGTCCCTTTCCCTGTACGATGACGACGGCCTGTCCGCGGACGTCGACCTGGCGAAGGGCCTGACGGACATCCGCGTCACCGTGCGGGACAGCGTCGCCCGTGCCGAGGGCGGCAGCCTCGTCCTGGATGCCAGCCGGCTGCTGGTGGGCGAGGCCCGGGCATGATCCGCGCGGTCATCTTCGACATGTATGAGACGCTGATCACCCACTACCGCTGCCCGCTGTACTTCAGCGCGGAAATGGCGGCGGACGCGGGGCTTCCGGCGGCGGACTTCCAGCGGCTGTGGCGCGCCACGGAGGAGGCCCGCACCACCGGCCTCCTGACCCTGGAGGATGCGCTGACGGACATTCTCCGGGCCTGCGGACGCCGCGACCCCGACCGGGTGGACGCCATCGTCCGCCGGCGCGTCGCCACGAAGGAGGCCTGCTTCCGGCATCTGCACGAGGGCGTCCTGCCCATGCTGTCCGCGCTGAAGGCGCAGGGGATGCTGGTGGGGCTGATCAGCAACTGCTTCTCCGAGGAGGCGGCGGTCATCCGCGAAAGCGCGCTGTACCCCTTCTTCGACGCGCCGCTGCTCTCCTGGGAGGAGGGGCTGCAGAAGCCCGACGCGGCCATCTTCCGCCGGTGCATGGAGCGTCTGGGCGTATCGCCGGAGGAATGCCTGTACGTGGGCGACGGCGGCAGCCACGAGCTGGAAACCGCCCGGCGTCTGGGCATGGAGGCCCTACAGGCCGCCTGGTATCTGCGGGAGGACACCATGCAGCCCGTCGGCCGGATGCCGGAATTCCCCCAGCTGGAGCATCCCATGGAGGTGCTGGAGCATCTGGCGTAAGCACAGCGGCTGTTCCCCATTGCGCGGGAGCAGCCGCTTTCTTTGCGCGCGGCCTTGCCACGGGATGATTTTCATATTATAATGGATGCACATGATCCGCTTCCCACACAGCCATTTTCATACAGCAAGGAGGATTCGTCCATGATCTACCATGTGAACCAGACCGCCCCCCGCGAGGGCGACGGCACCAAGGAGCGGCCCTTCCGGCGCATCGGCGACGCGGCAGCCCTGGCCCAGCCGGGGGATGAGGTGCTGGTGTATCCCGGCGTTTATCGGGAGAACGTCAGCCCCCGCAACGGCGGCACGGAGGACCGGCGCATCGTCTACCGCTCGGTGGAGCCCCTGGGCGCGGTGATCACCGGCGCGGAGGAAGTCACCGGCTGGACGCGCTGGCAGGGCAGCGTCTGGACGGCGCGGGTGAACAACGGCGTCTTCGGCAGCTACAACCCCTACACCACCGAGGCCTACGGCGACTGGTACTTCGCGCCCTCCGTGCGGCACACCGGCGCGGTGTACCTGGACGACCGGATGCTCTACGAGGCCCAGACCCTGGAGGAGTGCATCGCCGGCGAGGTGTACGCCCCCTCCTGGGAGCCGGAGTACTCCGTGTACAAGTGGTACAGCGTGCAGGACGGGGACGAGACCGTGTTCTACGCCAACTTCCAGGACATCGACCCCAACACCCGCAAGGTGGAGATCAACGTCCGCCGCCGCTGCTTCTTCCCCGAGGAAACAGGCCGGGGATACATCACCTTCTCCGACTTCAGGGTGGAGAAGGCCGCCACCACCTGGGCGCCGCCCGCCGCCTTCCAGGACGGCATGGTGGGCCCCCACTGGTCCA
>JBJEYH010000308.1:0-2580 GCA_051886675.1 Aristaeellaceae bacterium
ATGCCTGCTCCTGTGACTCCGTGGGGCAAGCCCGCTCTGGGCCTGAAGACCCGCAAGCACAAGAAGTATTCCAACAAGATGATCGTCAAGCGCGCGGGCAAGTAATCGCGCAGCCTATAGGAAGGAGGCAGCTAACGCATGAGTCGTTCCATTAAGAAGGGCCCTTATGTCGAGGGCGCGCTGATGAAGCGCATTACCGATATGAACACCTCCGGCAAGAAGGCGGTTGTGAAGACCTGGTCCCGGTCCTCCACCATCTTCCCGGATTTCGTTGGCCACACCATCGCCGTGCATGACGGCCGCAAGCATGTGCCGGTCTATGTGACGGAGGACATGGTGGGTCACAAGCTGGGCGAGTTCGCCCCCACCCGCACCTTCCGTGGTCACGCGGGTGACAAGGCCACCGGCCGCAAGTAAGAGAGGAGTGAAACGATATGGCAACCCGTTCCAAGGAGAAGACGGCTGCCCGTCTGGCCAATGCCGACCGGCGCCCGAAGGCTCATGCCAAGTACGTTCGCATCTCCTCCCGCAAGGTGAAGATCGTCATCGATCTGATCCGCGGCAAGAGTGTGGACGAGGCGGCCGCGATCCTGATGTACACCCCCAAGGCGGCTTCCCCCGTGGTGCTGAAGGTGCTCAACAGCGCCATCGCCAACGCCGTGAACAACCTGGAGATGAACCGGCAGGATCTCTACGTCGCTGAAGTGTACGCCAATCCTGGTCCCACGCTGAAGCGCTACGTTGCCCGCAGCCGCGGCAGCGCGTCTCCCATGCTCAAGCGCACCTGCCACATCAGCGTGGTGCTGGACCAGAAGAAGGCGAAGGAGGCTTAACCATGGGTCAGAAAGTGAATCCCCACGGCGCGCGCGTTGGTGTGATCTTCGACTGGAGCACCCGCTGGTACGCCGGCAAGAAGGATTTTGCGAACAACCTCGTTGAGGATCACAAGCTTCGCGAAATGCTGAAGGAAAAGTACTATGCCACGGGCATCAGCCACATTGACATCGAGCGCACTGCCCAGACCATCACGGTGAACATCTTCACCGCCAAGCCCGGCATGATCATCGGCCGCGGCGGCGCGGGCATCGAGGCCCTGAAGAAGGACATCACCGAGTTCCTGGGCCGCCCCGCCCACATCAATGTGATGGAGATCAAGCAGCCCGACGCCGACGCTCAGCTGGTGGCCGAGAACATCGCCCAGCAGCTGGAGAAGCGCGTCAGCTTCCGCCGGGCGCTGAAGCAGGCCCAGCAGCGCGCCATGAAGATCAATGGCGTCAAGGGTATCAAGACCAGCGTGTCCGGCCGTCTGGGCGGCGCCGATATCGCCCGCACCGAGCACTATCACGATGGCTCCATCCCGCTGCAGACCCTGCGTGCCAACATCGACTACGGCTTCGCTGAAGCCAAGACCACCTATGGCCGCCTGGGTGTGAAGGTCTGGATCTACAAGGGCCAGATCCTGCCCAAGGCCAAGAAGGTGGCTGCCAAGCCCGCCGCGAAGGAGGTCAAGTAACCATGCTGATGCCCAAGAGAGTCAAGCGCCGCAAGGTTTTCCGCGGCCGCATGAAGGGCGCCGCCCACCGCGGCAACTTCCTGGCCTACGGCGATTATGGCCTGCAGGCCACCGAGCCCTGCTGGGTGACCTCCCAGCAGATCGAGGCTGCCCGTATCGCCCTGACCCGCTACACCAAGCGCGGCGGTCAGGTGTGGATCAAGATTTTCCCCGACAAGCCCGTCACCGAGAAGCCTGCTGAGACCCGCATGGGCTCCGGCAAGGGCTCTCCCGAGTACTGGGTTGCTGTGGTGAAGCCCGGCCGCGTGCTGTTCGAGATCGCCGGCGTGCCCGAAGAGGCTGCCCGCGAGGCCCTGCGCCTGGCCGCCCACAAGCTGCCCCTGAAGACCAAGTTCATCAAGCGTGCTGATGAAGCCAAGACTGAAGCGGGTGGTGAAGACTAATGAAGGCAAATGAATTCTCCGCTATGAACGTCGAGCAGCTGAATGCCAAGGTCGCGGAACTCAAGAGCGAGCTGTTCAACCTTCGTTTCCAGCTTGCCACCGGTCAGCTGCAGAACACCATGCAGATCACCGCTGTCAAGCGCGACATTGCTCGTGCCAAGACCGTTCTTCGCCTCAAGGAGCAGGCGTAAGAGATACTGAAAGGAGGCAGCTGCTTCAATGTCTGAAATCAACAACAATCAGGAGCGCGGACTGCGCAAGACCAGGATCGGCGTTGTCGTGTCCGACAAGATGGACAAGACCTGCGTCATCCAGATCAAGACCCGCGTCCGTCATCCCCTGTATGGCAAGATCCTGAACAAGACCAGCAAACTCAAGGTCCATGACGAGAACAACGAGTGTGGTATCGGCGACACCATCAAGGTGATGGAGACCCGTCCGCTGTCCAAGGACAAGCGCTGGCGCCTGGTTGAGATCATCGAGAAGGCGAAGTAAGCCGCACGTTTAAGGAGGAAATACTATGATTCAGCCGCAAACCCGGCTTAAGGTCGCCGATAACTCCGGCGCCAAGGAAATCATGTGCATCCGCGTGCTGGGCGGTTCTTTCCGGCGGGACGGCTCCAT
>JBJEYH010000309.1:0-2572 GCA_051886675.1 Aristaeellaceae bacterium
GCGATGTAGGACACGTCCTCCACATCGGCCAGGGTGGTGCCGGACACGGCCTCCTTCACGGGGATGAGCCCCGTGCGCACAGCCAGCTCCTCCACGAAGGAATATCCCTCCGAGCACGCGCCGAAGGTGACGGAGCTGCCCAGGAAAAGCACGGTCTTTCCGGATAGCGGCGTATTCAAATGAGCATGGAACCTCCTTTGTGCTTCTTTACGGGGAACGAACAATGCTTGTTGTACCTATTATAAGAGATTGCGCCGGACGGGTCAATACGTTCCTTGGCCGCGCGGTCACAAAAAGATGTCTCTCCGGGACAAACGCGCAAAAAAAACCCGTCCGGCGTCGGGACGGGGAGATACGCGGTTCAGGGGGAGGGCCTGTCCTCCGGCAGGAAGCCCTCGAAGATCGCCAGGGCGCAGCGGCTGCGGCAGGCCTCCAGGGCCTCCGGGGAGCGGATGGTCCAGGCGGCGACGGGGGTGCCCATGCGCCGAAGCAGCCCCATGGGCAGGCTGCGGGGGGATTCCCCGTCCGCCTCATAGGCCACGAAGTCCGGGCGGGAGAGCGCGTTTTGCATCAGGGACGCCGCGGCCAGGTGCGTCATCAGGCCGGGCAGGGAGGCGCTTTGGCGGATGCGGTTGAAGGCCAGCTGTCCGCGCAGAACCTCCGGCGCGCGCAGGCGGAACCACCAAAGCGCCAGGGGCGAGAAGCTCTCCGCGCACCAGGGCCCGGGATAGGCACGCAGCTGCGCGTATACTTCGCGGCTCAGGCGGAAGGCGTTGCCGCCGGCGGGCTTCACTTCCACAATCAGCGGCGTGCCCTTGGCGGCGGAAAGGGCCTCCGCCAGGGTGGGGACGGCTTCGCCATTGGCCAGGCGGCAGGCGCGGACGCGCTCCAGGCTGCTGGCCTCGATGCGCACGTCCTCGCCGCACAGCCGCTGCAGGCTCCGGTCGTGGTGAATCACCAGCGCGCCGTCCGCCGTCATGCGCACGTCCAGCTCGATGCCATAGCCCGCCTCCGCCGCCGCGGCAAAGGCCGCGCAGCTGTTTTCCGGCCGCGAGGGGGACCACAGCCCCCGGTGGGCGTACCATACGCCGGTGAAGGCCCGCAGACTCCGCCGGGGCAGCCGGGGGTGAATCAGCCATATGTAGAGAATCGGCAGCAGCACGGGCAGCAGCCAAAGGGCGACGGGCATGGCAGCGCCTCCTTCAGGGGTCGTCGGGATCGGAATCGGGATCGTCATCGGGCCGCTCGGGCAGGGGAAGCCCCATGACCTCCGCCACCGCCCGCCAGAAAATGCCCAGCGCATGCCCCAGCAGACGGCGGGTTTCCCGGTCGCCCCGCAGGCGGCGCAGGATAACCCGGGTGTTCTCCTGCCAGGAGCCCAGCAGATCCCCGGCGGTCTGCGCGCCGGTGGCGGCAATCACCTCGTATGCCGCCTCCACGAAGCGCTCCCGGGTGGGCGGATCCAGCTGCTCCAGCGCCGCGCAGAGCACGTCCCCCAGCTTCTGCCCGGGACGGCTGCGGCGGGGGGCATAGGCGAAGTCCGCCCCGTCGGTGCGCCAGTTGTAGGGATAGTGCTGCCTGGGGCCGGAGGCGCGGCTCTCCACGATGCGCACCTCCTCGGGCTGATGGAACAGCGCGCCCAGGATGGTGAAGGTGGGCGTCAGCAGCCGCATGCGCCCCTGCAGCGCCTGCCAGGCGGGGGATTCGGCCATCCGCCGGGACAGCCCCGGCCCGTCGAAGCTGACGGCGCAGCGCACACGGGCGCGCACCTCGTCGCTGCCGTTGACCGCGGCGTACAGGGCCAGGTTTCCGCCCTTGGAGTGGCCGCACAGCTCCAGCGCGGGGGCGGCGGGGGCGAACTCCTCCGCCAGAAGGCGGGCCATGGTCTGGGAGGGTATCTCCTCCATGAAGACCAGGTTGAAGTCCTCCTTCCATCCGGCGAGGGTGTTGTCCGTGCCCCGGTAGGCGATGTGGACGGCGCCGTCCGGCAGGCGCAGCACCAGCGCGGCGAACTGCCGCTCCTGGGCGTGGTCGAAGGCGCTGCGGAAGCCCTCGAAGGTCACGTCCGCGTAGCGGCTGCAGCCCGACAGCAGCGCGCACAGGCTTTTGTCGTCGGCGTGCTGGTAGGGGAAGCGCATTTCCGTCGCATCCGCGTCCGTGTCGAAGGCCGCCTGCGCCAGCGCGCCGGCCAGGGGCTGATGCGCCCGGGCGCGGCGAAGATCCAGATACGCCAGCTGTGCGAAGATCAGCCGGTCCACATCGTTCAGCGGCAATTGGTCGAAGCGCTGCTCCCCGCAGGCGCGCAGATAATCCAGCAAGCGCGGGCCTCCTTTTCATGATCGTACCGTTCAGTATAGCACATTCCGCCGCCGATGACAAATCCCAGGGAAAATGCAAAGCGTACTTGACAAATCATGCAAAGCAGACTATACTGAAAAATGCAAAGCATGCATTGCATTTTCAGCAGGGAGGGATGGCCGTGGAAACGAGAATCCGGGAGCTGAGGCGGCTCAGGCACATGTCCCAGGAGGAGCTGGCGGACGCCGTGGGCACCACCCGGCAGACGATCACC
>JBJEYH010000310.1:0-2569 GCA_051886675.1 Aristaeellaceae bacterium
TGCGGCAGATGGTGACGCTCCACGGCGGCGTGATCTCCGTGGAGAGCCAGCCCGGTAAGGGCAGCCGCTTCATCGTCCGCATTCCGCTGACGCGCAAGGAGGGGAAGGCATGAACCGCACCCGAGCCATGAGGATCGCGCTCATTCTGCTGCTGGGCCTGACCGCCGCCCTGACCGGCGCGTGCAGCCTGGGCGGAAAGGCGCCCGTCACCACCGCGCCCTCCTCCACCGTGCCCGCCGCGGAGGCCCCTGCCGAAATGACCCGTCAGGGCACCGCCACGCTGTTCTTCCGCTACATGGACGAGCCCTACCTGGCCCCGGAGAGCCGCGTGGTCAACCAGTCCCCCAGCCGGCCCTACGAGCAGGTGCTCATCAACGCCCTGCTTTCCGGCCCCACCGGCCATGACCTGACCTCCCTGTTTCCCCCGGGCACGCGGGTTGTGTCCACCACCCGGCAGGGACGGACGCTGTTCGTCACCTTCAGCCAGGAGCTGATGAACGCCTACGCCGACGAGCCCGATACCTGGGCCTCCGATCCCGCCTGGCAGACGGAGGTTCCCCTGCGGCGGCTGCTGTGCATGCAGGGCATCGCCGCCACCATCACCGAGAACTGCGACGTGGACCGGGTGCAGATCCTGGTGCAGCAGGATACGTCCTCCATCGGCAGCCTGCGGCTGGAGAAGCGCTACTTCATGCTGGGGGAAACCGGCCTGGCGGATCCCATCGTCCGGGACGACAGCCTGATCCTCACCGCCGAACACACGCTGTCGGTGATCCTCGAGCTGTGGCAGCAGAAGGACTGGCAGCGGATGTACCTGTACATCGCCCGGCAGGACGGCGGCACCGGCCTTGACCGGCCCGTCTACCGGGACTTCATCACCGCCATGAACGCCCTCCCCGCCCTGACGGAGGCGTCCTTCACCGGGGGCAGCGTGTCCACCGACGGCAGCATCACCACCTTCTCCCTGTCGGCCCGGCTGCGCATGAGCGACGGCAGCGATGAGGACCGGCCCTCCCGGACCATCCGGCTGCGGCGGGAGGATGGGCTGTGGCGCATCACCATGACCCAGCTGACCTCCTGGATGGAGGTGAGCCAATGAGGAAAAGGTGTCTGCTTCTGCTTGTGTGCCTGACGCTGCTCACCGCCTGCGCCGCGCCGCCGGTCAACCAGACCGACGCGCCGACCCTGCCCCCCGCTGTCAGTCCCTACGACGCGCCCTACGGGGATGAAACCCTCCGCTATACCGAGCAGGCGGCGCTGTATCTGCCCAGCCGAGACGGTCAGAAGCTGATCGTCTGCTACGAGGAGGTCGAGCTGCGCCACGACGTCCACAGCGCCCGGGCGATCCTGGAGGCGCTTCTGCGCTACCCCGCCACGGAGGAAACCGTTTCCCTGGGCGGCGGGGTGAACCTGACCCTCTACGGCAGCTCGCCGGTGGAGGTGTCCGGGGGCATCTGCACGGTGAACCTGTCCGCCTCCGCCCTGCAGCTGGACCGCAGCGATCTGTACACGGTGTGTCTGGCCATCGCCTCCACCCTGTGCGAGCTGCCCGATATCCAGTACGTCAACGTGCTGATCCTGGGGCAGGCCATCGCCATGGACATCACCGGCTGCCTGCCGCTGGGCACCATCAGCCCCCGCCCCGGCGAGGAGCTGCCCGTGCTCTGGGAGCAGATGGACGCCCGCCGCGCGCCCCTGGGGCAATCCCCCTCCACCGTGCCGGTGAACGCCACAGCCACCCTGTACTTCCCCCTTGCGGACGGCAGCGGCATTGTGGCGGAAACCCGCGCCATCTCCTTCCCCGGGCAGGATCCCCAGCAGCTGGCGCTGGAGCTGACCAACGCCCTGTCCGCCGGCGCGCAGTACACCGAGGGCACGGCCCGCATGCCCAGCCTGAGCAGCCTGCTGACGGTGGATCCCATCGTGACGGATCTGGAGGACGGCGGGCGGCTGCTGACGCTGCGCTTCAATCCGGGGCTGGAGGACAAGCTGCGCCAGGAGGGCATCGACACCGCCTGCTTCCTGGCGGCGGTGCACAGGACGCTGGTCACCTTCATTCCGCTGGTATCGGCGGTGCGGGTGTATGTGGGCGATACCCAGCTGACCAGCCTGTACAGCCGCGTTCACGGCTCGACCCTGCTGCCCGAGGGCGTGATGCTCCGCTCCCACTTTGACGCCTACATGATGCGTCAGGTGACCCTGTACATGCCCGGAGGCTCCCGGCTGCAGACCGTGCAGCGGCCCATCCACCACAGCCAGGCGGACAGCCTGCTGGCGCTGATGGAGCAGCTGATGGCCGGCCCCACCGATGCCGAGGCTGCCGCCGGCATCACCGCGCCCCTGCCCGACGGCCTCACCGAGGAGGACGTGCTGGGGCTGGGCATGGAAAACGGCACCCTGCTGGTCAACCTGTCCGCGGCCTTCGCCCAGGGCATCCGGGACAGCGGGAACGAGACGCTGATCTGCTACAGCATGGTCAACACCCTGTGCGAGGCCGCGGGGGTGGAGCGCGCGCGCTTCTTCTTCGACGGGCAGACGGTGGAGACCCTGGCCGGCACGCTGTACTGGG
>JBJEYH010000311.1:0-2564 GCA_051886675.1 Aristaeellaceae bacterium
GTTCTTCAACCGTTATCTGATGGACGGCGTGACAGCGGGCAGCGTGAAGGGTTAACGCACAAGGGGAGTCGGAAGGTTCTGGCTCCCCTTTTTTTCGGGAGCGCATGGATGAACAGGAGGTGCGGATCGGGCTATGGGGCATCATGTGCTGACGCTGGATACCCCCGGCGGAGCGTTCCATGAGAGCATGCTGCTGGGTAACGGCTGGATGGGTCAGGCGGTGCACGGCCAGGTGGAGCAGGAGACTGTGGAGCTGAGCCACATCGCCTTCTATTCCGGCTGCGCGGATGAGGATGCGGCGGATCCTGCCGCGCCGGAAGCGTTCCGTCTGGCGCGGGCGGCGGCGCAGCGGGGCGATTACGTGGAGGCCGACCGGCAGGTGGAGCGCTTCATGGGCCGGAAGGAGCAGTACGGCACGTCCATGCCGGTGGGCACGCTGACCATCGGCCAGACGCTGGGGCCGTGGCGGGACTACCGCCGCACCCTGGACATGGACGAGGGCGTCATGCGTCTGACCGTGACCCACGCGGGCGGCGTGCAGCGGCGGGAATGCTTCTGCTCGCATGCGGATCAGGCGTTCCTGCTGCGGGTGACGGACGACGCGCCCATGCAGGTGCGCATTGCCCTGGGGGAGGGCGCGGCGAAGGCTGTTCCCTGGCAGGGCGGGCTGCTGCTGGACGCCCGGGCCCTCGAAACCCGCCACTCGGACGGTACCTGCGGCACGCATCTGCTGGGGTTCATCGCGGTGGACGCCGGGGACGGCGAGGTTGTCCGCGACGGCGACGGGCTGATGATCCGCGGCAGCCACGACTGGCTCCTGCGGCTGACCATGGCGTCGGACTTCGTGCTGGATGAGGACGCGCCCCGTCTCCCGGACGAGGCCTGGACGGCGCAGACCCGAGCCCGGCTGACGGGCGCGTGCAGCCTGGCGGACTACGTATCGCTGCTGACCCGGCACACAGCGGACTTCGCCGCGCAGATGAACCGGGCGCAGCTGCGGCTGACCGGCGAGGGCGCGGACTACGCGGAAGCGATGTTTGCCTTCGGGCGGTACCTGACCGTCAGCGGAGCGAGGGCGGACGCGCCGCTGCCCATGTCCCTGCAGGGGGTGTGGAACGACAACGTGGCCTGCCGCATCGGCTGGACCTGCGACATGCACCTGGACATCAACACGCAGATGAACTACTGGCTGTGCGAGCAGACGGGCCTGAGCGACAGCCATGGGCCGCTGTTTAGCTGGATGGAGAAGCGGCTGATCCCCCACGGGCGGAGGAATGCCCGGCGGCATTACGGTCTGCCGGGCTGGGCGGCGGAGCTGGTATCCAACGCATGGGGCTACGCGCAGCCCTACTGGAACAGGAGCCTTTCGCCCTGTCCGGGGTGCGGGGCGTGGCTGGCGCTGGACCTGATGACCCACTACCGCCGCACGGGGGACGGGGTCTTCCTGCGGGAGCAGGCGCTGCCGATGCTGCGGGAGGCGGCGGAATTCTTCCTGGCGTACCTGTTCGGGGACGGGGAGGGGAGGCTCCTTGGCGGGCCGTCCATCTCCCCGGAGAACGCCTTCGTGACCGGGGAGGGCAAGGCGTATGCCTCCAATGGCGGCACGTTTGAGACGAGCATGATCCGCGCGCTGCTGGAGGATGATCTGGCGGCCCACGCGGCGCTGCAGCTGCCGGAGGACGCGCATCAGCGGCAGGCCCGGGACGCGCTGGCGAGGCTGCCCATGCCCCGGGCGCTGCCGGACGGCACCCTGGCGGAATGGGCCCACGACCTGCCCCCGAAGGATCCGCAGCACCGGCACATGAGCCATCTGGTGGGGCTGTACCCGCTGCGGCAGATCACCCCGGAGGAGACGCCGGCCCTGGCGGAAGCCGCCCGGGAGAGCATCCGGCGGCGGCTGGATCCCTATGATCAGTGGGAGGACACCGGCTGGGCGCGGAACATGCTGACGCTCTACAGCGCGCGGCTGAAGGACGGGGAGCAGGCGCTGTTCCACCTGATGGAGCTGCGGCGGCAGCTGACCCTGCCCAGCCTGCTGGTGATGCACCCGTCCACGCGGGGGGCGTCGTCCTTCGCGCCGGTGTGGGAGCTGGACGGCAATACGGGCGTGGCAGCCGCGGTGGCCGAGATGCTCCTGCAGAGCCGGGACGGGATGATCGAGCTGCTGCCCGCCCTGCCCGGGGCATGGACGGAGGGCAGCTTCGCGGGGCTGATGGCGGACGGCCCGGTGCAGGTGGGCGCGAGGTGGCAGGGAGGCCGTCTGACGGAAGCCACGCTGCTCAGCCCCCGGGACGTGGACGTGACGGTGCGCTGTCAGGGCCGGGAGCGTCTGTGCCGCCTGAAGGCCGGGCAGACCTGTACCCTACAAATGTGAGAGGAGCGTACAACCATGAGCGAGTCGAACGGGAAGCTGCGCATCGGCGTGCTGGGCCTGGGCGAGGGCCGCAGCGTGATATCGGCGGTGCAGAGCAGCGCCTTGTGGGAGCTGGGGGCCATCTGCGACCTGAATGAGCAGCTGTGCCGGGAGCGGGTGGAGGAGTTCCATCTCTCCGGCTACTGCACGG